>JANXZS010000089.1 GCA_025355385.1 Acidobacteriaceae bacterium | reverse complement strand
GCAGTTGATTACGACGAAGCAGTTTGGAATCTGGTTTCTGTTTGGTGCGGCGCTCATCGCAGCGGGCCTCGGTGCGATGCACGCGCTTGAGCCGGGGCATGGGAAGACGATTGTCGCCGCGTACCTCGTGGGTTCGAAGGGAACGGCGTACCACGCTTTCCTTCTCGGACTAATTGTCACGATTTCCCACACTGCGGGTGTTTTCGCGCTGGGCGCGGTTACGCTTTACGCTTCGAAGTACATCGTGCCCGAGCAACTCTATCCATGGATGGGAGCAATCTCAGGGCTCTTGATCGCTGCTCTCGGCTGGTATCTTTTTCTTCAGCGGTTCGCGGGTCGTGAGGTTGGACATTCGCATGGCCCCGGTGGACATCATCATCATCACGGCGTCGAGCACGCGGATAGTTCGGATCATGGGCATGATGGGCACACGCACAGCCACGAGATTCGAGGCGATGTCTCCTATCGCCAACTCCTAGCTTTGGGTATAACGGGCGGCATTGTGCCTTGCCCCGCAGCGCTGGTTGTGCTCCTCAGTGCGGTCGCACTCAACCGGGTTGGGTTTGGCTTGTTCCTCATCGTCGCGTTCAGCCTGGGTCTGGCGGCAGTTCTCATTGCAGTGGGTATGCTGATGGTGTACGCTCGCAAGTTTATGACGCAAGTTCGGGGTGACAGCATCTGGTTTACGCGTTGGTTGCCGCTGGCTTCAGCTGCTGTGATGACGATTCTTGGCCTCGCTATTGCGGCCCGTTCGCTGATCACAGGCGGCATTTTGCATTTCAGAGTTTGAAGGATTTGGCTTTTAGCATTAGACAGTTGAAGGTAGATTTCACATGTTGAATTTGCTGACAGTGGTTGGGGTGGGGTTTCTGCTCGGGATGCGTCATGCGACAGACCCGGACCATGTCATAGCGGTGACAACGATTGTGAGCCGCCAGCGCAGCATTCGACATGCTGGCCTGATCGGCGTCCTATGGGGCCTCGGCCACACGATCACAATTCTGTTTGTGGGGGCTGCAATCATCCTGTTTCATCTGGTCATTCCCACGCGTGTTGGCCTCACTATGGAATTGGCGGTGGGAGTAATGCTAATATTCCTCGGCGTGCTGAATTTAACCGGGGTTACGCAATGGATCACCAACCGGTTCATGCCGGACCACAGTCATGAGGGTGTGATTCACGCTCACGACCACGGGCATGGTGCAGACACCCATGCCCACATTCACGGTCATAACCCCGAGGTACACCTCCATTTAGATCAGCGGCCACAAGGCGCGTTCCAGAATGTACTAGCTAAGGTCGGACTGTACCAGTTGCTGCGACCCTTGGCGATTGGAATCGTGCATGGCCTTGCGGGTTCAGCTGCAGTCGCGTTGCTGGTTCTGACCACAATCCCGGATCCGCGCTGGGCAATTGTTTACCTGCTAATCTTTGGAGTGGGCACGATTGCTGGCATGATGCTGATCACTATGATCATCGGGGCACCCTTCGTCTTCACCGGCAAACGGTTCGTCACATTCAATCGCGGACTTGGTATAGCCTCCGGCCTTATCAGCATCGCTTTCGGGCTTTTTGTCACGTTCCAGATCGGGTTTGCGGATGGCCTTTTCACTGCCCACGCGCACTGGACGCCCCACTAGACCAATCTTTAAATTCGAGTGTGGGATGGAATCGACTGTCCGAGAGATCGCCCGTGGCTCGGGGAAGGAGCAAACGAGCCGTCGTGCAACAAGCCCTTAGTAGGTGCGCTGATAAATCAAACGAACATCTATTTTCCAAAGACCATATCTGCCATTCTGCTGCCCGATCTGCGAACGGAAGACTCGGTCATCAGCGAAATCAGAAACGAGATAGAACAAGACCCCGGCACCTGCGGAATCGCCAAAACCCTCTGGAATATGAATGACAGGTCCGGAGCCGTTGCTCTCGTTCAAAACTCCCTTCAAAGGAGAGGAATATTACGAGATTTGGGGCAGGTTGAAACCGCGTTGGAGAGCTTGCTCGCTTCCAATAGCGCGTTCGTTTCGTCAGGAGCGCAACCCACTATGGCAGAGTCCGATATGCTTGCGTTCCGAAGGGCAGAGTTCAACGTCATTCGCGAGGAAGTTAACGCCTGAAGGAGTTCCAAACCTAAGGGTCATTCCAACTAGCGTCCCCACTGAACTTTCCGCATGGATATCCAAAGTTAACTTGGTGGAGCGCCTTCGCGAGACGAGAGTGTTTTACGGGTTTAATCGTCTGGAGGCCAGCTCTCAACCTCTTGCGGCCATGCCTCAAAGCGCGATGACTCAACTGTTCAGAACTCCGCCATCTCAGCCGCAGGATTGTTGGTTGCCGGCTATCGAAGTGTTTGGAGAGGGCATATACCTAGAGTTCAATCACGACCGGATCGCTCAGTGGCAAGTGGAATATCGAGATTGGCTCCAATTGCGAATAAACGATCAATTCGTAAATCGTCTCAACGACGTCTTCCAGACGCTTCCACCTCTCGCGGGAGCGAACCGGGAGTGGGCGTCTCGCTACCTCCTAGTTCATTCATTTGCGCATATTCTCATCAATCAGTTTGTCTTCGAATGCGGGTACAGTACTGCATCTCTTCGTGAACGTCTATACGTCTCTGCTGATTCAACTGCACCGATGGCCGGAATCCTGATTTACACGGCTGCCGGAGATTCAGAGGGGACATTAGGCGGGCTGGTGCGGCTTGGTCGACCGGAACGTCTTGGAGACGTTGTTCGCCGC
>JANXZS010000070.1 GCA_025355385.1 Acidobacteriaceae bacterium | reverse complement strand
CGGAAGCCGTGATCCTAAGCGACGATCTGCGCAGTCGCAGCCGATAATTTCGGTGTAAGATCCGCCCCGAAAACCCGTTCAAGCACGCGCGCTGAAGCATCGAATCAGTCAATACAAAGCTAAGCATCGCAAATCATGGCGCGCAAACCGTAGATCATGTTTTAGTCTTCTTATTAATATTTTGTCTCAGGCGAATCGCAGCATCGGGCCACGACGTCTGGTAAATTCACTGCATCTGATAAGAGCACTCTCCGTCGCCCACGTCTGACGACTGGACCACCCGGTCCCTAACCATCTAAAGAAGAGGCGTATACCTATGTTGATCCGTCTGGCATACGACATTCAATTTCAACTTCCGGCCACAGTGGCCATGGTAGCGCTGCTCAGCGTTCATCCCTCCCGCGTCCAGGATCTGCTGGAGCCGGACGAGTTGCAGACAGAACCTAAGCTGGAAGTCGCCACTTACATCGATAGTTTCGGGAACCGTTGCGCCAGGTTCGTCGCTCCTCCCGGACCACTAAGGCTCAGCACCTCCACGCTGATTCGAGACTCGGGCGAGCCGGATCCGGTCAACGTGTCTGCCCGCGAGCTGCCCGTTGGCGACTTGCCGAACGAAACCCTGTGCTACCTCCTGAGTAGCCGCTACTGCGAAGTAGATCGCCTTTCCAACATCGCTGCCGAACTTTTCGGCCGCCTCGACCCAGGCTGGGGACGTGTGCAAGCCATTTGCGATTGGGTGCACAACAAGGTGGAATTTAATTATCAGCAGGCCCGGCCAACAAAAACGGCCCTGGATGTCTTTACCGAGCGGGTAGGAGTATGCCGCGACTTTCAACATCTCGCAATTACTTTTTGCCGGGCGATGAACATCCCGGCTCGCTATGCGGCGGGCTATCTGGGCGATATTGGCGTACCAGTGCGCCTCCCAATGGACTTCAGTGCCTGGTTTGAGGTCTACCTCGACGACCGTTGGTGGGCATTTGATGCCCGCAACAACCAGCCCCGGATCGGCCGCGTGCTCATGGCAACCGGCCGGGATGCCTCCGATGTGGCCATGACCACCTCGTTTGGATCAGCGATCCTGTCTTATTTTTTCGTTGTGACCGAGGAAGAAGCCGCAGATCCCACGGGCCGAGCGGTCCTTGAATCCACCCTCTAATCCAAAGAATCTCGGTGTCCTTGGTAAAAGCTTGTTAGCGTCTGGAACTTCTCGGCAGAATCCGCCAAGGGTCACGCACTCATGTAGCCGCCGGTCAACATAGCGGTAGTAGAGGATAAGAGCGGAGAATTTGGGTAAAACACACCCGCGCGTCAATACGTCGGTGCGGGTTATTTCGGTTCAGTAGTTGGTAATTGGGCCGCACCACTCGCTGCCTCCCAAAATTCAAAATGCAGCGAGACGGTCGTGAGAACGGTCGCGGAGATACTACCAGACGCGGCACACTTTCTCAGCAACCATGGGCTGGCCCTTCTTGCAGTTGAAGGATTTGGCAAACTCCGGCATGTCGGCGAGGATGCCATTGGCGCGGTATTCGTCAGGGGCGTGGGGATCGGTCTGCAGTTGCGTCCTCAGCGCCTCCGGACGCGTCTGCGTGCACCACTGCTGCGCGTAGGCAACCATGAAGCGCTGTTCCGACGTGTAGCCATCTTGCTTCGCAGTCATGTCGAGATGGACTTTCTGCGATTCGTCGACCCACGCGAGATAGGCAATCCAAAGGCCGCCGAGATCTGCGAGATTTTCGCCTAACGTCAGCTTGCCATTGATGTGCACGTTTTCTACCGGCAGGTAGCCGTCAAATTGCTTGACCATGCAGTCGGTGCGCTCGGTGAACTTTTTTCCGTCTTGCGTGGTCCACCAGTCCGTCAAGTTGCCCTTGGCGTCGAACTGGCGTCCCTCGTCATCGAAGCCGTGGGTTAGTTCGTGGCCGATGGTCGAGCCCATATCACCGTAGTTTGCCGCATCATCTTCCTGCGCGCTGAAGAAGGGCGCCTGCAGATATCCGGCGGGAAAGTTGACGTCGTTCATCTGCGGATTGTAATAGGCATTGACGGTCGGGGGAGTCATGGCCCACTCGGCACGGTCGACGGGCTTTCCGATCTTGGCGAGGTCGCGGTCGCTCTCAAACTCGCGGGCACGCAGCATGTTACCCAGCGCATCGCCGCGAACGATATCAAGCCGGGAATAGTCCCGCCATTTGTCCGGATATCCGATCTTGTTGGCGACGGTGTGAAGCTTTTCCTTGGCGCGAATCTTGGTTTCGGGGCTCATCCAATCGAGGCTATCGATGTCGCGACCCATGGCGGCTTCAATGGCGACCGTCATGTCGAGGGCGCGCTTCTTTTCAGAGGGAGGGAAGTAGCGGCTGATGTAGACCTCGCCCAGAGCTTCGCCGAGTTCGTTGTCGACGCGGCGTGTACAGCGCTTCCAGCGGGGCTGCTGCTCCTCTTGACCGAGCAGGGTCGTGGCATAAAAGTTGAAGTTTTCATCGTCGAAACTCTGCGGGGTGCTGGTGCCGGCGATGGAGTGGATGAACTGCCAGCGCAGATAGGTTTGAATGGCTCCCAGATCAGTGTCTGTGAGGATCGCATTTACCTCGGCGAAAAATTTGGGCTCCGTGACATTGATGCCGTCTGTCTGGGGATCGTGCAGCGGAGCTTTCAGCCCGGCGAGGTAGGCATTAAAGTCAAAGGTGGAAACGGAGGTCTCGAAGGCCGCCAGCTTCATCGGGTGATTCAGATTTTGCGGATTGCGCGTCTCGGTTATGGTGAGCGAGGCTTTGGCCAGTCCGTCTTCCAGCCACAGGGTGTCGCAGAAAGCGTCAATTTCTGCGCGGTCTGGCAGGTCGGATTCAGCGGCTTTCATGCGCCAGCAGCCAGCGCTTTA
>JANXZS010000066.1 GCA_025355385.1 Acidobacteriaceae bacterium | reverse complement strand
GAACGGCACCTGTGACCATCAACGCGGCCACGCTGGCAGGGGCGGGCTTCACGGTGTCGGGCGCGAGCTTCCCGGTGACCTTGAGTCCGACGCAGGCGGTGACGCTGCAAATCCAATTCAAGCCGACCACTGCCGGAGCAGCGTCGGGCCAACTTGCCATCAGCAGCGATTCCTCGAGCGGCGGCACGACGGCGATGGCATTGAGTGGGACGGGCACGAGCAGTACAACACCGCATGAGGTCGACCTGAATTGGAACGTGCCAAAGGGACCGCTCGACCAGTTGGCAGGCTACAACATATATCGATCGTCCTCCGGTTACTCTTTCCAGTTGTTGAATCTGACGCCGGATCCACAGACGGCTTATGTGGACAGCACCGTCGAAAGCGGAACTTCGTACAGCTACATGGTGAAAAGTGTCGATTTGAGCGGTGTGGAAAGTGATCCATCGAACGAGGCTACGGTGATGATGCCGTAGTAACCTGAGCCCCTGGAGTTCAGGCGGCGGAAGACTTAGCCCGAGTAACGCCACTCTGACCACAAGAAGATGGGGGCGACGATCGCGCCCCCAATAGTTCACTGACAGTTAAGAAAGAAAGAGATGAAGTGCCTATGCGGTCAGCCCGTGCTGCTGAATTTTATACAGCAGCGCACGGTAGCTTATGTTCAGGTTTGTAGCGGCCCTTCTGCGATTCCAGCCCGATGCTGATAGGGCGTCCTGAATCATGCGAATTTCGGTCTGATTCTTGACGCCGTTTACTACACCTTTCATTCCGGCCATCGTCCTGGTCTCGACCACTGGGTCCATTGAGACTACCGGGGAAGCGGTGGAAACAGTTCGTGTCTTGGCCCTGAGGTCTTTGTATGCGGATTCCTGATCTTGCAGGATGAGCGTGCGAGTGACAAAGTTGCGCAGCTCGCGAAGGTTTCCCGGCCAGTGGTATTCCATCGCTGCCTCCATAATTTGTCCGGAGAAAGCGAATGGCCGTCGTCCGAGCTCGGCGGCTCCCCTTTGAATCAGCTGATCCATGAGGAGGGGAATCTCCTGACGGCGTTCCCGGAGCGGAGGAATCGTAATAGTGAAGGCATTCAAACGGTAATAGAGGTCTTCGCGGAAGCGCTTCTCTGCAATTGCATCCTGAATATTGATATTGGTTGCTGCCAGAACGCGGACATCCACTTGTGTTGTCGTCCGTGCTCCCAGGCGTGCGAAGGAGCCATCCTGCAGGACGTGGAGCAGTTTGGCCTGCATCTGGGGGCTCATCTCGCCAATTTCGTCCAGCAGCAGTGTTCCCTTGTTCGCCAGTTCGAATTTACCCGGCTTGGCCTTGATCGCGCCAGTAAAAGCGCCAGCTTCATAGCCGAAAAGCTCGCTCTCCAGGAGCTCGGTGGGCAGGGCCGCGCAGTTGACGTTGAGAAATTTCTTTTCAGAACGCGCGTGGTATTTGTGCAGCAGCATGGCCACGATTTCTTTGCCAACGCCGCTCTCGCCCAGGATGAGGACAGGAATATCGACGGGAGCCAGGATTCGGATGTCCTTGTAGATCTGCATCATCGTCGGCGTTGCCGCCAGAAAAAAACGATTGTTGTCCAGCTCTTCCAAATGGAAATCGGGAACCTTCGGACTGGTTGCGGCGACGGGAACCGCCGGGGCAAAGACGCTCTTCGGGCGGGAAGTCAATTTTTCGAGATCGTGGCGCAGCAAGGGCTTGGTCAGCACAGTATTAATGCTCCATTTCGCAGCGTGGTTCCTCCAGGACGTATCTCCCATCTCCGACAGGATGCAGAGCTTATCACTGCTGACCGTCTCAAGAAGCGCGGGGGAGAAAAGGCCATCTCGTGGCTTGTTTTTTGCAGCGTCGAATAGAAGACAATCGGTCACAACCCCTTTATGCAAAAGCTGCAAAGCCTCCTGCGGTGAGGGAACACACATCGCTTGATAGCCCTCTGACTCCAGAGAAGAGTGGATCAGTTCGCAGACTTTAGTGTCGTCGCTGATGGCTAGAATTTGCACTGCATGCGTCATTGATGCACCTCGAAAGAATAGAGACAAGAGTGGGCGAGGATGGGATGGGAAACTGTAGGGTGCTGATTGTCGCCAATCTGGCACTCACTCTCTAACCCCACGGATGGCTTACTGCGACATCGATACTTTTGCAGGAAGCCGGGAGAATCGTTGCAGCAAGTCCCACACGCTAGAGCCTGTCGGCAATAGCAAAAAATAGTGCTCACAGAGCCCGATTCGTTTCGTTTGCCTTCCGTCGTAACGATCTGGAAGTGTTACCTGTCTTGGTTCAGTTCGAGCTCTAGGACCCACCGAGATCTGCTGAAGCAACGCGAATGTAGCGCCATCCCTCCAAAGTGTCAAACGAAAAAATTGCAGGTCTTTGTCTGCTCTTTTGCATACCGAAGGCTACTTGGATAACTAATTGAATTTAAAGAATAATAAAGGAAGTTTTGAACCGCATTATTTTTAGGGTAGTGGGAAAAATGATCACGGTGTCGGTAGTTACTTACCTATACATTGGTAACCTTTACGTACCTTAGTGAAATGGGCTGTTCAGGAAGTTTTGAAGGCAAGATCAAAGATTGACAAAGGGGGATTAGTTGTAACAGCAGTGATAAGCCGATAGGGCATCGGCGCTCGTGAGGGTCAGCTTGAAGCCTTGAGGTTCTCGCCAATAACGGAAGACTTTCGTTCAGTTTTTCTGAACCTGTAAATTTGCAGCTTTACTCCCGTCCACATACCAGGCCACGGTTTGTCGCAGGCCCTCGTGAAAGTCCGCAGCGGGGTGATAGCCCAGTTCAATGCTCGCGCGCTCAATATCTGCCAGGGAGTGCTCGACGTCGCCCTCTCGGGGAGGGCCGCTGGTTGCTTTCCCGGGGAAACCGAGTATCTGCGCGATAACCGAATAGACCTCCTTGAGGGTGTGACTCTTGCCAGTCCCGATATTGAAAACACGCCCGGTGGCGATCTCGCGGGGGGCCGCGCAGGCCAGCAGGTTGGCGTTCACCGCATTGTCGACGTAAGTGAAGTCGCGGCTCTGTTCTCCCGTGCCGAAGATTGTGGGAGACTCGCCTGCCATCATTTTGTACGTAAACTGGGCGATCACGCCGGAGTAGGGTGAATCGGCGGCCTGGCGTGGACCGAATATGTTGAAGTAGCGCAGGCATACTGTTTCCAATCCATAGACCCGCCAGAATGCCTGCATGTAAAACTCACCAGTCAGTTTCTGTACTGCGTAGGGAGACAGCGGCATCGGCAACATGAGTTCATGTTTGGGCTGGGTGGGTTGATCTCCGTATGCCGAGGAGGATGCCGCATACACCACGCGGCGGACGTGTGCGTCACGCGCGGCCAGCAGGAGATTGAGGGTGCCATTGACATTGGAATTATGTGTTAGTAGGGGATCTTTGACCGACCGCGGCACGGAAGCCATGGCCGCTTGATGCGACACATAATCCACTCCTTCACACGCTGTCCGCAGGCCGACGCTATCCTGCACATCCATTTCCTGAAAGGAAATTGCGTGCCGGATGTCGGCCAGGTTATCAAGATTACCTGTTGAGAGATTGTCGATCCCTCGGACTTCATGCCCTTGCTGGACTAGAGCACGGGCCAACGAAGAACCGATAAATCCGGCAATTCCTGTGATCAAATAGCGAGCCATTTACCCTCCATCCATGAGCCTCTGGCATTGCGCGGTGAAGAAATGTGTAGCGAAAAAATTCCGGTTTATAGCCTCGCGCGGGGCCCATCAAAGAGGCCAGGCCCGGGCGCAGTCTGATCCATTGGTACGCAGCAGTGCCACGCACAGCCTGATGATTCTTAGTGTGCTGCTCCCGGGGCGAATCTTGGGTTACAAAGGCCCTTTCAACTTATCACGCTCGGTACGATTTGGTAAAAGATCAGGCTCAGGATGGCTCATGGCATCCAAAATATAAATCTCGAAAATGGATTTGGGTAGGTCCCATCTCGCAATCGAGCTTTGGATTGTGTGGGGGACTGCACTACTCCCCGCTTTGGTCCTTTACGTGCATCCGCCTATAACGTTGAGGGCGTGTGCATGCGGGAGAGTCAAGGGTATCGACCGGCTGAAGCTCTTTTAGGAGACTCGCCGGTGATCCATCGAGTCAGCGAGCAAATCCAAAAGGCCGCACTGACCGAGGTGCCAGTTCTCATCACTGGCGAGAGCGGTACAGGCAAAGAGCTGGCTGCCAGGTTGTTGCACGCCTTGAGCGCCCGCCATGCGCACAACTTCCTGAAAGTGAATTGTCCGGCGATCCCCAATCAGCTCTTTGAAAGTGAACTCTTCGGTCATGACGTCGGTGCGTTTACCGGGGCGAAAGAGGCGAAGGCGGGAAAATTTGAGCAAGCCGATCAGGGCACGCTCTTTCTGGACGAAATAGGGGAACTGGATTTAACGCTGCAGTCAAAACTTTTGCATGCCGTGCAGGATTTCAAGGTGGTTCGACTGGGTTCAGTGGATGAACGTTCGGTTGACGTGCGGCTGATCTGCGCAACCAACAGGGATCTCGAGGCTGAAGTGGCGAAAGGTGGTTTTCGCACAGATCTGTTCTACCGGATCAATGTGCTGAGAATCGAGATGCCCTCGCTACGAGAGCGCACCTGCGATGTACCCATCCTCATGAACCACTTCATCCGCGTTTACAGCGAGCGCTTCGGCGGACGCCCTGTGCCTCTCAGTGCCTCATTCTTGAGCATGCTCGAGTCGTACCACTGGCCTGGGAACATACGCGAGTTGGAGAATCTGGCTAAGCGCTACGTCGTGCTCGGGGATGAGAGTCAGATTATTTCGGTGCTTCGCGATCCCTCAGAAGTGCGTCCGTTGGGGGCTGATGCCGTCGACCTGGATACTCCCTTGAGGGTACAGACGAAACGCGCTGTGCAGCACCTGGAGAAGAAGATTATTCTCGGTGTGCTGCAGGCTCATAAGTGGAACCGCCGAAAAACCGCTCGCTCGCTGGACATCAGCTATCGCTCGCTGCTGTACAAGATCAAGGAAGCTGGTTTGCCGCCTGTACGCAGTACTAAAGCTCCGATACCGAAGGTCCCCTATCCGGGACCGGATGAGATGCTGGGATGAAGAGATGCTGCGGTTGACTTTTGCATAAATCCAGAATTGCATAGGGAATGGAAAAGTTATGCAACGTTTTGCATAGCCGATACGGGCCAAAAAAACTTTAAGGGCATTTGCTCGGGCGATTCTCTCCCAACTATTCCGGTTTGAATATGCAACGTACTTTAACCGGCCGCCCACAAATGGGATTTGGCAAATGGAGTTTGATCAAACACCGATGTTCACTACGAGTAGTTTTCTCCTGCCTCAAATCGCCCAGGAACGCCTGGATCGCTTCGAAAGCCGCACCGCTAAGATTGGAGTTATCGGCCTGGGCTACGTCGGGTTGCCGCTTTCGTTGTTGTTGTCCGAGGCGGGCTTCAGGGTTACGGGCTTCGACATCGACACAAAAAAGGTGATCGATCTTGAAGATGGCCGGTCCTATATCTTCCGCATTCCGAACACTGATATTCAGGGTGCCCGGGAACATGGCTTCCGGGCCACTAACGACTTCTCCCGCCTCTCCGATCAGGACGCCATAATCATGTGCGTTCCCACGCCGCTGACGGACCACCGCGAACCGGACCTAAGCTTCATTGAAAACACGGCAAAGTCGGCGGCGCCCTGGATACAGGAAGGTCAGTTGGTTGTCCTCGAGAGCACGACCTATCCGGGCACTACGGAGGACCTGCTGATCCCGATTCTCGAATCCAGAAACGTGCTGGGGCTGAAGGTTCAGAGCAAGGGTTTGCCGGCTGAGCATGGTGTCTTCTATGTGGCCTTTTCTCCAGAGCGGGAAGACCCGGGGAACGACACTGTAGCCCGCCGCGACATCCCCAAGGTAGTCGGCGGTCATGAAGAGGTGGCTACCAAGCTGGCGGCGGCGATGTATGAAGGCATTTTTACGCGTGCCGTCCCGGTATCGTCAACCCGTGTGGCTGAGATGACCAAGTTGCTTGAGAACATCTATCGCTGCGTGAATATCGCGCTGGTGAATGAACTCAAGCTGCTGTCGCTACGCATGGGAGTGGATATATGGGAGGTCATCGACGCGGCTGCGACCAAGCCCTTCGGATTTCATCCTTTTTATCCGGGGCCCGGACTGGGCGGGCACTGCATTCCTATTGACCCCTTCTATCTCAGTTGGAAGGCGAAGGAGTATGACTTCAGTACGCGCTTTATCGAGTTGGCTGGGGAAGTGAATGAATCGATGCCGGCGCACGTTGTGCAATCCGTTGGCAGGGCGCTCAACCAGAATAAGAAAGCGCTGAATGGCTCGCGGATACTGATGCTGGGCATGGCGTACAAAAAGGACATCGACGACCTGCGCGAATCTCCTTCGCTTACGATTATCGAGCTCCTTCGCCAGGAGGGCGCCGAAGTGCTGTACAACGACCCCTACTTTCCGAAAGTAGGCAAGGGACGCCACTACAACCTCAACATGACCTGCACGTCACTGGAAAATCTTGGGCAGTATGACTGCGTGCTGATTGTGACGGATCACTCCGACTACGATTACCAGGAGATCGTGGAGACGTCGCAGATCGTAGTGGATACCCGCAATGCCACGAAGGGCATCAACTCGCCAAAGATAGTTCGCTGCTGACAGGCGTGGGTCGAGCGAGGAGAATTCCGCCACTGCTTCGACTTTGCATTTGCGGAGGTTTCGCGGCGTGCGTGCCTCCAAAGCTCGCGACTGCCTGCGACCTACTCGGGGAGTTAGTTTGCAATTCCCCGGTATCGGGAGTATCTCCGACCAGGAACTAGGGATGCTTGTTTGCTAAACCTTCGGTCAGATCCAATCTCGTCTTCCATGGATCAGCTCTGGCTACGGGCGCCGAATTGGTAAAGTCCATTAACATGTCAGTCGCGGAGTTATACGGCGGCCATTTGGGAATGCCATCGCTATTGGGATCGGCGTTCTTGGCAAATGCGGCCCAATAGGCATTTGCCGTCTTAGCCATGGCAGAATCGGCGGGGTCGAGACTGTTTGAATACCGTGCTTTCAAAGTGTCGAAGACGAAAGGGATCTCGGTGGCGTGGGGAGCGCCGTTCCACTCCTTGCGCATTGAAACTGCGACGTAGGAGAAGCGGTACTCAAATGCCGGTTGGCCTGACGCGGCAACCGCCTTGGCCACGAAACGAGCTGGCTCGACCATCATCTGATCCGCGGCCACTACTGTGCTGAGTGCCCCGACGTCCCCCGAATTTCCCGGATTGTAAGCGGCCATCGCGCGCTCTTTACTCACGCCAAAAGGAGCCATCAAGTCGGACACATTCCGCGCAGCCGAGAAGCCGATGTCGCGGCTGTTAGCCCCGATCATCACGGGAATTTTGATCTCGTGTCCCGCGAGAAACGCATCCTGCGGCGTTTCCACTATCAGCTTGCCATCGATCATGGGCCCTGAATAGGTTCCGGCTGCCTGAAACATGCTGGCCATATTCAGGCCATCCACGATTTGATCCGCAGGCAATTTGCGCAAAGCATCGAGCGCCGCATTATCCATTTCCTTTATGCCCTTACTTTGTGCGAATGCCAGCGCCGTGGATTCCGCGGAGGGCCTGCCATTGGATGATTGAGCGCTCATCAGCGGCATTCCGCCCAGTCCATCGCGTCCTCCGCCTGACTGAATGATGGCGCGTTCAAACAATCCCTCTGAGAGCGGCGAGGTCATCATCGTCAATACCGAGCCGCCGCCTGCCGACTCACCAAAAAGTGTTACCTTGCCGGGATCGCCCCCGAACGCGCTGATGTTCTCCTTGACCCACTTAAGAGCGGCGATTTGATCCATGAAGGCATAGTTGCCCGCCGGGCCGGAGCCTGCTTCGGCGATGAGCGCTGGGTGGGCAAAAAAACCGAAGCGCCCCAGCCGATAGTTGAAGCTGACAAATACCACACCCTGCCGGGCAAACTGCGATCCGTCGTACACGGCGGGCGAACTGCCGCCGTTCACATAGCCGCCGCCATAGATCCAAACCATGACCGGAAGTTTTGCTTTACCTTGCCCCGGCGGCACCCACACGTTCAGCACCAGGCAGTCTTCCCCAGGCGTCGCCGCAAGGGGCGCAGCGTCGCTGGGAAATGGGAGTTGCATGCAATCGTGGCCATACTGCGTGGCCGAACGTACACCCTTCCAGTGGGCCGCAGGCCGGGGTGCGCGCCAACGCAGGTTGCCGATGGGCGGGGCAGCGTAGGGAATTCCCTTGAAAGATACGACTCCGTCCTGCGAAACACCCCGGACCTTGCCGGACTCAACCGTGGTCACATTGGACGCAAATGTCATCGTTCCGAACAGAATTACCATTACTGCAAAACAAGGCACTATATCGCGCACTGTCATCCACTCTCCAAATGCAATCTGGATTCAACTTCGAAGACTACTACTTCTCAGGGGTTGTTGGGGAAGGTCTGCTCATCGACCAGCGGTCGGTGCTTGGGAAAGAAGTAGCGAGTACCTGGTGTGGAGACGCCAGAAGAACCTGAAGGTCTAAGGAGCGGTAGTCAGGGTCCGTAATATCACGGTCAGGGTTGTTGTTACCTGGAACCAGCTTCAAAGTTGCACTTGGATCGATAGCGAGGTAAGAATCGAAATCAGGTAACAAGCTGGGGTACTGTAACAGTCTGGATGCAGAGTGATGGCCAAGACATCCATCAAGAAAACCAGCAACGAGTTTTCGCGAGCGGCGAGCGTGCGCCGCTTCCAGCCCGGGCGTTGTGCTTAGAGTGACCCGAAATTTACTCCTGTCACATTGCTGAGGTTGACTGTTACTGCCTGGCTAGTTGGAGTGAAGGTGTTACCCGTCTTGCTGGGCGTAACCGTGTAAGAGCCATTTGCGAGTCCACTAAAGTTGAAAACTCCAGACGAATTTGCGGTGATTGTAGTCGTCGCGGCTCCCGTCAATGCGACGCTTGCTCCCGGTCCGCCGGGGCCGCTGATGGTTCCGGAGATGGAGTAGGTCTTCAGGACCGAGGAGAAGTTTGCGGTGACATTCGCTCCGCTTACTGTCACTGAGCGGCTAGTTGGAGTGAAGATGTAACCCGTCTTAGTGGGTTTGACCGTGTAGGATCCGTTGGTGACGGCGGGGAAGGAGTAAACCCCTGAAGCGTTCGCGGTCACTGTCGCTGCTGCCGCCCCGGTCAATTTCACCGTGGCTCCCGGTCCGCCAGGGCCGCTGATGGTTCCGGAGAGGAGGTAGGTGAATGCTGTCGAGGTGAAGTTTGCTGCGATACTGGCATTGCTTACTGTCACTGTTTGGCTGGCAGGAGTGAAGGAGTAGCCCGACTTGGTGGGAGTGACCGTATAAGATCCGTTTATCAGTCCGGAGAAGCTGTAGATACCGGAAGCATCCGCGGTCGCTGTCGTAGTGGCGGCTCCGGTTAATGTGATGGTTGCCCCCGGTCCACCAGTCCCGCTGATGGTTCCAGAGATCGTATAAGTCTGTGCGGTAGCGGTGAAGTTTACGCCGGCGATGTTAGCTGCGGTGATCGTTACGATTTGATTTGTAGGGCTAAGGAGGTAGCCGGCAGCGCTAGGAGACACCGTGTAGGACCCACTCGCCAGGCCGGTATAGCTATAGTTCCCTGAGGCGTCGACAGTAGTTGTGGCCGTGGCCGTGCCAGTGAGATTGACCGATGCTCCTGTCGCGCCGGTGACCATTCCGGAGATGCTATAGGTGGTCGTCGGGATACTGAAGTCTATCCCGAGCGCATGGGCTCCGTTGATCGTCACGCTTCGGCTGAGTGGGCTAAATGTGTAGCCGGTATTACCTGGCGTGATCGTGTAAGTTCCATTGGCGAGGCCATTGAAGCTATATTTACCGGTTGCATCGGCCGTCGTCGTCGCAGCGGCCGCTCCACTAAGGGTTACAGTAGCACCGGCACCGCCGTTTCCACTGATTGTTCCGGCGATGCTGTAAGACGTTGCCGTGCCATAAATGACGTCGACCCAATAGTTAGTGGAGTTATAGCTGCTAGTCGGAAAAGTGCTAGTCGACGAATATGCAAAGACTCCATTCTGGCCGTCCACCCCATTGGCCAGAGCGTGCAAGGGAGGGCTATCAACGCCCGCAGTAGCGAAATAGCCCGAGTTCGCGGAGTAATGCCCCACCGGAACAAAATATGACGTGATGTATGTAGTGTTGGCGGTAACAGGTACAGGGCGCGAGAAAGCAATCTGCTGCCACCCGGAGACGCTTTCACTCGTGGCGGCCGCTGTTGCCAGCAGTTTGCCCGTACTGGACCAAAGATTGCCAACGTGGGCCCCCGTATTGTTCGGCGACTTGTAATAACGAAGCCCGACGATGTACCCGTCTGAATCGGCGCGAAACTTCAATCCCAGCTCGACCGGCTTGACGTCGCTAGCGTCGATGAGCGCAGGTTGCACCGAAGGCTGCCAGATGGTGCTGCACGGGCAGTTTGGTGGCACCGCAAAGTTGACGCCCGTAACGTTAGATCCATTGATCGTTACGCCCTGGCTACCTGGCATGAAGATAGTCCCGGCGTTGCCAGCGGTCACGGTTGTTACCGTGTAGGATCCGTCCTGAAGACCACCAAAGATGTAGTTGCCGGCACCATCTGCTGTAGTGGAGGCCGTGGTGGGACCACTTAGCGCCAGCGAGGCACCTGCCCCGCCACTTCCGGTAATCGTACCGCTGAGGCTGTGGGTTTGAGATGTGGTATAGACCACGTCTATCCAATAGTTGGTAGACGCATAGCTATTGTTGGGAAAAGCCCCGTTAGACGTGTAAATGTATAGTCCGTTTGGCCCGTCCACGCCAGTTGCCAATGCGTGCAGGGGTGGGTTATCTACTCCGATGGTGGCAAAGAAATTTGTGTTTGCTGAATAGTGTGCGACTGGCGCGAAATACGACGCCACGTATGTGGTGTTGGCGGAAATGAGAATTGGACTTGGGAAGGTCACTTGCTGCCACCCCTGTCCTGATTCGCCGGAGAAGGTGGCGCTTCCAAGAAGAGTTCCGGAAGTGGTCCACAAGTGTCCAACATGGGTGCCCGTATTTGCAGTTGCCTTATAGAACCTCAAGGCAGTGATGTAGCCTTGTGAGTCCGCCCTGAACTTCACGCCGAGTTCAACCGGCGTGGTGTCTCCGCTGTCGATTAGAGAAGGAGTAGCTGAGGGTTGCCATATTGAGCTGCATGCACAAACCTGTCCTTGAAAATTTACACCGGTTGCGTTTGTTCCGGAAAGAATTACAGTCTGTGTACCTGGGCTAAAGGTGTAACCCGATGCAACTGGTGTGACGGTATATGACCCATTTAGAAGACCATTGAATACATAGTTCCCCGATGCATCCGCTGTAGTGGTCAACGTGGCTGCTCCGCCAAGGTTTACGGTCGCGCCAGCACCACTGCTTATTGTTCCGGAAATACTTAGGGCCTGGGTCGCGGCTGCGGTGAAGTTGACACTGGTGACTGCAGTTCCATTAATTGTAACCGCCCGGCTGGTGGGCGTGAAGGAGACGCCGGTGTTGCTGGGAGCAACAGTATATGACCCGTTAAGCAAGCCGGAAAAACTGTAGATACCGGATGAATCGGCAGTGGTGCTAGCTGCAGATGTTCCGGCAAGGTTTACGGTTGCGCCAGCGCCACCGATGCCAGTAATGGTCCCACTGATACCAAAGGTCGTGGAGGCGGTATAGACCACATCTACCCAGTAATTAGTCGATCCGTAGCTAAAGTTGGGAAACCCGCCTGCAGAACTGTAAAGGTAGACTCCATTCTGACCATCGACTCCGTTTGCCAAGGCATGCAGGGGAGGATTATCAAACCCTGAACTTGCAAAGTAACTTGTGTCAGCCGAGTAGCGTCCGGCCGGGGCGAAGTACGAAACCACGTATGTAGTGTTTGCACTGACTGACACCGGGGCGGGAAATGACACTTGTTGCCAACCTGAAGCGCTCTCACTGCTAAAGGTGGCAGTTCCAAGCAGCGCTCCTCCGCTGGTCCAGATATGCCCCACGTGGGTTCCGGTATTTGCCGTGGCTTTGTAGAATCTAACGCCGAGGATTGAGCCATTTGTGTCGGTGCGAAACTTAGCGCCAACCTCGATTGAGCTGCCATCGCCACTGTCAATCGTCGTGGGAACGTTTGAAGAGTTCCAAATACTGCATGGACAGTTTCGCGGGAGCACACTGATTGAGACTCCGTTATGGGGCGTTTCGAGGTTCCCGCTGTCGTCCACGGCCCGGCTTAGGATAGTGCTTGTCCCAACTGAATTGGGTGTCCAGGCATAACTCCACGGGGATCGCCCCGTAGCTGGGTGCCATGTCGCACCGCTATCCGCCGAGACCTCGACTCCAGCTACCACTCCGCCTACATCGCCGGCAGTGCCCGTCACGGTCACGGAGCTCCCGGCAGTGACGCTTGAGCCGGATGCCGGAGCAGTGACGACGGAGGTCGGGGGTGTGGTGTCTGAGGATGCGCTCGCGGGTATCAGGCCCGATTGCAATGAGGCTGGTTGGGCACCCATATCTGCAAATAGATTTACGGTGGCCTGCTGCATGTTCGGATCAGGTGCCTGATTGACCGAGGCAAACGGGTTGTCGTGATTGCTGTTAAGCCCCCAGGACCAATTCACCGTTCCAGCACCGAAGACCAGCGCGCCGCTCGGTGCGCGGTACATCATGAGATGGTGAGTGGCTGTCCCGGCTCCGTACGTCACGCCGGAATCAAGCAACAAATCGGTGGTGAGGTTGTGTGTAGTTGTGGACATCCGGAATGCACCCGCGGGCCGGACCCCGTTGTCGATATCGAGGTCCCACTCGTACGCAAGGGTGCTAATGGGAAGTGTGTACGTAGCGTTGGACGCAAGAGAAGCCGCCGCTGTATTGCGCCAGAATCTCATCTTGCCGTCGTCGGATGGTACTTTTATTGGAAACGTCCCATCATTATCAGCTCCGGGTCCGTTGACCATATACAAGGTTCCGGTCAAACTGTTTTCTGGCTTGCCGCCATCCGAGGGCGGACTGAAACTTGGATCTCGCCATGTACCAGTCCAGGTTGGGGTCGGGTCGATCTTTGCGAACGCAAAGGTTTCTTTGTAGCAGGCAAGTGTTCGGTTGGGTGTGTTGCTGCCATCGATGCTGTTTTCCCAACGCGTCTTCCAAAATATTTCGTTGCCGCTGAAGAAGGCGAGGTTGACACCGGCGTCGCGAGCCGCCTGGACATTGGCGCGCTGTGGACCTGACCAATACTCGTCGTGACCCGAATCCATGTATATCTTGTGGTTCTGGATCAACGCACCATTGCGTGCGGCGTCCACGCCGGTGAAGTAGGTCACGTCGTAGCCGTTCGCCTCAAGCCACTGGACCATTGGATACTCCGGTCCGAAGACCCAGGTATCCTTCTCTGTACCAAAGCTTCGAGTTGAGAAGGGGCGGTTGTAGCTGACCTTATACGATCTGCCGTTTACGTCGAACGAAGGGGACGCCGGACCATAGAGGCTACCGTTACCGTAGTAGTTATAGGCTTGCCACGATTCATCCGCCGTTTGATACAGCACTGCCGAGTGGCTGGAGTCATTTCTTATGATGAAGAGGATGTGGCTGTCTCCACTGGTATCGCTCCTGATGAGATGGGCAAAGTAAATCCCCGAGGTTGCATTGGCAGGAACCTGCCATGAGGCCGACACAGCCCAGTTTCCGCAGTCGATCAGGCCAGTGGCTGCAACAACTAAACAGGCGGGCTGAGTCTGGGGCAGCGAAACGGAAGGCGATATCGACGCAACTTTGCGAGCGCCCATGCCACCGTAATACCCCATGCGATAGATGTTGATCACATAGGCGCGGGCATCGGTCTTGATTTTGAAATTGACCGTGGAGCCCTGGTTTACGCTGATGTCAGTGGCAAAGCCCTGAAGGGTAGGGTCGCCGGCATCCGAAGTGCTGACATCCCACTCGCTGTCAGGATTTCCGGGCAGGCAGTTTTCGGCGACAATGGCATTCGAAGGGTTACTGCATTGGGCGTAGGACCGCCCGGCAAAAGCTGCTATCGCGAGCAGAATTAGCCCTGCAAGCGACAGGCCGACGCGCATTGACTTCACGTGTAATGAGGTGCACATGACTCTTCACTTCCTTGGTGCGCCGCTCTAGACTTCCCTGAGCTCGCGTCCTA
Organism: Acidobacteriaceae bacterium; assembly: GCA_025355385.1. Lineage (GTDB taxonomy): Bacteria > Acidobacteriota > Terriglobia > Terriglobales > Acidobacteriaceae > JANXZS01. The sequence continues at coordinate 23,279 of JANXZS010000066.1, read as the reverse complement.
TTCGCTATTAAGTACCGGTCTTAATCCTCTTAAAACTTAAGAGTGCGGAAGCCCATAATGGCGTTTCATGGGAACCGTTGACAGTGTAATGAAGCTTAGCTTGCCTTCCGCTGCGGACGAGACGTTCTCGGCCACATCCACATTTGGCCCAAACGATTGCGGCGGCCGCGAGAAACGTATGGCCTCAACTAAACATTCCCAATGGCGTGGCAGTTTCCGTGCGGGAACTCAGCGATACGAATAAGTAGAGCCCCTAATTCTTCAGGAGCAGCACGTAAAGGGCCGTAACTACAACTGTTTGATTGTTATGTTTTGTGACTCAATTCACCGCTGATACCCTACGCATTCAGTTGCAGATGTGCGACGTTTTCGTTGTTCTTTCGAAATCGAGGGCGGTCCAGCCTGAGCGAGAGAATTTCGCGATGCATCGGCGATTTGTCCTCAGTTCGATTCCTAGGGGGAGTGCCTACGGCAACTGCGCTGGCATGTCCGGTCCCCGACAATAGAATGGACATTTGCCGGACTTTGTCTGAGTGAGATGGGCAGTGCAAGGTACTGTTCTTGTGTGATTCCCTGCAACTTATTGCACACCGTACTTCCGGCAATAGATGCTAATTCTCTCCGAAAACCTCTTAAACAGAGCCTTATGATGCACCCCTGTTTGGAATCCCACGTGCATTATTTGGGGGCGGATGGCAGCAGGGGTGGTGGAGGGGTATGAGCCTTAGTCGTCGTAAAGAGGTCTGCGTAGCGGCTGCCACGTGTGGCGTGGCGACAGCAATCTACGCGCGACTCCTGTTTACTCCGGGAATCTCAGAAAGCTTAGGTCTTTTGTCCTCTGCAACGACTTGCCTCATGTTTAGCTGGCTTATCAGTGCTGTCATGAAGAGCAAGGACGAAAAGAAAAGTTCCGAGCAGTCCCCGGCGGTCAAGGCTCTCGTCGTCTTTCCATTGCGACCCGCGCTTCCGGCCGTAGCAAGAAATCCTACTGCGACGATCACGAATGCGTTCAGTGTTGACCTGGAAGACTATTTTCATACCGAGGTAGCCTCGCAGGTAGTCAGTCTGCAATCATGGGACCTCATGCCGTCGCGGATTCACTCAAGTGTTCCCCGCCTGCTTGATCTGCTCGATCAGCACAACACGCGGGCGACCGTATTTGTGCTGGGGTGGGTGGCTGAGAAATATCCAGCGCTGGTGCGCGAAGTGGCAAGGCGGGGACACGAAATTGGGTGCCATAGCTATCTCCACCGTGCCGTGTTCAGGCTTGACCGCAAGACGTTTTACGAAGATACGCTGAAGGCCAAACAACTCATTGAAGATGCAACGGGAGCGCGGGTTGTAGGCTATCGGGCCCCATGCTTTTCGATCACACCCGGAATCGAGTGGGCATTTGATGTTTTGACAGAACTTGATTTTCAATATGACTCGAGCGTCAATCCCGTTCGCCACTCTTTTTACGGGAATTCTAGTGCCCCGCGGCATCCGTATTACGTAGCCAAGAATCGCCTGCTGGAGATTCCGGTGGCAACCTGGCGCGTGCTGGGAGTGAACCTTCCGGTGGGTGGCGGCGCGTATTTGAGGCTTCTCCCATACCGCTACAGCGTGGCGGGCCTCAGGCATTTGAACGAGAAAGAACGTCAGCCTGGGACGGTATACATGCACCCCTGGGAAATTGACCAAGGTCAACCGGATCTCGCCCTGCCCTGGTTGTCGAACATTCGTCAGACGTGGGGAACGGCAGGGATGGGGATCAAGCTTGCCGATCTTTTGAAAACGTTTCGCTTCGCTCCCATGGCCACGGTCTACTCCGAAGCATTCACGCCCGACAGGGTACCTCTCCCATTCCGAGCCCGCAATGCAGGGGCTCGAGCCGAAGTCGTGACTTAGAGATCAATAGCGCGTGGTCGGCAGTAAGCCGCCACATTTTCATTCTTCCTCCCGATTTCGAATTACTGCTCAAGACCAGGAAACGCTCTGCTCCAGTCCTAGTGCCCAGCCGGCGATTGTTTCAAAGTCCCCAACAAGAGGGTCCGTGTCCCACTGCTTCAGCGATTATCGTGCGCAGGCTAGTCCAGGGAGATTCCCAGACCCCGGTGGCCCAAGGGCGCAGGAATTCTTACGTGACAAGAATCTTGTGCTTTGACAGGAGTGGAGAAGTTGTTTATTGCTGCCGCACGCCACCCTTCGGGAGAATAGTGGCCATTCGTGTGCTGTCAAGGTATCTGGGTGAAGCAGGGCGTGGTGTGAAGCAGCAAACCCAATGATTTAGATGCCATGTCTTGGGGGCCGGGGATTTTCGTTCTTATTTTTTATTCAGGAGAGATCGATCGCGATGGCTAGGATAGGTGGCCAGACTATTCCTCGCAGTACCCTGCTGCTGGTTGGCGGCGAGGGTGTACTTATCTACCTCGCGTTACTTTTCGCGACAGTGGTACGACTCCCGGATACGAGTTTGGCATGGAGCTGTATCAAGGATCCAGCAACCATCTCACGGTTGCTGGTGGTGGTTTTGATTTGTGTGGTCTCGTTTTATTATCACGATCTATATGATCTGCAACTGATACGCTCTGTGGCCCAGACCAGCGTGAAGTTATTGCGCGGTCTGGGAGTAGCCCTCCTGGTCCTCGGCGTGGCATACCTGATCAATTCCAGTCTGAGTCCGGGCGAGGGAGTCGCGATCATGGCGGCGCCCTTCATCATCATCATGATGGTAACCTGGCGGGTATCCCTGAGGTCGCTCGGGTCACGAACTCATGGGATGGAAAGGGTACTGATCGCCGGTTCTGGAACAGTGGGGCTCAAGCTCATCGGTGAGATTCAGCGCCGGCCTGAATTCAACTACAAGGTAATTGGCGCCCTATCCGAGAGAGAAAATCAGGAATGCGGCGATCTGTCGGCGCCGATTCTTGGGTCGGTGGCGGATATAGAGCGGATTGCTACAGAGCTCCGCATTGACCGAATCGTGGTCTCGCTCAAAGAGCGGCGTGGCGGAATGCCCACTCGCGCGCTCATGCGATTGAAATTCAAGGGGATTCAAATCGAGGATCCGTACACGCTGTATGAGCGTCTCACGGGCAGGATCGTCCTGGAAAATCTGTCACCCAGTTGGTTCATTTTTTCGAATGGATTCCGGAAGCCTTGGATTCTGCGATTTGCCAAGCGAGCCAGCGATTTGTTGATCGCCGTGCTGGGGCTCGCACTCAGCTCTCCGCTGATGGTGCTGGTAGCCCTTGTCATTATCCTCGAGGACGGCTTTCCCATCCTTTATAGGCAAGAGCGAGTTGGATTGAATGGTGGAGTGTTCAAGATTTTGAAGTTTCGTTCCATGCGGGCTGCCCCGCCGAATGAAAAACCTTCCTGGACGGGAGATCGGGACCCGCGCATTACACGCGTGGGCAAGTTCATCCGAACCGTTCGACTGGATGAGTTGCCGCAGTTCATTAATGTTCTTCGCGGAGACATGAGCGTGGTGGGCCCCCGACCAGAGCAGCCATACTTCTGCGACATGCTCGAAGAAGAGATTCCCTATTTTGGGTATCGGCATACCGTACGCCCAGGAATCACTGGGTGGGCACAGATCAAATACGGGTATGGAGCCACCACAGAGGACGCGTGGCGAAAGGTTGAATTAGACCTTTTCTACATAAAATATCTGTCTGGCGTACTAGATTTGGCGATTCTCTTTGAAACCGCCAAAGTGGTATTTTTTGGACGAGGAGCGAGGTAGCTTTTAAGGTGTCAGGGTCTTGAACTTACTATGGGAGCCCTAGCGCGCAAAGATTTGCAAACTCTGCAACGGATTGCAATTCTTCTTAGAAGGTCTGAGATCTCCATCGTAGGTTTATTTTGAGAGCCGCCGTTTAAAACGCTCTATAAGCGCTTCTCGCTGTGCCAATCACGCTGTACGAAGTTTGGCACTCGATGTGCCTATCTCACTGTACGAGGATCGTCGACTGCACACAATGGTTTGTTATCGTCCAATTCGCTTACTCTCCATTCTGATCCTATTCGGCATGCTGGCTAGCAGCAATCGTGCCCAGGAAGTCGCGGGCACTGCATCGACTTCGGCGCGGTTGGCAAACGCTACCCATGCCAGCACCTTTGTGCAGGCGGATACCGATCTGAAATTCCTGAGCGGAGGGTCGCGATACACCCTGGGTGTCTCCGATGTCATTCGTGTAAATGTTTGGAAGAATAATGATCTCTCACAAACGGTGACGGTTGGACCGGACGGGTTCGTCTCGCTGCCCTTGCTAGGAGATGTTCACGTGGTGGGCATGACGGCTAATCAGGTGGCCCTGGCCCTCAGGTCCAAACTGAACTCTTATATGGTGAACCCTGAGGTGACAGTCAGTGTGGTGGATATTCGCAGCCGCCAGGTGTATGTGATGGGACAGGTTGCGAAGCCCGGCGGATACCCGCTAGTTGCTCCGGTCAATGTGCTTCAGATGATTGCCCAGGCGGGAGGGTTGAGCACATTTGCGAATCGCAAGAACATCTATGTACTGCGCGCCACCAATGGTCACACTCAGAAACTACTCTTCAACTACTCCAAGGTGATACGTGGGGATAGTGAGCAGAACTATACCTTACAGCCCGGCGATACTGTCGTCGTCCCTTAGGTGAGAGTCATGAAAATCAAGTATCACTTTCGACTGATCGTGGTGAGTTTCTCAATTCTGATTTCGGGGCATCTCCCGGCGCAGAATCCGAGCGGCGATCCAAGCAGCGCCGAGGAACTTCCTCTCCCTAGCGTTGCCGATCCGATACAAGCGCAGAGTGGTGAGGGTGTGGGAGTACAGGCGCAATACGCTCCGGCACTGGACGGGAGTGGGTTGATCGCTTTGGACCGGACGAGGAAGTCGCGCATGTTGTTGGGGGGATCATTCACCACCGGCTGGGACAGTAATCAGCGAAACGAGAAAAAAGGTTACCCTTCCGGCTTACTCGCACTTAGCCCCTTTCTGGGGATCCAGGGCAGTACCGGCAAAAGGCAGTTTCTGCTCCAATACGCCCCGACATTTGTTAGCAATTACGGATCGAACGTATCCTCAAGCCAAACCCTGAATCGGGCCTCCGCTCAAATGGCTGGAATTTTGACCGAGCGCTGGCAATTGAAGTTTGATGCGGATGCAAGCTACGGCCAGGATTCGTTGCGGCTGCTGGTGCCTCCACAAGGTGTTGTGGTCGGAGAGATTCCAGGGATCGGCCCTAATGCCGCCGCTTATCGGAGAGACGCTGGGAAGGTTACAGCTATCGAGGGTGGGATGGAGGTCCAATATGCCAAGTCTGCTCGAGACCTAGTTGCTTTGCAAGTGGGGAACTCGTACACCCATTTCAGCGGCCTGGGTGGGAACAACAGTGTAGCTTCCACTCGGTTGAGCTATGATCGACGGCTGTCTCCGACACTTGGACTAGGTGCATACGGAGACATTTACTATGACTACGGATCTGTCAACTGCACGAGTCTTGGTGGGGGAATTGAAGCGAAGTGGATGGTACGTGAGAGAACATCTCTCCAAATCGGTGGAGGCCCGCAGGTGAATTCGGCTGCCTGCGGCAATCAAATGGGATTTGCATTCAATACTGCTTTCAGCACCAGATTGTCAGCTAAATCGCAAGTTTACGCCCTCGCGAGTCGCCAATTCGGCACTAACTATCTCGGCCCTGGACTTTGGCAGGACAATGTTTCTGCCGGCTACCAGCGCCAAGTGGGGTCCGCGGGCGCATTGGGCCTGGACCTTGGATATTCTCACAGTGCTGCCTTGGCAACAGCGGGATCCTATAACGGGGTGTACTTCGAGGGATCGTTCAACCGTCAGTTGGGGCATCAATGTTTTTCGACACTTACCTACCGCCGATACTCTGGAAACACTGGCGGCGGCAGCTTTTCCCGGGACGTCGCAATGTTCTTACTAATCTGGACGCCAAATACAGGCCACCTTTTCAAATAACACGGATGGCGTCACGTCGGAGATAAATGAACCAAAAGCAGATGGGCTTGGACAACTCGCTGGCGTTTGTCAAACGGAGCCTTGAGGTATTGAGAAGGCACTGGGTTACCGTATGGGTGTCGGGTCTCCTGATGGCTGTTCTTGGAATCGTGGCCGTTTCGCTATTACCCAACGTCTACCGGGCAACTACCACGATCCTGGTAGATCCGCAGCGGATCCCTGAACGCTACGTCGCGTCTACCATAACCTCCGATCCGAATGCCCGCCTGAACACTTTGACGCAAGAAGTGCTAAGTGCGTCCAGGCTGCAGGAAATAATCAACCAGACCAATCTTTATGCTTCCCTACGCAAGAAGAAGTCACGCGAGGAAGTTCTGGACTATATGCGCGCCAAAATTAATATCGAACTGAAAACGGGATCCGAACAGGGGTTGAGCAGCTTCAGCATTACTTATGAAGATAACGATCGGACTCTGGTTGCACCGATTGCGAACCAGCTTGCGGCGAGCTTTATCGACTGGAATCTAAAGCTGCGCCAACAGCAGGCACTCGGCACCACACAGTTTCTATCCAGCGAGTTAGCACAAGCGAAGAAGAGTCTGGAAGAGCAGGAAGGTCAACTTCAAGCGTTCCGTCAGCGGCATTCGGGCGCCACGCCCGACCAGCTTACTGGAAACCTGCAAGCGCTGGATCGTTTGCAGTCTCAGGTTCAGGCAAATATCGACGCAATCAGTCGACTCGATTCTGAACGAATAATGTTGACTGAGCTTAAATTTCCGGAAGTGCGGGACACTGGTTCACTTAGCGACCGAGGACGATTGCTCCAGGAAAAGACCCGCCTCGAGAGCGAACTCTGGAATCTAAAAAGGCAGTTCACAGAAACGTATCCTGACGTGGTGACTGTAAAGGAACAATTAAAAAGCGTCGACTCCCGCCTGGCAGTACTCCCTGAACCGGTGGCGGGCTCTACCGATTCCTATGACGCGAACACCCGGGTGCATCTCTCTCTGATCACGAAAGAGCTGCAGAGCCGCAAACAGCAACAGGCTGCTCTGCAGCAACAGATCGGGTCGTACCAGAGCAAGGTCGAGACAGTTCCGGTCTTAGAAACGCAGCTCGCGGAACTGACGCGAAATTACGAAACATCCAGGCAGAACTATCAGTCGCTTCTGGACAAGACTTTCTCGGCGGGAATGTCAGAAGACTTAGAACGGAAGCAGCAGGCGGAGCGATTTACGATCCTGGATTTAGCGAAGACACCGGAAAAACCCTATAAACCAAAGCGGCTTCCGGCGATGGCCGCAGCAGTATTGTTCGCTTTCCTGCTCTCAGTCGGAGTTACGATCGGGCTCGATACGATCAACACTTCGGTAAAATCCGAAGCTGAGTTGAGGGAAATGCTTCCTTTAAAGATTCCGATCTTGGGAACGATTCCGCCAGTCATAAGTAGGGCGGATTTGCAGCGCGGGCGGATCAAGGCAATCCAAACCGTTCTGGTGTCGGTGATAGCCTGTATGGCACTAATTGTATTTTTGCTGAAGGTTAGGCCCATTCTATGAACTCAAGTTCAGAGCCGCACATTACGGATGCTCTTTTGCTCGCTGGGGATACTCCTTTGTACTCTAAGTCGGGTCCGCGAGTAATCACGCTGCAGGCTGGAAAAGAGTCGCGCCTGGTCTTTCTTACCGAGCCGGCAAGCCTTGCGGTGGAGCAATATAAAATGATGCGTCGCCGGCTCTGTGCTCAACATCCGCGGGGCGGCATATTGTTGATAACAAGCCCAAGTCCAGGAGAGGGAAAGACTCTTACATCTATAAATCTTTCATGGTGCTTGGCGGAAGGCGGGCACGAAACCTGTCTGGTCGATTTTGATTTCAGGTCCCCGGGAGTATCGGCTGCGCTCGGCTGCTCCTTTGAAGATAACTGCGTGGAAGACGTGCTTACTGGCAAGCGTACGATCATGCAATCTATGCGGCAGTTAGGAGACCGCCCATTGTATGTTCTGGGTATCAGGGAGCGTCTGAATTCTCCGGCGCAGCTGCTGGCATCCAGTCATATGTCTCCGTTGATTAACGATCTCCGGGCGATGTTTCAGTGGGTCATTTTAGACCTTCCACCTGCCATCCCCATGGCTGATGTTGCGGAAGTGCTTCCTCACGTAGATGGCGCGCTTATGGTTGTGCGTTCAGGCAAGACGGACAGGGCGATGGTGGCACCGCCGCTCGAGATACTTGGGTCAAAGCTGTGGGGAGTTGTACTGAATGATTCTCCAATTAACGGCAGCTCCTACTACGGATACTACGGTGACCGTAAGAAGTAACTGGCGGAACATATCGAGGGTCAAATGAGCAGTGCAGTATTGGTTGAATCAATCAAGGGGTCTATGCAAGCAGAGGGACGTTCGGTCTCTCGAGATTTCTGGCAGTGCAGGGACCTGCTGATGATGTTGACCTGGCGCGACATCACGATTCGTTACAAGCAGTCGATCATGGGCTTTCTATGGGCCGTATTGATGCCTGTCCTGGTGGTTGGGTCGGGTCTGATCGTCATGGTTGCGTTTTCCGTTATGTCGGGCAAGGCGATTAACAAGTCGGATGTATTGGCAATCGCGGTCAAGTCCGTTCCATGGGCATTCGTCGTATCCGCAATTCGCTTTGCGACGAATAGTCTTACAGCGAATAAGGAACTTGTAACCAAAATCTACTTCCCCAGGGAGATACTTCCGATCGCCTCGGTATTGGCAAGCTTGTTCGACTTCGCAATCGCGACCGGTGTCCTTACCATCATACTGTGCGTCACCCGAGTTGGTATCAGTGTCTATTGCCTGTGGGTACCGGTGTTGCTGTTCCTGATCATTGTCTTGACAACCGCATTGTCGCTTCTCTTGGCTTGTGCGAACCTCTTCTTTCGGGACGTGAAGTATCTGGTCGAGGTATTCCTGACCTACGGAATCTTTATGGTTCCGGTGTTCTACTCGGCAAGCCGGATGGGTAAATATGGCATTTTACTGCTTCTAAATCCGGTAGGTCCGCTGCTGGATTCACTCAGCACAATAATCGTCGGCCATAGAGCTCCTAGCCTTCCATGGGTTGGATATTCAGCCGCTTGGGCCTTTGGCGGTCTCGTAATCTCGTGGTTGATCTTTCGCAAAGCCGAACGCTTGTTCGCGGAGAGTATCTAGCCTCATGACTACAGGAATCGAATTTGAAGGTGTCTGGAAAAAGTTTTCGCGAGGCGAAAAGTTTGACTCGCTGCGCGATCTCATTCCTTCCATGACAAATTGGCTTTTCTCCGCCGACCAGCGCACAAAGCTCCAAAAGAAAGAGTTTTGGGCGGTGCAGGATGTTTCGTTCAAAGTTGGCCGGGGCGATTCTCTCGGAATCATCGGGCCAAACGGGTCGGGTAAGAGTACGACTCTCAAGTTGTTAAGCGGAATTCTACAACCTGACAAAGGCAGCCTCAGGGTGCGTGGACGACTGGGTGCTCTTATTGAACTGGGCGCAGGTTTTCACCCTGACCTGACCGGGCGCGAGAACATTTATCTCAATGGGACCATACTCGGAATGAACAAAGCCGAGATCAAGTCGAAGTTCGACGAGATCGTGGAATTCTCTGAACTGAAGGAGTTTTTGGATACCCCCGTCAAACGATATTCTTCCGGGATGTATGCTCGACTCGGTTTTTCGGTTGCCGCTCACGTCGACCCCGACGTTCTGATTGTGGATGAAGTGCTGAGTGTAGGGGATTATCACTTCCAGCAGCGATGCTTTGAGAAGATGAAGGAATTTGTACGGAAAGGGACCAGCTTGGTATTCGTGTCTCACAATATGACCGCCATAAGCACACTCTGCAAAAACGCGCTTCTTTTGCAAAAGGGGGAAACGATCTATTACGGGGGCGTATCGCAGGCTGTTCAAGCTTACCATTCGTTCTATGATGACAAAACAGCCAGCGACCATATTGAACTCTTGGACGTGAGACTGAAAGGAAGTGATGGAGTTGCCAGAGATGTGTTTCAACCAGGAGAAAGGGCAACGTTCGAAGTGACGCTCAAGGCCTTGCATCCTCTTCGCGATGCCCATCCAGGCCTGATGATCCATACGCTGGAGGGCCAATGTGTGTTTGTCACGGCCACCAGCAGGCTGCTAAAGAAAAGACTCAATCTAGAACAAGGAGAAACTGCCGAGGTGGAATTCTGCCTGGATTTGAACCTACAGGGGAGCGTTTTCGCGCTTGGCTTTACCGTCACGCCCGAGCTGGAACATAAAGACCAGTGGCTTTATTACAACCCGAACCTAAGGAAGTTTGTGATGACAGATGAGCATAAATCCCAAGGATTCGTATTTCTGAATCCATCCGCGGAACTATCAGTGAACACCGTATAACACGGACTGACCAAGTAGATAAATGTGAGAGATGGACGACCGAGTGATGCCGCCACAAGTTACCTTTGTTGTTCCTTGCTATAAACTTGCCCACCTGCTGCCGGATTGTGTCAGTTCCATTCTGGCGCAGACCTATCAAGATTACGAGATTCTTATTATGGACGACTGCTCCCCGGATGAGACGCCGAGAGTTGCACGATCATTCACCGATCCACGCGTTGAGCATATTCGTAATGAGCCCAATCTCGGTCACCTTCGGAACTACAACAAGGGAATTGAGTTGGCCAAAGGAAAGTATATATGGCTCATTTCGGCCGATGACTGCTTGCGCAGTCCCGACGTATTGCGCCGATACGTCAAGTTGCTGGATGCCAACCCAGAAATCGGATATGTTTTCTGTTCGGCGATGCGATTGGAAGACGGAGAGGTGAAGGAACTGCTGAACTATTCGGTCCAGAGTCCAAACGATGAGGTGATGGATGGACGCAGGTTCCTGCGACGCCTGATTTACGCGAATACGGTTGTGGCTCCTTCCGCGATGGCTCGAAAAGAATGCTATGAGAAGGTAAGTATGTTCCCCTTGAACATGCCGTGGGGCGGAGACTGGTATCTCTGGTGTGTCTTTGCTCTGAGGTATGATGTTGCTTACTTTGCTGAACCGATGGTTTGTTACCGGCGCCATCCTCTGAGCATGACGAATCATTTGATGAATGACCACATTGATTCGTGCTCTGGGGAGGATATTGAACTGCCATGGATCATTAAGAAGGAAGCGAAGAAACTTGGTTATGAATCGGTCGTGAAGCACTGTAGACGCGCCATCGCTCGAGAGTATGGGCGGACAATGGCGACACAACGTTATACCACGGGAAACTGTGATATGTCGGTAGAGACATTCGAGTCCTCCTTAAGGAAGCACGCTTCGGATAACCGAGAGTACCGATGGATAGAGGCCCGGGCCTACGCGGTAATGGGTGACCACTATTACTGGCAGCGCGAATATTCCAAAGCGCAGGAAAGCTATCTGCAAGCTCTCAACAAGGGCCAGTGGATGCCTAAAGCCCTGGCGCACTATCTTCTTCTACGTAGTGGCAACTTAGGAATACGTGCCAGGCAGAGCCTTGGGGCACTTCGCCGGATGGTGTCACGTAAGGCAGCCGAGTGATACATCCTATTATCCGGTGGCGAACGAAAAGGCATTTTCCTAGGATATGAAGCTGTCTGTCTTCCGTCATGATCGGTCTTCGCAAATGCCTAAAGTTACGGTTATCATTCCGACGTTTAATTGCGCTGAAGTTATATGTGGCGCAATTGACTCCGTTTTAGCTCAGTCGATGGAGGACTACCAGATCGTAGTGGTCGATGATGGTTCTGGCGACAACACCAGGCAGGTTTTGGAACGCTATCTCGCCAATCCAAAAGTTACGTATGTATATCAAGAGAATCGCGGGCTTCCAGGCGCTCGGAATGCGGGGGTCACCACGTCTCATTCTGAGTACCTGGCATTTCTCGATGCTGACGATCAGCTGAGACAGGATGCGCTGGAGCTGATGACAGAAGGGATGTCTAAGACGGGGTCCGCCTGGTGCCTTATCGACATCCTGAAGATTAAGCAATCCGGAGAGCAGACTCAGCGTACCGCAATACCGAGCGGCGATCCGTACTATGGCATTTTGCGGGAGGATTTCATACGGCGCGGAATGTTCTTTCGACGCGAAAGCTTTCTAGCGTCTGGCATGTACGACGAACGGATGAAATATAGAGAGGATTGGGACTTGAATATTCGAATGTTCGAGAAAAGGTTGCCCTACACCTATATTCCTCAGCCGCTCTACCTCTACACATGGCGAGAGGGCAGCATTACAACAGGAAAGCGCGCCCAAGTGCTGGCTTTCACAGAGATGTTGTTGCGGAAGCACCATAAGCGTCTGGCGGACACAGGTGATAGGGAAGCATCAGTAATTTATTCACAAATGGAGTGGGGACTTGCCCGCGACTGTTTCTACGACGTGCGTGACTACCCGAGAGCCATGCGTTGTGCCTTCGAAAGTATGAGATATGACTTCAGCATTTCGCGCCTGCTCCATGCGATGACGTATCAACTGCATCGACTGAGTGGTCAAAGACCTAGCTCCTCAGGCAACTAATGGACATATCACAGAAGCAGACACAAGAACGCTGCCCAGCGCAACATCTAGAATGTGCAACCCGGCAAGCAAATTGTTAGAGCGTCGGCGCTATACCGCGGCTATATCTATTTGTCTCTTGAGCGCGGTAATGATGCCGGGCATTGCTCAGGACTCCATGCCCATGTCCAGACGCAATGCGATGCCCATGGCGCCCGAGTATCGTGAGGATGAGGCAATGCCGGTGCATCCCAGCAAAGGCAAGATGCCCGCACTGGAAGAAAGCAAGGCAGGTTTAGTCAGGACGTACTTCATTGCGGCGGACGAGATTGACTGGGACTATACGCCGCGCGGAAGGAATCTGGCCGGGTTGCCTCATGTTGAAACAGCGGAAGATGAAACTGGTTTGGGGATTCGTCACCGCATCTATCACAAAGCTATCTATCAGGAATATACCGACGCGACCTTTAAGACACTGAAGGTACGTCCACAGCAGTGGGAGCACCTCGGAATTCTTGGCCCATTAATTCGTTGTGAGGTAGGGGATTCGGTCCGCGTCTTCTTTCGTAACAACACCCATTTAAGCGTGACGATGCACCCTCACGGGCTGGAGTACAAGAAGGATGCGGAAGGTGCTCTGTATAACGATGGAACCATCGGCACGGTGAAAGCAGATGACATGGTTCGACCGGGCGGTTCCTACACCTACCTCTGGACGGTGCCGGAGCGAAGCGGCCCAGCGGGGATGGATGAAAGCTCGGTGTTATGGATGTACCATTCCCACTTCGTAGAATCCACGGACGTGAACACTGGTCTAGTGGGTCCCATCATAGTTACCGGTCGTGGTCTTGCCAGGCCGGATGGATCGCCTCGAAATATCGATCGGGAGTTCGTCACGGATTTTGCGATATTCGACGAAACCGACAGCTGGTTCTTCGAGGGTAATGCTGGAAAGCAGGCGCGGGCGGTGCGGATGAAAGAGATAAACCCGTTGCTGCGTGAACGAAATCTCTTATACTCCATCAATGGATATATCGAGGCAAACCTACCTCTACTAACGATGAGAAAAGGCGAACATGTCCGATGGTATTTGCTTTCCAACAGCAATGAAGAGGACGTGCACATGGCGCACTGGCACGGGAATACAGCTGTCTGGAACAAGATGAGAATGGATTCGATATTCCTCGGCCCAATGGCCATGGCCACTGCCGATATGGTTCCCGACAGTGAAGGTACGTGGCTTTTTCATTGCCATGTCAATGACCACTTCATGGGCGGGATGGTTGGACTCTACCAAGTTCTACCTTAAGTTCCACCAGTACTTTCACCACTACATTCGATCGAATCGCTATCGGATAAAAGCATTTGCCCACAAATGGCGCGATAGTGCTGGCGCTCGAGTGTGCAAAGAAGTGCACATCAAACTCATGCACTACATGACTAATCTTCAAAAATGTACTCGCCGTAATATAAAGCGAAAGACTATAAGGGAGTAGCTAAGCTACTCCCGATTGGACCACTACACTAGATCGGAGTTGTCGTTGGCATACCGAGCTTGAACGATCTTGAGCAATTTGTCTCGCGCCGTAATCACGGAATAAGCAGCTACGAAGTGGAGGTATCAGAGATTTGTATACATCGAATCTCCAACCCCAAGGAGTTGTCCATGTTCCGTCAGCGGGAATGCAATTGTAATAGCCACATAGGCAATTCACAATTTCGCGCAGGTCAGACGCGAAGACTTAAATTTGTTATCGCGATTGCCGATGGTTGGCGACTCCGACATAGACTCATCAGTTTGGCGCTATTGGTGGCCTGCTCGAGCGCCTGGGGTTCAATAACAATTGACGCGCATGTATCGAAGAATGCGACGTCGGCGAGTAATACGATCAGTACGCCTGCTTTCTCGACGAGATCTGGCGGTCAATTGCTTCTCGCGTACGTCGCCACCGATTGGCGCTCAGGCGCCAACACGATCGTCACCAGTGTCACCGGAGGTGGTCTCACCTGGCACCTGGTCAAGCGCACCAATGTGCAACATGGATCGGCGGAAATCTGGGGCGCCCTCGCCTCTAGCCGGCTGAACAACCTGGTCGTTCGGGCGAACCTGTCGCAAGATGTTTTCGCTGCTGTCACGGTGATGAGTTATGAAGGGGTAGATCGGACCGGAGCCATTGGCGCTGTCGGGTCCGGCAATGCGTTGTCCGGCACACCGTCGGCGAGACTGGTTACGACACGGAAGGACTCATGGGTTTTTGGTGTAGGCAATGATTTCGACCATGCCATCGGTCGGACGCCGGCACCAGACCAGAGACTGGTGAATCAGTACCTCGCGCCTGTAGGGGACACTTATTGGGTGCAGATGGAGCATGCTCCCACGCCAAGCCGCGGCACAACCGTTGTGATCCATGACACCGCTCCCAGCGAAGATCGTTACAACATGAGTCTGGTGGAAATTCGGTCCGCGCAGACCTACCGGATCTCCGGGAGGGTCACGCCTGCTTCTTTGGGTGCCGGTACCTTCCTCACGCTCGCGCAGAAAGGCATCAAAAGTTCCACGGCGAGAGCAGACGTTTTAGGACACTTCGCTTTCCCCGACTTGTCGGATGGAACCTACATGGTCTCTCCTTCGAAAAGTGGCCATGTTTTCACACCACTTACTCAGAACGTAACAGTGAAGGGTGCAAATGCTACCACCAACTTCAGCGTGGCGGCTGCGGGTTACACAATCAGCGGCACTATTGCTGGAAGAGGGGGCGCTGGAGCGACCGTTAGTCTGAGCGGAGCAGCCACTGCAAGCACGACTGCCAATGCCTCAGGCTTTTATACCTTTGGTGGTTTGCAAAGAAACCGTTACAGAATTACGCCGAGGCATACTGGTTATGCATTCTTTCCATTTAGTAAAGACATAGTGATAAGTGGTGCGAACTCAACCGGCAATTTCACAACTAGTCCGCCTAGAGCCTGGAGCATCTCTGGAACGATAAGTCCGGCTGCATCTGGAGTGTCGGTTGCATTGAGCGGTACATCGAGTGGAGCTTCTATAACCGATGCTGCAGGTAACTACTTCTTCTCTGAATTGGTCAATGGCACATATTCGCTGACGCCGAGTCAAAGCGGATACACTTTCACTCCGGCTTCGTTGGCTGTACCCGTGAACCGAGCGAATGTTGTCGGAGAGAACTTTACCAGGCAGCAGGCGGCTACCGGGAAGATTGCAATCGACGCGACAGCATCGGGGAACAGTGCGTTGGCACAGGCCACGGTGTCAACCCCGTCGTTCTCGACAAATGCTTCGAACGAACTTCTCCTGGCTTTTGTGACAGCGGACTCTACTTCGAGCCCAAACACAACAGTGGATAGCATCTCAGGTGGGGGACTGGGTTGGACCCTGGTACAGCGCACAAATGTGCAAGCCGGTACATCCGAGATATGGCGGACCTTTGCATCGACACGGCTGAACAATGTGACGGTCACCGCCTCGTTATCTCAAAGTTTGATGTCGTCTATTACTGTGATCAGTTATATGGGCGTGGATCTGACGACGACCGATGGGTCCGGGGCCATAGGTGCGGTCGGCACTGGCAATGCTTCCTCTGGCGCACCAACGGCAAGCGTTACCACTACGCGGGATAATTCCTGGGTTTTTGGTGTCGGCAATGATTTCGATAATGCGATAGCCCGCACGCCGGCAGCTGGGCAGAGTCTGACACACGAGTATCTGACCGTGCCTGGAGATACCTACTGGGTACAGATGCGGAATGCTGCCACCGTGAGCGCGGGTACAACCGTCGCCATAAATGACACGGCTCCGACCGGGGATCGTTACAATTTGAGCGTGGTTGAAATCCTTCCAGCGTTGGCAGCAGGCAAGTGGAGCGTTGCGGGGAATATCAGCCCGAGCGCAAGCGGAAGTGGAGCGACCGTGAACCTGAGCGGGGCCCAGAGTGGCACCACTCAGGCGGATGCGTCTGGTAACTACACACTTGCAAACCTTGTGGACGGCAATTATGCGGTGACACCTGCCAAGTCGGGATTCAGCTTTGCACCTGTGTCTGCTGCAGTTACCATTAGCGGGGCGAACAGTACTGGTGTCAACTTCGTCGCTACGCAGCTAGCGGCGAGCTATTCGCTGTCGGGAGCGATAAGTCCGGCAAGTGCCAGTTCAGGTTCCACGATCAAGCTCAGTGGTCCGATTTCCGCGTCGACAACTGTTAACTCCGTCGGCACCTACATTTTCAGTGGCGTGCCTGCGGGTTCCTATACTGTGACTCCCGCCAACCAAAATGCTACCTTCAGTCCGACTAGTAAAACCGTGACGATCGGTACTTCTAGCGTAAGCGGAGTGGATTTCACTGCTACTACCACGGCTAATATTATTTTCTATGATGACTTTACGGGAACTTCGCTTAGTTCGGCGTGGACGGTTATTTCCCGGCATGGAGAGTATTCCCAGAACGAAACCGAATGTAATACTCCGCAGCAAGCACGTGTCGCAAACGGCTTTCTGACCATTACGACGACTGCTCAGAGTGCGAACTGCGGCGACTTCAATATCGACGGCAGGGTGCGGAATGCTCCGTCCTCCTGGCCCTACACAACTGGAGATGTACAGTGGAAGAATTTCAATTTCACCTATGGAACTGTCGAAATCCGGGCTAAGTTTCCAGCCAAGGGCACGGGTCTATGGCCTGCCCTCTGGTTGCTTGGTTCCAATTGCCAGGTTACGAATCCGTTCACGGCAGACACAGGATATTCGACGTGCCCAACTTTGAGTTCATCCAGCTACGCGGAAATCGATATGGTCGAGTGTGACTTGAATAACTGGTGTCAGCTGGCTCTTTCAAATCCCGGGAATTTCCCAACTTGCGGCCTTACTGTAGATTCCAACTTCCATGTATTTAGTTTGAAGTGGACACCCACAACAGTAGGAGTGGCGGTGGACGGGCAAGACACGGGGTGTGGCTTCACCAGTGGTTCAATGACCATACCATCGACGCCCATGTTTCTAATTATGCAAACCCAGACGGGCGGGGCTGGCGGAAACCCGAATGACTCTCTGTTACCAGGACAATTCGTGATCGACTACGTGAAGGTTACGCAGCCGTAATGCAGTGGGATTGATGAGCAGGATAAATGGGCGGGGTCGGCTACCGTTGGGAAGGTATGGGTTGGACTGTACCCAAAGGCCGTGCGTGGGCAACTGCAACAGGGAATATTGCTAAGCAAAGGCCTATGCCAAGGCAAAACGAGGAATTGACTAAGAGCAGCCCTTCCTGCATTTTGCCAGGATGGCGGCGTGGAGACGCTCGCGCAAAGCATCCGGCAGCTCGTAGATCTCGTGGCTACGAAAGATCTCGATCGTCTTACGGGTGGTGTTGTAAGTGATGACGCAGTGTCCGCAATCACGAAGATGCTGCGATAAGTCATCACGCATCGTCCCCGGAATCTTCTCATCAAGCAAATCGTCTAGCTGGGCCAGAAACTCTGTGCAGGTCACTTTTCACCACCATCGATATTCTTCTTGCGGAAGTAGCGACTGAGCCGCTCCCGCAACTGCAGCCGCGCACGGAGCAAACGCGACTTTACTGCCGGCACACTCAGGCCAAGAGCCTCGGCTGTTTCCTCAGTCGAGAGTCCTTCTACATCCCTCAGGGCGAAGACGGTGCGAAAGCCCGGAGGCAATCCCTGAATCGTCTTACGTAGAATCTCCGCCAGCTCCGATTGTCCGTACATCATCTCGGGGTCGGGGCTCCAGTCGGCTAAATCGCGCGGCATGGATCCCTCTTCGGTTTCCACATCTTCATCGATCGAAACCATCCGTCCAGTCCGGCGCTTGCGCAACCGCATCAGTGATTCATTTACGGCGATGCGAACGAGCCAGGTGTAAAACTTCGAATTTCCCTGGAACTGGTTCAGCTTTTCGTACGCCTTCAGGAATGCGTCCTGTACTACGTCTTCCGCATCCTCACGATTCTGAGTGATATGCTGGGCGATCCGAAAAACTTGGCGATCATATTGCCGCACGAGTATTTCGAAGGCCGCAACGTCGCCCTCTTTTGCCCGCGCAACCAGCGCGACATCGGGGTGAATCTCTTCTGTACCTGTTGGTTGGATGTTTGTCATGACAGATGGCTTCAGAAATTCGACCTTTCCTCCGGAATACGCGGATGCCAGGCGGCGAGTGACCACGCCGCTTCTGATACTGCACTCATAGTAAACGTGTTTGACGGTGTGCTGCAAAAATAGCTTCCAGCCGAAGGAAACACCTCTCTCTTTTGTCGCGGGCCATCGTCTACCGCGCTCTCGTTTACGCTTCCTTCCAGCTACGTAGTCCGTCGAATCATAGGCATTGATTATGCTGAGGTCGCGGCGCTATTCATTGACGCTCTGGATTCGCATCCAGGGCTTTTCGCTACGCTCGCCGCTGTTTCAGCATAGATTCTTATTAGGAGTATTTCTGTTGACAAATGCTGTTGTGGGTCTTTCTGCATGGTTTCGAGCGGTCCGCGTTGACTTCCGCGGGTCGAGGAGTTTTTGTGCTGTCCTGGTTATGGCAGGAGTGCTGGGCCAGGGAGAGACCGAATCTGGATGGGCGCAAGCGGCCTCCATCCAACCCAAGCGAATCACGACCGCAGCATCTCCTGCCCCCAGATCGAGGAATAAGACCTCATCGAAAAAGAAGTCGATCACTACGTCCGTGGGTAAGAAGACCGTTGCAAAACGCAGCAACCGTTCATCGCGGACCTCACATAAGAGAAGGCACGTGCTCTCTGCACGCAGCAAAGCGCGAAGCATCAAGCTTCAACGGGCATTTGTCGCCTCTTCGCAACTCCGCCCGATGGCGCAACAGTTGACGCAGATGCACACCCCGGCGGGGTATGCGGGGGTCACTGCCTGGGCACACGCTCACTCCGGCGAGGGCGCCTCGGCAGCGTATCTGGCGCTGGGCCACGCCTATCTTTTAGACAAGCGATATTCCGAAGCGGTGAGCAATCTTCGGGACTCAAAGAAGCAGGGCCGGTCACTGGCTGACTACGCGGATCATCTTGCTGCACAGGCCAATCTCCAGGCAGGGAAGCTTTCCGACGCGGAGGCACTCCTCAAAGGTTTTGCGGAGCGCTATCCCGATAGCATTTTCGTGAATGATATTCCGGTACTGGAGGCCAACCTCGGGTTGCAGCAAGGCGATCCCCAGTCTGCACTGGGCGTGCTCGCTCCGCATGAGGCGCAGGCAATTGCCAACCATGCTGACTTCCAGCTGGCACTTGCTAAGGCGAACCAGATGGGAGGGCACGCTGAGGAATCCGCCAAGATCTATCGGCACCTATACCTTGCCTTCCCGTTGAGTAGCGAGGCGCAACAGGCTAAGAGTCAGCTTGCCACCATCGGTGCGATCGCCTCGCTCTCAGTGGGAGAAAGGCGCGCGCGTGCAGATGCTCTGTACGCCGCCGGGCGATACAGCGATGCCGCGGAAGACTATCGCGCACTGGCGATGGACCCAGCGGCGGATGAAAGTTTGAAGGACGCCTTGCGCCTGGCCGCCGCGAGCTGTGACTTGAAGCTGAAGCGACTGAGCCGTGACGATCTGGACCGACTACCTGACACCAACGATGAGGCTGGCGCACGCCGCATGTACATGCAGATGGAACTGGCTCGCAGCAAGGACGATGCTGACACGCAGCGCCAGGTGGTAGAGCAGATGGAGCAGCGCTTCGGGCAGAGTTCGTGGCTCGCGGAAGCGCTTTATTCTAGCGGCAACATGTATCTGCTGCGTAAGGACTATGCTCGCGCAATCCAGTACTACGGGGAACTGGTTAAGCGCTTTCCCCGGCATAGCTACGCGCCGAGCAGCCACTGGAGAGCGGGGTGGCTCAATTATCGCTTGGGGGAGTACGCCGAAGCAGCGCGCCTGTTTGACGAACAGATCGCCGTGTACGCGGGCGGCAAAGAGATTCCTGCGGCATTATATTGGCGCGGACGTCTTTATGAAGAGCAGGAGCACAAGCCTGAGCTCGCCGCCGCGTGCTACAAAACTCTTAGTGATACTTACCTGCACTACTACTACGCGCAGATCGCAGCGGAGCGCCTGATAGGCCTGCACGGTATCGTTCCTGCAACGTTGTCGCTGCTGTCCTCATTAAAACCGACCACCGTTCCAACCCTCGACGAGGATGTTCCAGATGACGATCCTCATTTAGTGAAAGCGCGTCTTTTAGCCAACGCAGGATTGAACGAATATGTACCGGCCGAACTCCAGGCCAGTGATGGAAGTGACGGTTGGAGCGCACTGGCGGAGGCGAGTATTTATGCATCGTATGGCGAAAACTACCGGGCGATGCGCGTGATGAAGCGGGCGATCCCGTTCTACACCTCGGCACCCATCAGCTCGATTCCTCTGGCATACTGGCGCATCCTGTTTCCGCAGCCCTACTGGGCGCAGATCAAAGCGGAAGCGGCAAAGGATGGTCTTGATCCCTATATGGTTGCATCTTTGATTCGACAGGAATCGGAATTCAATCCAGGCGCGATATCGAAGGCAAATGCGTATGGCTTGATGCAGATGCTGCCCTCGGTGGGTAAACAGATGGCAAAGGCGGAAGGCATACGCCATTTCGACACCACGCAATTGCTAGATCCTGCAACCAATATCCGGTTAGGCACACGCTATCTGAAACAGACTCTGGACAAGTTTGGCGGCCGTGAGGAATACGCCTTTGCCGCTTATAACGCGGGGGATGAGCGGGTGACAGACTGGCAGGCAGCAGGGAATTATCGTGGCATGGAAGAGTTCGTCGAATCGATTCCGTTCACCGAGACCCGCGAATATGTGCAGGCCATTGTGCGCAATGAGCGCCTGTACCGCGAGATCGATCAAGCGGCGGCCGGAAGCGCCTCAGCGCAGCCTTGACCGGGGGTATTCAGTAGACATTTCTCAGTGACATCTGGACGATTTCGCGTTGACACGCATTGAAAGTCCATAGAAACTGTGATCAATATTTGAGTATTAAAATGTTAGACAAATATTTTATAGTTCCCCGGAAAGTAATGTAGTTCATTCGAAGGTCCGCAAGGGAAGCAGCCTGGGATGTTAAGAGACGGCTTCAGCACGCGCGATGTTCTTCAATTGACCGGCACCACCGCCAGGCAACTGCAGTGGTGGGATGAGAAGCGCATCATCGTGCCCCAGCGCGATGGTCGCCGCAGGCGCTACACCGCGGAAGATCTGACAGAAATCCACGTGATCGAAGAGTTACGGAGAAGACGCTTCTCTCTTGCCGCCGTAAGGCGCGTGCTGAAATTTCTACGCCGCGAAACCGGTATGCGATTGTCAAAGCTAGCGTCTGGTAACAGTGAATATCACCTGCTGCTGGACGGAAAAAATATATACCTCGAGACGGATACGAAGCAGATTGTCAACCTCATACGCAATACAATCCAACCGGTCTTTTCTGTCTGCCTTTCAGAGGCAGTTCGATTCGTGAAGGTTGCTATTCCGGAGCAGAAGAGTCTATCTGCAAGGCGCGTCAGAATTGCGTCTGTCCAAAAAAAACCACCTGCGTCCGCGAGGGGACGCACGAAGAAGAAGGAGGAAAGCGAGCGCCAAGGTTGAGTATGGCTGTTTCTCGGCCATGCAAATCGATCAGATAGGCGACCAGTCGCAAGAGCGATCAACAGCACAAATACATCCCAGGAGAATGGCATGTTGACCGAATTTCAATTGCTTGAAGAGTGGATCCCGGAGCAGATGGCTCCGGGTACTCTATTTGTGCTGGAAAACGCTAGTGGCATGGGCGAAGCAAAAAATCCATACGTCGCCGTGCTCGCATGCCCAAGTTGCGGTGCCCTCGGTCTAATCACCAGGTATCAATTCGGGGGACTGGAATCGATGATTTGTGGGGCCGACAATTGCTCGGCGGAGTATTACCTGCGAGATGAAAACATCGAATACCGTAATCCGAATTAGCTATTGAGGGTGGGAGACGGATGACCCTCCCACCCTCTGCGTGCATCCGAATTGGGGAGGTTGCTCCGGGACAATTATAGCTTTGGCCGGAGCCATATAGCGCCGAAGACCGGCTTAATTTGAGGGCCGGATAGAAATCAATTTAAGGTGTATCCGAAGCAAAGAATGTGCGGCTTGATGGTCCAAAAGGCCCCACTCCGCCCCTAACAATAGGCACGATAGAATCGAAATCGGTCGGGAAGGTTCGGTCCAATTAAGACAATCCGTACTCAGATCTCGTTTACCATGTATAGACGGGTCGGCTTCCCGGCCCGCTCCCGTAGCCCGGATGGCGAAATTGGCAGACGCAGCGGACTTAAAATCGTCTATGTCACAGTCTAGGCATCGTCTAAATGATTGAAAATAAATATACTTGACCGATATTCCGGCCAAGCGCTATCCTTACACATCCCTTCCACATTTTCGCAGTTTTGGGAGGGGCAGAAGGTGGGCCACGCATGTCCGAACACCACACCATCCTCGGCGGCAAAGTTCATGTCTACAGGCGTCCGAACAGTTCGAGCTGGCAGTGCGCCAGCTATCTAGCGGGAAAGAATCGACGCACAACCACGAAAGAAGACAGTCTCTCGAAGGCAAAGGAAGTCGCAGAAGACTGGTACTTGCAGCTACGCGGCAAACTTCGCGACGGTGAGCTGAAAAGCGGGAAACTGTTCCGCGAAGCGGGCAAGTTGTACCTGCGCGAATTCGACATCATCACGCAGGGAGAACGGAGCCCGACCTATGCGCGCGGACAACATGCGCGTACAGATGGCCACCTCATCCCGTTCTTCGGCAACATGGTGCT
>JANXZS010000050.1 GCA_025355385.1 Acidobacteriaceae bacterium | reverse complement strand
CGTAACCTATGGGCACGACTCCGCCCATCCACATCCCTTTCCGTTTCGAGGCCGCGATTTTGTCGCGTATGCGCTCCCCAGTCACTTCACGCTCAAACTGTGCAAAGGAAAGCAACACGTTGAGGGTCAAACGCCCCATGGACGTCGTGGTATTGAACTGTTGGGTCACCGAGACGAAGCTGATCCCCTGCTTGTCGAATTGTTCGACGATCCGGGCGAAATCCATCAGCGACCGGGTCAGCCGATCTACTTTGTAGACCACGACAGTATCGATCCGCTTGGCGGCAATGTCGGTCATAAGTTTCTTGAGAGCCGGCCGCTCCATGGTCCCGCCGGAAAATCCGCCAACGTCATATTCCGTTGCTAGCAGCTGCCAGCCTTCATGGCGCTGGCTGAGGATGTAGGATTCGCAAGCCTCTCGCTGGGCGTGCAGGGAGTTGAAGGACTGTTCGAGGCCCTCCTCGGACGATTTGCGGGTGTAGACGGCACAGCGGACTGGGGGAGGTGTCGTCATGACTTCTTCTCCCTGGTGCCGAAGAAGGCCGGTCCAGACCATCGGGTTCCAGTGATCTCGCGAGCTATCTTCGATAGGCTCCCATAGTTGCTGCCACGTAACCGCGGTCGGTGGAAAGAACCTCATGCACCGGCCCGTGCCAGGAACGGATCAGGCGGGTGCCGGTCGCTCGATTCGGTGCGGCGACATTGCTGGATGGATTTTCCTTGAGGAGAGACTGAGCGATCTCTCTCAAACGCTTTCGGGCGGTATGAGACAGTCCTCCAAACTCCCGCTCTTGCATGCGGTACGCCAGAACGGGAACCATGATTTCTTTGCGTAGCTTTGGGGGCGGTCCCTTGGTGAAATTTTCGGCCCAAACCTTGAGCAATTCAGCTTTATCAAAACCCGGTAGCGCGGCTATTTTACGGCTCAAATCTGTGTCCAATGTGGCCTCCGTGGCTTCGCTCCCAGACGGAGAGAAGCCGGCACACTCAGTGACGCTCTCCTCAGGCACACAGTCAAGTCTCGTAATTCAGGGAGAAGCAAGCCGGAATTATCCACACAATGGGTCCAAACAGAGCCAAGCTGGATGGGCAGCCGCCTGACAATCAACCGTACAAGTAAATGGTCCAAGTGACAAAAAAACGTGGTGTATGCTAAGCTCCGCTGCGTTGAGATGCAACCAGATGCGCGCCGTAGGTGGAATGACCAATGGGCTCTAGAAAGCTTTCAAAAAGGGTGGGTTGTATTGCTTGCGGCCGTTCGGGTCGGGTGATGCGAATCTTGATCGGCGCGTCTGCCCCGTTGGGAGAGGATTCTGTGATCTGGGAGCGAGCGTTGCCTGCAAGCGCCGTCGAAAGCGCCAAAAGGTACAGGCTCAGGACGCAGTTCAGAGAAGGTTTACGTGCGGGACGCGTCATCAGCAGGTCTCCTGATGGTAGCGATTGTAATCGCATCCACGGGCCTATGACATCAATGAAATCAGGCGCTGCCCTAGCGCCTTCCGTCTGTAGAAAGCGGTTCACCTTTGCCCTGTTGTTTACGGCTCAGTTCGACGGCTGTCTGGAGCTCACGATCGGACGCTGGCTTATCGCCCAGTCGAGCAAGCGTAAGTCCCAAGTAATAGTGCGCAGGCTGGTAATCGGGTGATGCCTCGGTGGCAGCAGTTAGTTGTCGGCGAGCTGTCGGATAGTCCTTTGCGCGATATGCAATGATCCCGAGGCCGGTGAGGGCGCCACCATGTTTGGGATTGCGGGCGAGTGTCTCCTCAAAGAACTGGCGAGCAAAAGCGTCCTCACGGCCATCGAGGGCCATCTGGCCCAGTTGATAGTACGACTCGGTTTGGGAGGGCTGTAGCTCGATAGAACGCCGGAATTCTGTAGCTGCAGCATCGCGTTGCTGCTGCCTTTCCAAGACGTGACCAAGGCCGAAGTGAGCGGAAGCATCGCCCGGTCGCAGGGCCAGATAGGCTCGTAGATGCTGCTCCGCTTCGGGGAGATGATCTTGGTCCGTTTCGACTCGCGCAAGGGAGTAGATGGTATCGAGCCGGTCGGGATTCAGACTGAGCGCGGTATTAAGGGCCTCCTTGGCTCCCGGCAGCAAATGCATCTGCTGAGCCTGGATGCCGAGATCCGTAAGCAGCGTTGGGTCGTCGGGGAGACTTTCGCACGCGTATCTCAGGCTCGCTAAGGCAGCCTCAGGACGGCCGGCGGCGCGAGCCTCAAGAGCCAAAGCGATCGCAGCAGCGAGTTCATCCTTGCGTGCATCCGCGTCTTGCCGGTTAGTCGCGAGGATAGTCCCAAAGTGCTCCATGGCTTCCTGATAGCGGTGCTGACGGACAAGGATCTCCCCGAACGCGATGTTCGCTTCGCGCGACTTCGGGCTATCTCCAAGTGCTTGTAAGAAGTGGTATGGCTGAACTGGTATCGCCGCGTCGATGCGAATGCGTGCGGCTGATTAGGGCCTCTACATCATCCGGGTGGGTTGCGTAGGGCGACTTCAGCCTGCACTATTGAACTATCTTAGCCCGGATATCGACGAGCGGGTGTGGCGGATCTGTCGCTGACAGAAGATGCTACTTTCCAGCACTCGCGGATGCCACCGGCGAGGCGCCCCGGCCGGTCAGTTCGCGGATGAGATCTACCTCATGCTGACGGTATGGGGTGTCATCCTGGCGGAAGACTTCGTGGAACCAAACCGTAGGCTGCGATCGGACATATGGCTTATCCCACGAATCCCATGGGAAGTAAGTCTGCGTTTTGCCGGCAACGAAACCCCAGTTGATTGCAGCTACGTTGTATTTTTTGCGATAGGAAGGCTGTTGTCGAAGGTACTGCCAGCGCCACGGGCCATGTGTCAAGGGCGGAGTAAAACCAGGCCAATGGGGCGGAGTAAAAGTAGGCCAGTAGTTGGCAGTCAGGTTGTTGAGTATTCGGGGGAGGAGGGGCGCTGGAGCGTAGCGGAAGCGGCCCTTGTCCCCCGAGGCGCGTTCGGG
>JANXZS010000270.1 GCA_025355385.1 Acidobacteriaceae bacterium | reverse complement strand
CTTGCCTGGTGACAGAAACCACCAACATAAATGGCAGAATTATCATAAAGTATTCGGATCTCCGTTCTGTTTGCATAATTTTCAATTTTTCCAAAACTGGGGCGCCACTCTACCATATCTGTGGCAACGGGGGCCAGTTGCCAGGCGTCATCTTTCAGATCGCCATCAATAACAATCTTTTGTGTTGTTCGAACTGCAGCCAGTTTCTTAACCGGTTTGTCTGCCTTTTGTGCCGAAAGGCCCATGGATAACAGCGTTGTACAAAAGACGAAAAACAATGATTTCATAATAGTTTTTTAGTTGCACCGTTAGTGAGTGAGAGTTAATTGTCGCGGCGACTGCAGTTACGCTCATTTCTTTTGGTTGCGACGCTCGGGATTTGCAGTTTATCGAATGACCCGGAGCAACTCAGTTTGAAGGCGGAGGCTGCGACCTCGAAGGCATCAGGCAAAGTTTGTAGTCGAACTGTTCAGGGGTCGCTACACCAGCCTCCGGGTCGCTCGTCGGACTGCTTCCAACGTGGCGCCGTACACGAGATGGGCTATCCAATGATCTATATGGTTGCCGAGCGGCTGCTCACTAGGTTTGGGAGCCAAGTCGAGCGCCGGAACCACCACTTCGTCGGCGCCGATGAATACCATTGACCCAAATAGTGTTCCAAAACCCAACCTCGAATATTTCGAATACTCCGTTACAGCGCCGTACAAAGCACCCGTCATCGCACCAAATATATAGTGAACCAGGGGGCCGCCAGTTTTCTTCCCCTGTTCGCTGAGCGAATTGCCTGTGACTCCCCTGACTACTAAATCCGCTATTCGTTGTGTAGAGTCATCGCCAGCTGACGCTTCTTGCTCCTTTTGCTTTGCACGCTGCTCCGGCGTTTGCATTGCCTCTCTAGCCTTCTTGCTTCCAGTCAGATACGCATTCATCACCCATGCAGCTGTCAGACCCCCGGCAACTCCAGCCGCCATACCTCGAAATGCGGAGCGGTGCTCTTCCGATGTGGCGATTTTTGTCATTTGACCCTCTGCGTCGCAGCTACGATAGTCTAGTATGCGTTGTGTCTATTTGATGAGATGCAGGTTCGCAACTATGTAGATAAAGCCGTTCCATTCCGCGTCAGTCAACCGCGTACCACTTTGTTCCAATACCGGGCGCGGTCAATACTTTGCGGCTTGTCGAATTTGCTCCTGATAGGGCGATCGAACGGCGTTCTGTGATTCCATCGACCTCATCGAGGGACGTGAAATGTCAGCAAGAAATGAGCTTATGCCGGCCCGACGAGTGGTTGTAGGTTAAGGTTTGAACGATATTTGAATCTCAAGACCATGCCCGTGCGGCTTGCATTAGAGTGCTTCCTGTCAATGGGCTCACGTTTCGAACTACTTTTTCTTATGTTTGGAAGCATTTTGATCTTATCGAAATCGACGAGAACCAGTAGAAATTGCAAGCGTCACGCGAAGCCAGTTTGAGAAGCTCAACGGACTACCGCCGCGTGGCTGGTTGCCGTAGTCATCCGTAACGATGGATATGACGCCGCCGATGTTCCCGTAACGGTACATTCCGGCACCTCGTCGGAGACGCGGCGGATTCAAATCCTGGGCCAGTCCAGTGCATCCACGCGTATCGTCTTCGCGGGACGCCCGATCAGGTCCAGGTCAATGACTGAGGCGTCCCCGAAACCCAGGGGAGCATCCATACCCGTAAATTCGCACTGCCCAGCCACTAGTCTTCGCATACCACAAACTTGGTATGCGCCGCCGCTAACGTAAAGTGTACGAACACCGTGAACCTTCTGATACTGGGAGTGTATCTAGAGAATTTTAGTTTCTGCTAAGTTCGGTTTCAAATTGCAACTGTTGTAATCCGCAAAGTTAGGAATCGGAGGCGCGCGGCGAGAGCACAAGACACTTTCGCTGGGCCTCCAACTCCTCCGCAAACACCTTCTCACAGACAGGCGCCACTGCAGACTTCTACTGCAGGGGCGCCGTCTTATCTCATAATGTCGATACAATTAGCGTAGCGAAATTCGGAGTATAAGCGAAGAAATAGTGAAATTATGGAGAGCGGATTCTTTTCTTATTGTGCAATGTAGCTCAGACGTATGTTCTCGTTCTGCGAATGGTTTAATTGGACACCCGTACATGCAGCGGTATTTCTCCGTGGCTACAAACCTCGGTTCTCTTAGAAAGCCTATGGATACGCTCCTCGCTATTAGCAAGGAATCCGACTTACTTTGGTCAAGGTCAGCAATTCTCCGTATAGCTGGAGTAGAAGTTCGCACTGGAAATGTGAGCCAGGGATTAGAAATGCTAAAAGTAAAAGCGGCGGATCTGGTGGTCCTGTGCCACACGCTTAACGAAGCGCAGATCGCAACGATCGCGGTACTCGCCCGTCAAGTGAATCCAGTGGTACGGATTCTTCGATTGAACGCTACGAAAGCTTATTACTCATCGACCGAAGTTGCCGATGCAACGAGTATGACCCAGTCGGAACTTGTGGTGTCGAAGTAAGGTATCTGCTGGCTTTTCCTCGGCCGAGTCGAGCACAACACGAATCCGACGTTGTGCATCCGACAGGCTTATGGACGACCTGATTGCGAAGATAAAAAAGCTTCTTGAAGCGGATGATCCGAGGATCACGGCCGACGAGTTCTTTATTCGTCACAAGAAATGCCTCCGTCTCCTGAACCTGTACAGTCAAAAGCTAATAGCCGCCAAATCACTCACGAAGTAAAAGGCACCGCTAGTGATCCATGGAACATTCTGTACCTCTTTAACTTTGTGTGTAGGTCGTGCAGGTGTTGGCCTTTTAGCCCAGCGCTTTATATCGCTGACTGGTCGCTAATAAACGTTCAGTGAAGAGGTAAGGGTGTAACACTTTTCTTTTTGCTCTGGCTAGTCGTAGTCTCCGGCATCCATCATGGCAGCAACCCGAGTCAAGCCGCAATGAAAAGCACGAGGCGGAACACAGCATGTGCGAAGCAAGCGGAGCGCTAAGGCATTCTGAAGCCACCAGCACCATGCGTCCCGGAGGTTGGGACGCAGACACGGTCCAAGATAAAGATGCTACCCCTTGAAACGGGCGCAAATGCTCGAATCATTCACGATCACTAGGTTGTTTCGGCAGCCCCCAAACGGTTAAGCGATGGTGCTGCCCGCTGCGCAGAGGCTAGGGGCCAGTTGCTGCGGCTCGGGAAGCACTTCGCCCGCGACATTGATTCTCCGTTTCATTTTCCGTTGCCGGTGTCGAGACTTCGCAGGAACTCAACCATATCTTTTCGGTCGTTGGGATTGACGAGGTAAAACGGATGTGGCGCCGTCTTCCCACGCTTTGGATCCAAGAGCTCATTCAGACTTGGAACTGAGTCGTCATGTAAGAAAACTGGCTTCCGTGCAAGATCCAAGAGTAGCGGCAATGCCGTTCCACGAATATTTCCACGCACGCTGGCATTAAGCACCGCCATCTTATCGTCGAAGTAGCTTCCGGGTGTGTCTTGGATAGCATTGAGTGGGGGCTGACGCTGGGCAAGCACCGTTGGATTGTCGCCCGGAAAAATCTTCTTCATGGGCACAATGAACGACGGCACAGCCTTGCTTTGATCTACGTTATGACAGGAGGTGCATCCTGACATGGTGAATAGTGCACGTCCGTGC
>JANXZS010000269.1 GCA_025355385.1 Acidobacteriaceae bacterium | reverse complement strand
TCTCAAAAGCGAGACATGGGGCACCCGCTTTCTTCAAACGGATCGGGGGCTCCCACGGCAAGCCGAAGGTCGAGCTATTCGCGCACGGCGATGCCGAGGGTTTTCATCTTGCGGTACAGGTGGCTGCGTTCCAGTCCCAGTCCTTCGGCGGCGCGGCTCACATTGCCGCGACATTCATCAATCTTCTTCAGGATGTATTCGCGTTCGTAGGCTTCGCGCGCCTGCTGCAGGGTGCTAAACTCTTCACTGCGCCGGGTTCCGGCGCGATAGACGAGCATGGGCAGGTGCTTGCGTTCGACGCGCACCACTGCGGGATTAAGTATGAGTACGCGCTCGATCATGTTCTTCAGTTCGCGCACATTGCCTGGCCAGTGGTATTGCTGGAGCGCGGTGATCGCTTCTTCACTGATCTCGACGCGCGGCCGGCCGTATTCGCGGCCTACTTCGCGGAGGAATTCGCGCGCCAGCAGCGGAATGTCTTCCTTGCGGCTGCGTAGTGGTGGCACGTAGAACGGGATCACGTTGAGGCGGTAGAAGAGGTCTTCGCGGAAGTTGCCCTTGGCGATCTCCTCCTCCAGGTCCTTGTTGGTGGCAGCGATGACGCGCACATCGACGCACAGCGATTGCGCTCCGCCGACTGGAGTGAAGAGCTGCTCGTCAAGTGCGCGCAACACCTTGGCTTGCGTCTTCAAACTCATGTCGCCGACTTCGTCGAGGAACAAAGTCCCGCCGTCGGCGCGTTCGAATGTGCCACGCTTTTCCGCCGGGCCGCCGGCAATGGCTCCGTGGCGATAGCCAAAGAGTTCGCTCTCAATGTAGTCCTCGGGAATTGCGGCGCAATTCAGTTCGACGAAGACGCGGTCCACGCGCAGGCTTTGCTCGTGGATGGCGCGTGCAATCAGTTCCTTCCCCGAGCCGGATTCACCATAGATGAGCACGCGGCCGTTGGTCGGTGCCATCAGCTTGATCTGCTGGCGCAGTGCCTTGACCGGAATGCTTTCTCCGGTGATGGGAGCGTGATGGGAGAAGCGCCGCCTGAGTTCCTGATTCTCGCCCCGCAGGCGCTTGGACTCGATGGCATTCTTGACAACGATCAGGGTTCGATTCAATGAGAGGGGCTTCTCAAGAAAATCGAATGCGCCGAGTTTGGTGGCCTTCACGGCCGTTTCAATGGTGCCGTGCCCGGAGATGATCACGACCTCCGGCTTGCTCTCCATATCGAGCGCGCGGAGGTCGCCGAGCACATCGAGGCCATCGCGGTCGGGCAGCCAGATATCCAGCAGCACAACGTCGTACGGGGCATCGCGGATCAGCACCATCGCTTCAGTGGCGGTAGGAGTGGTGGTGACTGCGTAGCCCTCCTCTTTCAAAATCTCTTCCAGCGACTCGCGAATCTCGGCTTCGTCATCGACGATGAGCAGGTGGTTCATGCAGTCGTCCTATGGTCTTTCACGGGAGCCTTCTCATCGTTTTTCAATGCAGTTTTTTCGTTGTTTTTCGATGCTGCTAGTTCATTGGATGCTCCGTTTTCGGCCAGCGGCAACTCCACGATAAAGCGTGCGCCAGCGGGAGTGTTCGACTCAGCGCGAATGGTTCCGTGGTGCTCCTGGATAATCTTCGCCGCGATGGCGAGTCCCAGGCCGGTACCCCTCTGCTTGGTGGAGAAGTAGGGCAGGAAAAGGCGTTCGCGCATCTCGGCGGTAAGGCCATGACCGGTGTCAGCGAGAATAACTTCGACAACTCCATGGCTCTCATTGAGCACGGTTTCAACCGTGAGCACCTTGACCAGGCTGCCCTGCATTGCTTCCGCGGCATTGTCGATCAGGTTGGCGAGCGCACGCTTCATGCCTTCCGCATCGGCCATGACGAGGGGCAGTTTGGTGTCCATGCGGCGCTTGATGCGGATGCCCTCAAGCCTGCCCGCAAAGAGCATCAGCGAGCTCTCAATAATCTGTTTCAGGTCGGCTGGCTTGGGGTGCGCGGTGGGGAACTGTGCCAGCGCGCCGAACTGATCCACCAGCATACGCATAGTTTCGACTGACCCGAGAATCACTTCGCTGCACTTGCGAATCACGGCGGGTGACTCGGGCGAATTGCGATCGATGTGCCGGCGGATCCGCTCCGCTGAGAGGCCGATGGGCGTGAGCGGATTCTTGATCTCGTGCGCCACCCGTTGGGCCACTTCTTTCCAAGCAACCTGTCTCTGGGCCCGCAGCGCTTCGGTTACGTCCTCCAGCACCAGGATGCAGCCTCGTTTTCCGCCCTGCAGTTCAAGCGATGCCATGGTTGCCGCCAGATTGACCAGGCCCTGGGGGCCGCGCATTTCAAACTCGGTGGAGGCCATGCCCATGCGGTGGCTGCGGCGGATGAGGCGAGTGAGTTCTTCAGCAATCTCGTCGGGAAGTATTTCGTTGAGAGGTAGTCCCGTCGTCTGGGGGTGGCCGTGCGCGTTGGTCAGATCGGTAAAGGCACGATTTGCTTGGATGACGCGAAGATCAGGGTCGAGCGTTACCACTCCGTTGGGAATGGTTTCGAGAATCGTCTCCAGCTCGCGGCGGCGCTCGTCGAGAGCCAGGTTGGCGGCGAAGAGCTTGGTCGTCGAAGTTTCGGCGAGGGCACGGCTCTCCTCGAGATCAGCGGCCATATGATTGAAGGAGCGAATCAGCTCGCCGAGTTCCTGGGTCGTATCCTCTTGGATCCGGTGTTTGTAGTGGCCCGCGGCAATCTCGCCCATCGCGTCGGCCAGCGCTTCCACTGGCCGTGTGATCTGCTTGGAGAGGAAGAGCGCAAGCCAGCTGCTGGCGAAGAAGATCAGTGCGGTCAGCAGCAGGAGCAGCATCAGGTACGTGCTGCGGATGCGATTGCGAGCGCGAAACAAGATCCAATAATCGCGCGCGCCCGAGCGGATCTGGTCGACCGTGGCGCTCAATCCCGGGGGCAGGGGCAGGCCGACGACGACGACGCCGTGCTGGCCGCTGCTGGCTATGCCCAGCGAATATTCCTGGGTGCCCATGGTTACGATTGGCTCGTCGCTGCGCTCGGCTGCGCTCAATACGGTGGTATTCAGCGGCTCACCCGCTGGCGGCTGAAACGCGCTGCTGTTGTCCAGCCAGGAACGGATCGCGGTCAGCTTCTGTCCATTCGGTACCTGGTATTCGGCGACCACTGCGCCATCGCGATACGCCATTACGAAGCCACCCTCAAGGCTGATGCGGTGGCTCCGCATCTGTTCGAGGAGCGCTGCGTGATCTCCGCTCTCGAGGGCGCGATGCAATTGTTCAGACGCGGCAAGGGAGCCGGCTTCGGCGCGGGCGTTCCCAGAGGCATACTGCGCGAGTTCCAATGCGACGCGGGTGGAATCTTCGCGCAATTGTGAAGTGGGCTGAGAGAACCAGCGATCGATGGACCGGTTCATCAACCCATAGCTGAACGAAAACATGAAGAGCGCGGGAGCGAAGGATAGCAGCACCGCGCCCAGTAACATGCGGGAGCGCAAACGGGAGCCCAGTACTCGGCTTCGCTGATCGGCAAAAAGTTTCAGAATGTTGCGCGACAGAAGGATCAGGACAACGACAAACAGCAGAAAAACCAGCACTGACAACGAGGTGAAGAGAAAAATTTGCCCAATGCTGCGCGGGTGCAGAAACCTGAAGTTGAAGGCGTTGAGTGCGCCCAGCAGGAGGAAGAGCAGCAGCATGCCTCCGCCCAGCACCCACACAGTCAGCTTCCGCTTCGAGTTGTCCGCCAAGCTGTGCTCCGATGAACTGATTCGATACTTGCGCGAGTGCACCCGGCCTGCGGGATCCTATTGAGAAGAATTATAGGCGGGATCTTGCGCGCAAGGTTTTGACTGCCCTTCCAACAGTGCGGCAACCGAGGTGCGGAAAGGGCTGACGGGTAAGCTAGGTTGCCCGAAAGCGTATACCATTGGATGGTGAACCCTATTCATAAGATGAAACTCTATTTTCCTCTCGCCATCGCTGGCGTCGTGGTTCTGTTCAGCGTGGGTTGTAGAAGCAATCAGGTTGCGACGAATGCGCCACCGGATCCTACCCAGACGGCAGCGGATACCCAGCCGGGACCGGCTGCTCGGCCGGGCAGGTCAGAGGCATACTCTGCCCAGCCGGTATCGAACGGAGGAGCGACGGGTGCACCGGTTGGAACCGGTCCAGCGGATAACGCTCAAACGGGACAGGGGCCGGCACCCGATGATGCACCACAGGGAACGGCGAGTAACGGAGTGGCTAAGCCCAACGCGGCAGCGCCCGCGATGCGGACTTCCCGACAGATTCCGGCAGGTACTGAGCTGCGCGTACGCCTCGGCCAGTCACTCAGCGCCAAGGGCAGTGCGCCGGGCGAAGGTTTCGTTGCGACCGTGGTCTCGCCAGTTGAGGTAAACGGGCAAACTGTTGTCCCCGTCGGCACTCCGGTAAACGGTACAGTGACGGCTGCCAGATCAAGAGGGCGCTTCAAGGGGGCCAGCCTGCTTGCCGTTCGTCTGGACAGTATGCGGATCGAAGGCAACACCTATCCCATCGATACCAGTTCGGTTTCGCGCGCGGCCAAGGGTAAGGGCAAACGTACGGCGGGATTCATCGGGGGTGGTGCGGGCCTGGGTGCCTTGATCGGGGGCCTCGCCGGCGGTGGCAAGGGCGCCTTGATCGGCGGCTTGGCGGGTGCAGGCGCAGGCACGGCGACAACCGCCTTCACTGGAAATAAGGATCTGGTGCTGCCAGCAGAGACTGTGCTGACATTCAGACTCGCGCGAGCAGTCGACATTCGCTAGAGCAGCAGATGGACCCGCCGCAACTGGGCGAAGGCCTTGATACCAATTGGGGCCTTCTGGGACTTCTGCGGCGGTGCCCCACATCTCAGAAGCAAGATGTGGGGCACCCATTTTGCTACCCCAGC
>JANXZS010000267.1 GCA_025355385.1 Acidobacteriaceae bacterium | reverse complement strand
GAGCATGATCGCCGGCTCGTGGTTAATGGCTTCAGTATTGGTGGACTTGATAATCGTCAGATCGTCGACGATCTGCGCCGTATTCGGCAGCAGATCGCTGACCCAGGTGCCTGTCTTTCCATATCGCTTAAATGCCCAGTGCGAGGGAGCGATGGGAAACCTTGCCTGCCCCGCCGTCATGCCCGTCAATTGCTGTCCGCCACGCACGGAATCGGGAATATCCTTGTCGTATAGCGCAGCCAGATTTGGCTTGTAGTCCAGCAGATCGATCTGCGGTGGGCCGCCAGACATGAACAGGTAGATTGCCCGCTTGGCCTTGGGGGCAAATTGGGGCATTTTTAGCGGCCCCGCGACCTGGGGATCCACAGGACCTTTTGCACCCGACTGCCGAGTATCCCCGCAGAGAGCACGATCACTCAGCAGGCTCGCCATGGCAGCCCATCCCAGTACCTTTCCTGTGCGCCCCAAAAAGTGGCGTCGCGTTTGCAACACAGCCCATTCCTGCCTCAACTCAGAAGGGACGGGAAGATTCAGCACATCAGGTTCACACTCTGTATCGGTACAAAGAAGATGCTGCTTCATTGGGTGTTCTCCACTACTTCGTTACCGTCTCATCCAGGTTCAACATTTCGCTTGCCACCATCGTCCATGCCGCCAGTTCGGCAGGAGGAATCGATGTATTTCTCTTCTTCTCGCCCACGCCCACCAATTCCTGTGCAGCTTTGGGATCGGCCGCATAGTGCTTTTGCATCTGCGCCAGCGAATTCTCGAGAACTGCCTTCATCGGCGCGGGTGGTTCATGCGAAAGCAAGAGCTCACCCATCAGTTGAAGGCGCTGCTGGGGACTGGTCCCTGCGGCCCTGATTACTCGCTCCGCCAGTGCACGCGCAGCCTCGATCCACTGCACATCGTTCATTGTCACGAGGGCCTGCAAGGGTGTATCCGTGCGCTGCCTGCGCGTGCAAACCACATCGCGCATGGGCGCGTCGAAGGTATCCATATCGGGCATGGTGGCCATGCGTTTCCAGTAGCTGTACATGCTCCGCCTGTAGAGCGCGTCGCCGTGTTCCTGCGTGTAATGCAGCGTGTCGCTTGAGTTGTGGCTTACCTGCTCCCAGATATTCGCGGGCTGGTAGGTCTTTACGCTGGGGCCGCCGATTGTATTCACCAGCAGCCCACTCGACTCGAGTGCGATGTCGCGCAGAGTTTCCGCGTCCATACGAAACCGGGGCCCATGGGCTAACAAGAGATTTTTCGGATCCGTGGTCAGCTGTTCAGCCGTCGATTTCGCACTTTGCCGGTATGTAGCCGACATGACCATCAGCTTGTACATGTGCTTGACGTCCCATCCGCTTTCGCGGAAATCGACAGCCAGCCAGTCCAGCAGTTCTGGATGCGATGGCCGCTGTCCCATGATGCCGAAGTCCTCGGTTGTTTCAACGAGGCCGGCGCCGAATATCTCGTTCCACATCCGGTTCACTGTCACACGCGCGGTCAGCGGGTTGTCTCTACTCACTGTCCATTTAGCCAACGCCAGCCGGTTATGCGCGTCACCTGATGGCAGTGCGGGGAGAAAATGCGGCGTGTTCGCTTCTACTCGATCGGCCCGCGCCGAATAAACGCCTCGCGTCAGAATATTGGCATAGGGGATCGAAGGCTTCTCCCAGGCAACGAGGGTCAGATCGCCGCCTCGCGAAAGCTTATTGAGTTTCGTATTCAACTGCTGGATTTGTTCCTGAATGGCGATCGAGCCTTGGTCTACGTTGTTGAAGTAGAAATCGCTGACCGCATGCCACTCGTCCCGGCTCCATTTCTCGGCAGGCCTACTGATCACCTCGGCGGCATAGTCCTCGAAGGGCAGCCTCTGCGCTTCCTCCGGAGTCAGTGCGCGTCCATACAGTCGGATGTCCTGGTAGCGAGTCTCGCGCGCTGGATCGGCATCCGGATATCGCCAGCCCAGTTGCATTGGGGCTTGTGTCCGGATGGTTTTCTGAGCGAGTTTGTTCATCACCACGGTCATTCCAACCGGTGCTCCATCCACATAGATCTTGACGCCAGACGCTGTGCCCGATCCGTCGTAGGTGAAGAAGACATGTCTCCAATGGCCGTCGACGGGCAAAGCTTCGGTCGCGGAAACCTTGATGCCGATCCATGGCGTAGTGTCCTTCCCCAGCCTGGGAGTGGGCGCCTTAGGCTTCCCAGTTTTGGCAGCTTCCTTTTTGGCCTTGGGCTTGTTTGGGGCTAGGTCCTTCGGCGTTAGGTCTACCGGAGTTGGATACTCGAAGCCTTCTTTTTTGACAATTTGCTTAGCGACCGCGACCATTTTGGTGACCTTCAAGCCTCGGGGCGCTTCGTTAACAAGCTCAACGCTGACAATCCCTTTTTCGATGGAAAGATCCCAGCCCCGGTTGAGCTGGTTCGTATCCATTTTCGAGAGAAGAGTACCGGTGGCGTTGTCCAGGGTGTAGTTCGGCGCAGAGCGCACCATGAACCATCCGCCCGAAGAGAATGCATGGTTTCCTTCATAGTCGCCGGTTTGTCCCAACGCGATGTGCGTGCTGGCGTCCATCCGGAAATCAGGCCAGAGCCAGGTAGTCTCCCCCCATTGTGGCTTGAATTTTCCAATGGAAAAACTGGTCTGCTGCGCATGAGGAGCACTGTTCTTCAATATCTCTCCGCCGCCTTCATCCAAGCGAAGCCGAAGGTCGAGTTTATCGGCGCGAACAGGCTGTGCCAGGTGCTGTCGCGATGCAAGCCAACGCGAAATCAGGACACGCTCCTGCGAACACAAAGAGACGAGTTGACCGGCAAGCTCCGATCGTTTCGTAACAGCGCGGTTGTAGGCTTCCTGGTTTGAAGCTTTGGGAATGCGCGCCACCGGTGTCCAGACCGGTCGGTCGCCATTGAAAGGTTTCTCGTCAATGTTGTTGAAGAATGCAGTCAACGCATAGAAATCCTTCTGCGAGGTCGGATCGTATTTGTGGTCGTGGCAAACCGCACAACCCACGGTCAGACCCATAAATGTGGCCCCATAGGCCTCGGCACGCTCCCGGGAGATGTTGGCGCGCAGCTCTTCCGGGATTGCGCCGCCTTCATTGCTGCTCGCGCCCAGGCGAACATAGCCGCTGGCGATCAAAGGATCGATGTTCTTCGCAGGGAGAAGATCTCCGGCGATTTGCTCTACGGTGAACTGATCGAATGGCTTGTTGCTGTTGAATGATCGAATCACATAATCACGGTAGGGCCAGATATCGCGGCTGTTGTCTAAATGAATGCCGTAGGTGTCGGCGTAGCGCGCATAATCCAGCCAATGCCGCGCCCGCTCCTCACCGTACGCGGGCTTGGCAAGCAACCTATCTACGAGATGTTCATAGGCATCGGGTGACCGGTCCTGCAGAAATGCTTTGACTTCCGCGGGGGTTGGCAGCAGGCCCGTGAGGTCGAGGGTGACGCGGCGAATCATTACCTCTTTGCTCGCCTCAGGAGACGGATGCATACCTGCTTTCTTCAGGCGCGCGAGGATAAAATTATCAATCGGATTTTTTTTCCAACTATCGTTTTGCGCCACGGCGGGCAAGGTCGACCGGATAGGTTTATCGAAGGCCCAGTGCGGCCGATAGACTGCACCTTCTTTAATCCACTCTTTGAGGACTGCGATATCGGCGGGCTTCATGGGCCTGGCTTCGCCTTGGGGAGACTGCGGCATGAGGTGATGCGGGTCTTTGGACTCAATGCGCTTGATGAGTTCGCTCTGGTCGGGATGGCCTGGGACGATGGCATCGGAATGGCCGGGCCGCTTACGGAATGCCGATTCTTCCAAGTCCAGCCGCAACCCTGCCTTGCGCATCTCCGGATCAGGCCCATGACAACTAAAGCAATTACTGGCCAGAATCGGCTGCACATCCTGATTGAAATCGAGATGCTGCGTACTGTGTCCGATCGCTTCGGTTGATTGCCCAGTATGGCAGCCAACCGCCGCGCTGAGTAATAAACCCGCGCAGATAGAGCCGATCGCGAGAGCAGGTTGACGCGGCTTGTACTGCACTATGCTATTTGGACCGAGTCGGTTCGGACAGATTTTTACCACTCGCGTCGGCTCCGTATTTCGATCTGAAGGTATAGTACAGGCTTCAAGAGGATGCCATTTTCCAGTCTAATCGGTATTCGAATGCCTGCCCAGTTTTTGATCTTCGATTCAAATAGCTGTCGGGATTGAGGAATTGCGCGTGATTCAGCGCGTTGAAAGCGTCCACCCGAAATTGCAGATTCAATGACTCCCGCAGAGCGATGAGTTTCGCGGCGCCGATCTCCCAATTGTCTAATCCCGGATGAGCTGAGCCTGGAGAAGCCGGTGTTGAAGGACATCGCCTCGGGAAACCTCTAAGCTCTGAACGACGGCGTTGTGCGGTGAGCCATGCGCGGCAAGCGCATGGCATGAGTGAGCGAAGGGCACGGAAGTGGCTGGCCGATACCGGCGCCAAGACGCTCTACATCGAGCCCGGCAGTCGGTGGGAGAACGGCTACTGCGAATCGTTCAACTCGAAGCTGCGGGACGAGTTGCTGAACGGAGAGATTTTCTACTCGTTGAAGGAGGTGCAGGTCCTGGCGGAACGCTGGCGGGTTCACTACAACACCATCCGTCCCCACTCTTCGCGATGCTACCGATTTGTCATGCTGCATCGAAGCCCTCCCCGAAGCGTAGATAAGGAATTCGGCCGTCTCGGCACATGTCGCAGATGGTCGTTCGCTTGAACCCCAGAAGTGGTACGACCTCCGCCACCATTAACAGCCCGACGTGACGCTGTATCCTGTCAGCCAGTTCCAACTTCGGATCTGGCATCTGTAGAACATTCATATTGCCTCCTTAGCCCATGCTCTCGTAACGACCTATCGCAGACAATCGGTGAAAACACTGAGTTCAGCTCGATAGCTCACTGAGAAGCAGCGTCGTCATGCTGCAATGTTAGCTCGAACGCGTAGTCCCGATCCACGAAGGAAACGTGGCATCGGCCTAAGCAATTCTGGACCCTCCAGAGTTAATACATCCTCTTACCGTGTCCGGTATGCATCGCTGCGAGTCTGGTCGCTTCGTAAGATTGGCGCCTCCAAGTGGAGCTGGAGCACTTACATATGTGCTCTCGTCGTGGGGTTTGTTACTCTGACCATAAGGTCGTGCGATGGTGATGATCGTTGCTCCACGACGCTTCTCGCGGACAGCCGAGGTCGACCAGAGACCCCTCGGCATGCAACCTTTCGTATGCAGTTACTAACCGCCGTTTTTCTTCCCCCGGAACCAATTCAAGCGAATAGCAGCATCATGCGTGGGGGACTGCAATTCCGCAGTTCGACCATCGTTGCTAATCGGAGTTGATAGCAAGGA
>JANXZS010000229.1 GCA_025355385.1 Acidobacteriaceae bacterium | reverse complement strand
CATCAAGAGCGCGGCGCAGCTCATGCTCCTTCTGCACATGGGCGCTTACCTCTAACTGCATGGTGCTGTCGAAGATGGCATGCTTGCCGCCGCCGTCGCACTTGGCGCGGTACATCGCGAAATCCGCATCGCGTAATACCTCGTCTGCCTCGGTGTGTTGCGCGGTTCCGAAAGCGATGCCGGTGCTGCCGCTAATCACGATCTGGTGTCCAAACACTTCCATCGGTTTGCTGATCTCCTGCTGCATGCGCTTGGCGATCCACTTCACGTCAGGAAAGTCGTTAACATTCTCCAGCAGGATGGCAAACTCGTCCCCGCCAAAACGCGACACCGTGTCCTGGGGCCGGAAGCAGGAGCGCATTCGTGCCGCAATGGTCACAAGGACCTGATCGCCGCTGGCGTGACCGAGGGTGTCATTGATGCTTTTCAGCCGGTCAAGATCAAAAAACATGACGGCGTAGTTCGCGTCGGCGCGCCGCAGCCTGCGGGCGATCGTGGCTCCGAGGCGGTCGAGGAACAGGGCCCGGTTTGCTAATCCCGTCAAAGAATCGTGCAGAGAGTCATGCTGAAACCGCGCCTCGATCGCCTTTTGCTCGCGAATGTCGCGGTAACTTGCGAAGTAACCGACGCGCTCCCCCAGCATCACTACCGGCGCCACCAGGATCGAAACATCGATTAACTCTCCGGTCCGATTCTGACGCACCGTTTCCATGGATGCCCGACCATGAATATCGACGGAGTGGGTCAGGATGTCCCACTCGTGCGCCCGTGATTCCGGCACGATAAGCTCCTGCACCGTTTTACCAAGGGATTCCTCCTCGCTGTAGCCGAAGAGTCGGCCGAATTCTCGATTGGCATGCAGGATGCGTGAACCGTGGGTGATCACACTGGCTTCAGGCGAGCTGTCGAGCAGTTCCTCCAGGAAGGTGGAGCGGTCGGAGGTTCCGTCGTTCGAGGCCAGCGGCAGCGCCGCAATCAGGATCATGACCTCCTCAGCATTTAGAACCACGTAGCTGCCACAAACGGGAATGGGGTGCCCGCCCGCCCCGGCAAGAGCACATTCGAACCTGGTACGGGCTGCGGCTGGCGGCACGACGCACCCGGTAGTCTCATCGCCCGTGACCGCCTGGTTAGTAGTGGTGTCGCTCTCGATGGTTTCCGGGGTGAGATTTAGACCGGGATAGGTGCCCAGCAGAACCTCGGATACCGGAAGATCCACTGCGGCAAATGGGTCAAGACCAAGCAGCGTCCGGGCAGACGGATTGCAGTAGACGATGCGTCCGCCGCGTTGCACAAGAACGCAACATGGCAGGGCTTCCAGCAACGAGTGACCCGGCAGAAACGAAAGAGTGTCCAAGGTATCCAAAGTGTTCAAAATCACTGAGCAATGACAGTTCTACTGTGTCGTAGTTAGAGCGCGAAGTGCGGGGCTTTTTCAAAGGAAGAGCCCCGCAGGGCTCGGCTCCTTTGAAGACAACGTACCTGAATTTGTTTCAACCCCTGGATGACTCGCGAACCGATCCTTCGCCTAGAGCCGAAGCAGGGTTAATGTAACGTGAGCCACAGATCTCTGCAGGCATTTTCATTCAGAAAATGCCTACATCGCTGACGCTGGATACATCACACTATCCCTGCTTCTGCTCTAGTGAAGTGTTCCACGATCGGCGCTAGACAGCTATCCCTATAAGGGGTGAGGTAAGCCTGGCCGCAGCTATCACTTTGGTAAGGTGACCAGATTGGTCAGTCCAACTGAGAGGAATTAACGGCAGGTTATGGCGCTTCGATCAATTCCATCTTGCCATCCCGCATGCGGTGAAGCACCATCACGGTGCCCTCGAGATCACGAAAGACAAATACGTCCCGGTCCCGGAACTCCGCTTCTTTGACTGCTTCGTCGAGCGTCATCGGCCGTAGCGCTACAGAATCCGTAGAGCGAACCACATGAGGCTCAGGAATGGGGACACGCGCGGGAAAGGAGTGGACCGTGACTGGCAAGACTGGCTTGGAGCGACCCTTGGCTTTGGATACGAGTTTCTCTTTGGGCTTTGCCGCCAAGGCTGTTGCGGTCCCCGGGCGTCGCGAGCGAGCCAGTTCCGGTTCCTCGTCGTGCTTCTCTTCCTTAGGCTTGCGCTTGCCGTCACGCATGCGTTCTTTATACCGGATCGCTTGATTTACAGCCTTCTCCAGCGCTTCGCGCAGCGCGATTTCCAGGTTGGTCGACTCTGACGCCCCCAGTATCGTCTGCAAGCGCGACTTAACCGTTACTTCCGCCATCTGCCGATACTTCTCCGCGGTCAATACAACATGAGCGATTGTTGCCTTGCCGAGGATCTTGCCGATTCGTTCAATTCCCTCATCCGCCATCGCGCGCAGGGGCTTGGTGATTGTCACCTGTCTGCCGGTGTATTCAATTTGCATCATTACCTCCGGACGCAAAACTTAGATGTAAGGGCCTAGAGTGTACATCAATCGCGAACGCGACGTTGATGAGTGCTGGGGATGTGCATATCTTCGCGGTATTTGGCTACCGTTCTCCGCGTCACGTTGATGCCATGGGTCTGCAGCAAGTGGGC
This sequence comes from Acidobacteriaceae bacterium, assembly GCA_025355385.1. Taxonomy (GTDB): domain Bacteria; phylum Acidobacteriota; class Terriglobia; order Terriglobales; family Acidobacteriaceae; genus JANXZS01. Next base: position 12,102 of record JANXZS010000229.1, on the reverse strand, counting down.
AATCTGATCGTCGGTGAGGGGTTTGTGCGAGTCCTCATCCTCTATCAGCTTCTTCACCTTGCGCTTGAGCAGCATCAGCGGCGTACCCGCTCCCTCCGGCCCGTTCACGCCTTCAGAGAAGAAGAAGCGCAGCTCAAAAACTCCCTGCGACGTGTGCACGTATTTGCTGCTGACGGCACGACTTACAGTGGAAGGATGGACGCCAATCTCCTCCGCAACTTCCTTGATCATCATCGGCTTCAGCGCTTCCAGACCATACTCTAGGAATTCCTGCTGCCGCCGAACGATGGATTCGCACGTCCTCAAAATCGTATTCTTGCGCTGCTCGATATTGCGCATTAACTGGAGAGCCGAACGATAGCGCTCCTTGACGTAATCCTTTACGTCTTTTTCGGTTCCATCCTGCGAAAGTAATTTTCGGTAGCCCTGGTTTAATCGAAGGCTGGGGAGATCTTCTTCGTTCATGACGACGACGAACTCGTCGCCGCGCTTTACGAAGGCAACATCGGGCTCAATCAGTCTCGCCTCTGACCGGTTATAACGCTGTCCCGGTCGGGGATCGAGAGTGCGGATAACCTCGAATGCCCGCTGCACATGCTCAAGGGGCCTGGCAACAGCCTTAGCCAGTTCGCGAAGATCCCGCTTCTGTAACAGAGGGAGGTACGATTCCACAATCCGAGTTGCGCTTTCAAGCAAGCGCTTGCTCTCCTCCACGCTGGCATTGGCGAGATGGGCGCGAATGTCTTCCTCGGTCAGTTCCACGTCCTCTACCAGGGCAGTGGGATCTTCGGCAGCCGCTCCTGCTTGGCCGGTTTCCGGTTCGAGACTGTCGGCTCCCTCAGGCTGTGTCACCGAAGTGCTCTTTGCCGCCGAATGATTGTCAGCGGAGATGTTCGCGAGCCCGCAGCATTGGGCACGAATCTGAATCAGCAGGCAGTCGCGAAGATCGCGTGCTGCGATCCCTAGGGGATCCATTGCCTGCACGATGGTGAGAGCGGCCTTGAGACGCTTGCGGGCACTGCCGGCCTCGGGATGATCCAAGATAGCGCTTCGAGGTGAAGGCCTCGTCAGGCGCGGTCCCGGTCCATTCGCAGGGTGTGTGATGGGAACAGCAAACGCGGGTACGGTGGACGCCGCTGCCGCAAGAAGCAGTTCACCATTGCTTTGCGATGCGTCGTTCGTCAAGGGATCAAGGGGTGCTGCCTGAACTCCCATGTACTCGCGAAGAAAGCCTTCCAGCAGTTCCTCGTCGGTAGCCGTCAGGTAACCGTCCTCATTGAGGTTGCCGATGATATATTCGGCTGCTTCTCGCACCGGTTGGGAAAGGCTGAGGGAACCAAGCTGCCAGAAAAGATGGTCGGTTAGCGTGCTCGGTTGCGAAAGAAAGTTCTCGAATGAGGGCTTGTCGCTGATTTCGAAGTTGCTCTGCGTCCTGTATCCAGGGTCCAGATAATCCTGAAAATACGATCCAAAGTCGATCTCGTCGAAGGGATCCGTCTTCTCATCCTTGGCAGCATCTGCCGCCATCTGTTCCACCGAGCGCTCGCGTTCGGCTTCCCGCCCCGCCACCTCATCGAGCAAGGGAAGATTTTCTTCCAATTCCTCGAGGACTGGATTTTCCACAATCTCGGCGTTGATCATCTCTTTGAGTTCAAGCTTATTCAACGCCAAGACGCTGACCATCTGCATGAGCCCGGGGGTCAGGATCTGTCGCTGCGATACTTTCAAATTGAGTTTGGGCTGCAAGAGGGACATAGGCTTGACTATTTGATACCTGGCAATTGACCTCACGTACATTCTACGCAAGGAGTATGGTGTGGAACTTAAAAGTGGTGATATAAACGCTACGCCAGTGAGAATCCTTCGCCGAGGTAGACCCGGCGAACCTCGGGATCCCGTCCCAGTTCCTCCGGGGTTCCCGCTTTGAAGATTCTGCCCTCGTTGATGATGTAGGCCCGATCGGTCACCGAGAGAGTCTCCCGCACATTATGGTCAGTAATGAGCACACCGATACCACTCGCCTTCAAATCAAAGATAATTTGCTGCAAGTCAAGAACCGCAATGGGATCGATGCCCGAAAAGGGTTCATCCAGAAGGATGAAGGACGGCAGAATGCAGAGACAGCGCGCAATCTCCACCCTGCGGCGCTCGCCCCCTGAAAGCGCATAGCCGCGCGTTTTCCGTATATGCCCGAGATTCAGCTGATCGATTAGTTTCTCGGTGCGATTCCTGCGCATCTCCCATGACAGCGACTGTGCCTCGAGCACCGCAAGGATGTTCTCCTCTACGGTGAGCTTGCGAAACACGGATGGTTCCTGGGGAAGATAGCTGATGCCATACTGGCGCGCCCGAAGATACATGGGAACGCGCGTGATATCGGCAGCATCGGCGAGGATGCGGCCTGTCTCTGGCGCCAGCAGGCCTACGATCATGTAAAAAATAGTGGTCTTGCCCGCGCCATTCGGCCCCAGCAGACCAACCACTTCCCCCTGCGAAATCTCCAGGCTCACGCCGCGCACTACCTGGCGTCGTTTGTACGACTTGCCTATCTCTTCGGTCGAAAGCTTCTGCATTTACTTGGGAACGCGCGTCTCGGTGACGGCGCCCGACTTTTCTCCGCTTACAGTGACGCTATCATCGCGACTATTGAAAATCAACGCGTCCCCGGTTACTGTGCCTCGCTCGGGATCGACGAGTCGGGGCGGGGCGGAAGCAGTGCCGCCCAACACAAATAGACCGCTCCGGGTGGTGTATACGAGTTTCTCGCCAGTTCCCCTACGGCCGGCCTGCTCCAGACTTACGTGGCCGGTCGCGATCAAGTGATCCACCTGACCCTGCACCCCTTCACCCTCCTGTGCTGGTGCTTGCTGGCCCGGTGCCAGTACAATCTCGGTTTCATCGGATCGAATCGTGCCCGTTGCATCCTCCGCCACCACGGCTCCCCGGAAGAGGGCCTTACGCTCAGCATCGGAATAGATAAGCTGCTGGCTGTGCACGCGCACCACCTGCTGCTGTTTGACTACGCCGGACGGGCTAAGGAATGCTGCGTTCACCATTGACTGGCTCGCGGCTCCCTCGCCATGGGCCTTCAGCGTCTGTTGCGTGCGAGAAAGCTCAATTACCGGCGCGGCGATCGAATTTGCCCCCTGCCACAGTCGCGCGTGACCGCGAAATACAGCATCGCCAGAGGATCGCATCAGGTTGGCCCGCTCGGCCACGATATGGACTGGATCCTGGCCTCCAAAGACAAGGGGCGCGGCGCTCGAGCCTTGCTGGTAGGTCGCCTTGACCCCTCCCCGGCCAAGGGCATCGCCGCTGCCGCGGACAACCTCAAAAATCTGCGCCGAGATATCAAGATTTCCATTGGAGATGTGTGGCGTTCCTTCCAGCCGAAGTACCTGATCGCTGCCGGTGTACGAGGCCCGTTCAGCCTTCGCCGTCAACGATGATTGCGCCGCAGCTTTGGCGTCCGGCTTACCCGGAGTCTGCGTCAACGTTACGTTGCCTTGCTGCAACGCGGATTGAATCTCGATAGCAGCAGAATGGGCCGGAATGATTCCCGACGGGGGAACTTTGCCAGCGGTTTTATTGGCGGTCGCCTTATGTTTTGTCGTGTCCCGGTCGAACTTCACCAGCAGCGAATCGCCGGTGCTGGTCTGGGTGAGGCCGTCCGCGGAGACATTCGTGAGACGGGTATGGCCCTTCCCTTCCAAACTGGTCAAGATCGTGCCTTCGCCGATGTTTGCGAGCAGCGTGTCTCCCTGCAAAGTCGCGTCCTGCTGGGGGCCCTGGGAACGAATCGTATGCAGCGTCACCACCGCATCTCCCGTCGCCAGGACGGTTCTAGGAGACGAATAGCGATTCGCAGCAGCCACAAAGTCCACGTCCAGCCGGCTTGAGCGCATCTGTCGCGTGCCTGATCCGTTGGGATCGTCGGGTAAACTCAGTTGCTGATCAATTAAGGTGACGGAATTGCGCATCTGCACATGGCGGAGAATCCCCTTGCTGCCAAACTCCACGGTGCCCTCACCCGCCGTCCCGCGCATGCGGTGCTGCGCATCCTCGGCGTCGAAGAGCACCCCGCCAGCAAGCCGGGCACTCAGCGGCTGGCCGGTTTGGTCCAGTAGCATGGAACCGCGCTGCGCCGTCAATTGCCGGCCATCATCGGTAGCGAGATGGACATTCCCCCGCGCATCCACATGGTCTGCCGAACCGTCAGGACGGAAATAGAGGGTCACCTCGTCAGCGGTGCTGCGATCCTGCCGATATTCCGAAATAACGTTCAGCAAGATGGCCTGGCGCGTGTCACGCAGAATCTGCGCGTGACTGGCGTGTAGAAGAAACGCTTCGCCATTCATGCTACGGCTCATCTCGACCGCGCTGTTCAACACCAGTTCACCTTTTTCCGAGTCGTAACGTACGCCGGTGGCCTTCCCCGCCGCCTCCGGAAATCGGAACTCTACCCCCTTGTCAGTAGAAGCAATGCCGGTGTTCTTGTCGAAGACCAGGCCGCTCGTCTTCACGTGGATGGTCGACTCGCCGGGGTCCGGCGCGGGCGCCGTACCAGAGCCGCCCGAGTCAGGCGCCTGAAGGTCAAGTTCGACATCGCCGGCGGCGCGGGCAATACCACTGACCGGATCGTACTCAAAGTCGGCACCGTGGATGCGATCCGCGCGATTTCCCTGTTTGCCGTAAAGGACAATGCTGACGTCATGCAGAGTGGCGCGGCCGCCACCCTTATACTGCACTACCTTCGACGCATGGAGAGTGAATAGCGTGCGGCCCTTTTGGGACTTCGAAAACGTGAATCCATCGGCTGACGACTGAATACGAACGCCCAGTCTTTCGGGAAGGTCATGTATCAGATGTCGTCGCGCAAAGCGCGCAACTCCAAAAACTAGAAGGATCGTCATCACCAGCAGAATTGCTAGTACGACAATGCCTATCCGGACCCTTTCAACAGTTACGCGCATTCAAGCCATCTTCTCATTTTCGGCACACGCGTGGTCAGGGCACATACGCGCGGGAAGCACATGCTAGTTCAGCCTCTGCAGTCTCGCGATCAGCTTCTGAGCAAGATTTTCCCCCGACTCAGACCACAACAGACGACTGCTGATACTGCAATTAGACTGGATGGCGTTTGTCAGTTCCACCAGCAAGGCGACGTTGCGCTTCACATACTCAGCGCCGTCAGGATCGAGTTCTACGTCGTCGTGCAAAAAAAACGTGTCCAAGCCAAAATCGACGCGCACATGCCCGTTCTGCTCGTAGGTGCCTTCATCGAACTCGGGCCCGAAACCCACTACGCGCGCAGTGCAGGGCTCCTTCTTCCACACCACGTCGAGACCGCCCTCCTCGACGGGGGCCCACAGGTCCCACTTGATTTCGAACTCGTAGGCAAAGTCATCGTGCAGCAGTTCCATAGCCTCAGCAACGGCCTCGTTAAAGCCCGCACCCTCCGGGTCGACGAAGATGTGCTGGAAAACCGGAGCTTCGTTCCACGAGATGGGATAGGCAGCTGAAGCAGAGAGATAGGACGCCCCGCCCACCAGGGAAAACTGCTTCAGCACCGAAACCACCGCCGGTGCAAGGGCCTCCAGACGAAAGTTCGGAAACCAGAGGCTGAGATATATTTGATCGGCCATACTGTCAGTTTAGACGCTGACACTGGATGCTGCGGTGCATTTGCTTGAACCGCAAAGGGCCCCGGCGACGGTGCGGCCTATCTCTGCGGCGAGCGAATTGTTGATCTTCACCAACTTCTGAGCCAGGCTGATATGCAGCGCCTGGAGGTCACGCAAGAATGAGAGATCAGAGACAGTGGTTTGCTGGGACAATGCAGGCGATCGCCTGCTTCCTGTCGGGGCAGTAGAGCGCAACTGCCAGAACAATGCACGCGAACAGAGACGACGTACAATTTCCACTCCGCGGCGTCGAGAAAGAAAGCGGTCTGCTGGTCTACCACGCTAGCCAGCGGACTATCTACGTTTACCAGGGCGTGATGACGGGCAACTCCGCTCTGTAATGTTCTTACAACTTCAAACTGGGTGAACCGGGGGGCATTCGCAGCCAGGAATGTGACGTGCAACGGCTCATTCCTGGCGGCTTGTCCACCCAGTGGATTCTAGCTCTCCACAACTTCGCTGAAGTCTGCGATGCGTGAGAATCCGTGCAGCACGGAAGCGATCAGTGCCAATCGGTTGCGCCGCAAGTCCGACTCCGGAGCCATCACCATTACCTTGTCGAAGAAGCCGTCAACCGCAGGACGGAGCGTGGCAATCTGCTCCAGCGCTTCTTTGTAACTTTGATTGTTACGAAGAGCTTCGACCCGAGGTGCCAGCGCGGCAGTTTGATCAGCCAACAAACTCTCAGCGGGATCCTGCAGCAGCGATGCGTCCACCGTCGTCGTGATGGCTTCACCTTTCTCGTAGGCTTGCCTGAGGATGTTCTTGATCCGCTTGAAGGCACCGGAGATGGCGACAAAATCTTCTGACCCACGAACTGTGGTCAGCGCCTTCACGCGATTGATTGCGTCGGGAACTGTAGTGAGCTCCGTAGCCAGCACTGCCTTGGTCACGTCATACGCGAATCCCTTTACATCGCGAAGGTAGAACTCCAGCCGCTCCTCTAGAAATTGAAGAACCGGGCCAGACGCTTCGGCGGCGCTGTCTTGCCGGGAAGTCTCAACGGCAATGTCGCGAAGTTGCGGCAACTGGATGGGTAAGGCGGACTCCGCCAGAATCTTGATGACGCCGTTCGCTGCTCTGCGTAATGCGAATGGATCCTTTGAACCCGTCGGGTGTAACCCAATTGCGAACATATCCACGATCGCATTCATGCGGTCTGCCAGCCCCAAAAGCTGCCCCTCGACACTGGTTGGAATACTGTCTTCCATAAACGCTGGCATGTACTGCGTGTAGATCGCCTGCGCGACGGTTTCGCCATGTCCCTGAGCACGCGCATACAGGCCGCCGACGATTCCCTGCAGTTCGGTGAACTCCTTTACCAGTTCCGCTGTCAGATCAGTCTTGGCCAGCCTCACCGCCTTGAGCAATTCCGCTTTGTCGTGAGACACGCCAGCACGCGCGATAGTATCGGCAAGCTTCTCCGCTAATCGCACGTTAGCTTCAGTCTTCGCATGATAACTGCCAAGATCCTTTTGAAAGGTGACGGCCTTCAGCATCTCTACTCGATCATCGAGTTTTATCTTCTGGTCGTAGTTCCAGAAGAAGCGGGCATCGTTGAACCGTGCCCGCAGCACACGTTCGTTGCCATGCCGAATGAGTCCTTGCGGATCACCATCTGTATTCAGGACCGCAAGAAAACATGGTGCCAACTTTCCATCCGCGCTTTCCACCGCGAAATATTTCTGGTGGTCGCGCATGACAGTCACCAGGACTTCCTCAGGAAGCGTCAGGTATTCAGATTCAAATTTGCCCAGCAGCACCGAAGGCCACTCCGTGAGATTCGCAACCGTGTCGAAAAGAGTTTTATCCTCGCGCCAGCGGGCTCCGGCGACCGTACGCGTCGCCACATCAAGAGCCTTGCGGATTCGATGGATGCGGGCTTCAACGCTTACCATTACCTTCGCGTCTTCGAGGGCAGCAACGTAGTCCCCGGCATTGGCGATGGTCACCGAAGCATCGCCGTGGAGGATGCGGTGACCGTAACTCTTATCCGAGGCCGTGAGGCCCGCAAACTCCACCGGCACCGTCTCGCCATCCAACATTGCCAGCAGCCAGCGCAAAGGCCGCACAAAACGCTCCGGCTTTCCCGCCCGCCAATACATACTCTTTGGCCAGTAAATGCCTGAAATTTCGTGCGGGAGAAGCGCGGTGAGGACCTCAATTGCGGTGCGGCCCGGACGCTTGACGGTGGCCGAAACATATTCGCCCCTGGCGTTCGTCACCTTGGACAGCCCACTGGCTTCAATCCCAGCCTTTTTCGCGAAGGCCAGGGCTGCAGGCGTCGGAATGTCGTCCTTGAAAGCGATCTTCCAAGATGGGCCGGTGAGTTGTTCCTCCATGTCCTGCTGTTTCGCGAGGACGCCAAATACCTGGACGGCGAGACGGCGCGGCGTGGAGTACGACAGCACTGCCGCATGCCGCTCCGGCAGCAGTCTTTCGCCTACCAGTAGCGCTTCCACGCGCTGAGAAAGATCAGCAAGAGCCGCGGCAATCATTCGCGCAGGGATTTCTTCGAGTCCAATTTCAAAGAGAAAGTCAGCCATTCGATTTCTATCTTCTTCCAGGGGAGGTCGTTCCCCGCAAGGCTTGCTGCCCCAACTAAAAAATTGTTGCCTTGGCTCAATTCTTCCCGTTTTCAATCAGCTTGACTAGCCGGCTTGCTGAGCGACATACGCCTTGGCAACGCCGACTGCCAACACCCGAATCCGCGCTATCACGCCGACTCGTTCGGTCACCGAAATGGCGCCCCGCGCGTCCAGCAGATTGAACAGGTGCGAGCACTTCAGACAAAGATCATAGGCTGCCAGCAGCGGGAAGCGGCGACGGGTCGCCAGATCGGCATCCTCGGGAATATGTCGCGAGTGCTCGACCAGAGACTGGCATTCCGCCTCATAGAGGCGCAGGTGCTCCCATAGCTTTTCAACATCGGCGTACTCAAAGTTGTAAACGGAGAACTGCAATTCTTCGGGCAGCCGCACTTCACCGTAGGTCACGGCTCGCCCTGTCCCAGCGTCGTGCGCCCACACGATGTCGTAGATCGAATCGACATCCTGCAGGAAGGCGGCGATGCGCTCCAAACCATAGGTGATCTCGCCGGAGAGGGGATCAAGATCAATCCCGCCGCACTGCTGAAAGTATGTGAACTGCGTAATCTCCAGCCCATCTAGCATCACCTGCCAGCCGATGCCCCACGCGCCCAAAGTGGGCGACTCCCAGTTATCTTCTTCAAACTTCAAGTCGTGCAAGCGCAGATCTATGCCAATAGCGCCGAGCGACTCCAGGTAGATCTCCTGAATGTTGACCGGCGGAGGCTTGAGAATCACCTGAAATTGGGTGTGCTTGAACAAACGATTCGGGTTTTCGCCATAGCGTCCATCCGCTGGTCGGCGTGAGGGCTGCGCGTAAGCGATGTTGATCGGCTTAGGCCCCAGCACGCGCAGAAACGTGTCCGGCGACATGGTGCCCGCACCTACCTCAACGTCGTACGGTTGTTGCAGCACGCATCCGCGTTCGGCCCAAAAACTCTGTAGTCGAAACAGCAGTTGCTGAAAGGTAAGCGGCACGCGCCGAGCGCCTGTCGCGGAGGAGTCTTCGTTCCTGTCGTTTATGGATGAAGCAATCGAGGCCACGCCTGCAACTCTCTCAAATGAATTTCTATAGTAAGGATTCTAAACGATGCGGTTCGCCGTCAGCCGCCCAGACGGGATAGAACGGCTGCTGTCGTGAGCTTACGTTCCATGTTTCGTTCCAGGGATCGCAACGCGAAGCGCCGCAGATCCACAGCTCGATTGCGCGGCCAGGGCTCCGTGACAAGCGCCGAGATGGGTGAGCGGAAGACTCGTAAGGCAAGCGCGTGCGAGTCAAACGAGAGCTGGCTGTAGCCACCGTGTTTGTGCTGCGCGCAGAAGAGGCCGTTCGCCTGCGAGTGGAAGAAGGCGGCCGCACCCGTCAGCGGCACACTGCAAAAGACGCATCGCGACAGGTCGGGCAGCCAGCCCATCAACCGTGTAACCCACAGCGCGAAGTAGGTTAGCGGCATCCAGGGCTGCTCCACTCGGGTGTATTCCAGTACGGCCAGCAGCAGTCGGAAGACCGTCTCCTGAGGGTCATGGTCGGGCAGCGTATCTTCCAGAACCTCGCTAAAAAAGGCCAGCACTGCGGCACGCACATAATCAACCGGATGCGAGAGCGGCGAGCTCAGGATTTCGCATGAGTCCAGTCGCACCAGCTCCTGTTTGGGCTTCTCGGCGTAGCTGGCGCGAACGTACGTCATCGGCTCCAACGCGCCCCCAAAGCGGCGCCGCGACTTCATGGCAGCCTTTGCCACACCCTTGATTTTGCCTTGGTCGCGTGTGAACAGCGAGACGATCTGATCCGCTTCATGCAAAGGCCAGGTGCGGAGCACGACTGCTTCAGCCTGGTGAGCGATCAAACCGCTGTCCTTCCGCAAACAAAACGCGCAGCCCGGAAGCTGCGCGTTGCTTGTGCTACTCGCAAGAACCTAGCGACCGTAGAAGGCTGTATTCTTTTCAGCAAAGTGCGCCCACTTCTCTGGCAAGTCGTCGCCGGCAAAAATCGCGGAAACCGGGCACGCGGGTACGCAAGCGCCGCAGTCGATACACTCTACTGGATCGATATAAAGCATCTCGGTCTCGCCAAACTTCGCTTCGTCTTTCTTGGGATGAATACAGTCGACTGGACACGCATCCACGCAAGCAGTGTCCTTCGTACCGATGCAGGGTTCCGCAATCACATATGCCATAGAAGCCGTCTCCGATTCCAACTAAATTCTACCTGAATTGTAGCAGCACGGGTATGCTGCGCATCTGTCTTACCTGGCCGCTGAAATCGCATGGTCCCGAATATTTCACTTGACCAGACCCGCCTCGCGGCTTGCCCGGCGAGCTGCAAACTCGGCTGGAGTGGGGATGGGGTCCAGGTCGCGTCCGGCAAACATCTCCCGGAAAAGAACCATGATCTCATTATGAATCAGGCCATTGCTGGCCAGAATCTCGCTGCTGTCCAGACGGAATTGAGTGCCGTCAAAGCGCGTGATGGAGCCTCCAGCTTCGGTCAGCAGCAGCGATCCTGCAGCGGTATCCCACGAATTGAGGTTGAATTCCCAATAGCCGTCAAAGCGGCCGCAGGCTGTATAGGCCAAGTCAAGAGCGGCCGATCCCATCCGACGCACGCCGTGGGATCGCAAGGTGAACTGCTGATAGAAGTGAATATTGGGATTGTCGTGGCGCTTGCGACTGGGGAAACCGGTGGCCAGCAACGCCTCCCCCAGTTCCGGGACAAGTGACACCTGGATACGCTCCCCATTCAGATACGCGCCCCGCCCCGCCTCTGCCACAAACAACTCATCCCGCATGGGATCGTAAACCACTGCGGCGACCATTTCGCCGTCCTCGCTTTCCTGCAGTCCCGGTGGACGGCGCTCCAGGCCCATGCTCACGCTGAAGACGGGGAAGCGATGCGCAAAGTTGGTGGTGCCATCCAGGGGGTCGATGTACCACCTGTATTGGCCATCCAGACGATCGCGGGTTCCCTCTTCGCCGTAGATACCATGCTCGGGAAACACCTCCAGCAGTCTTTCGCGGATCAACCGCTCGGAGGAGCGGTCGGCCTCGGTTACCAGATCCACTTCGCCCTTGTACTCGGTCGCGACTCCGCGCTGGTAGAAGCCGCGCACAAGTTGTCCCGCCTCGACAGCGATCCTGGCCGCCGGTCCTGCGAAAATTAAATCAATGTTTTTCGGTAGCCCACTCACTTGCCGGCCTCTTGCGCTTCGGCGATGGCTGCGCCGGAAACGACCGCCGTTGCCGATACTTTGGCGGCCGCGGGGTTTCGTGGAGCTCTCTTCTCCCGCCGTGCATACTCTGTAATCGTCCGAATCTGCTGCTTGTAGATGAAGAGGTTCGGCTTGCCTTGGCGAGTCAGACGGATCATGCGATCGTCATAGTACTCAATCCAGCCCTGCACACTCTCGCCGTCGCGCAACTTAACCACGACCTGCACCTGTTTCTCACTCAGGAACCGCAGGTACAGAGCTTCTTGCCCAGTCTCTCCTGGAGGAGGGGACTTGGGCCGACGACGCGATGAAGTTTCGAGGGGCATAGCACTATTGTAACCATGAAGCGAGGTCTTCGTGGGGTTTCTACTGGGGGTTGGAGCCAGCGTAGTAGCCCGACCGATGCCGGACTTTATAGCTGGAACCGCCCGGCGCCTTTACATCCACCTCGAGGCGCCGAAAACCCGCGTCGGCGATGCGATGTACTGGATAGTAGCCGATCAGGTACTGAGTGCGCAGATCGGCAGAAATCTGGTCAAAAGCCTTCTCCACATCCATGCCTTCCGCATAGTAATACTTGCCGCCTGTCTCTTCGGAAAGGGTAATCATGGCGTGTTCGCC
>JANXZS010000198.1 GCA_025355385.1 Acidobacteriaceae bacterium | reverse complement strand
AGGAAGTGCGCGTGATCCTGGATGCATACCAGGACGAGATGAACCGGACCGGCGCGAGCTACGCCGAGATGTTCAAGAAGGTCAAGCTGGAGCTGGCCAAGAAGTACAAGGCGGTCCTGTGAGAATCTCTCGCGACAAGCTCAACAAGATGGCCCACGTCGTGTCGGACACACTGGCGGAGACGGACGAGTGCGAGTTTCTGGAAGATCGCAATACGATTCGGCAGGAAGCGCGCAAGGCTCTTGAGAATTTGCTGACGGAAGAGACGAAGATCGATCAGGCGGCGCGGTTGAAGATTGCTTCGCAGCGCAGGATCATCCCCGAAGGCAGCCAGGAGTGGGACATTCTGTATCGCAAGTACTACAACGACGAGGTGAAGAAGCTGGGAATATAGGCTCCGCGCCGGGTGATCCGGCGCGGTTGCCCATTCGGTTCCCATTTCGTTAGTCGGCCTTATTGACTGGCTGGCTGCTCTCCTTTTAACTCTATGACGATGGCGTCAAAAGACGCGTCGCTAGTATTCTCGGGGTAGTGAGTTTGAGCCGCAGTGTATAAGACCTGCCCTTTTTTAGCAGTCGCGTCCTGGGTCCTGCCACTGGCATCGTTAAACTTGATGGCGCCGTCGCTGAGGTATTCAGCAACCGACGCCGGGTGGCTGTGAATGACCGATTTCTCGTGAGGCCCATAGTGAATCCGCAGCACCCGAACTTGCGTGTTCTCTGTCTCGACTTTGTAGTGGGCCGGCTCGGCCTTGACAGCATCCTGGGCGAACGCAAAAGTCATGAAACCAAAACACAACACTGCGCAGCAAAGCGTGTAACGTGGTGTCATAAGCGCTTCTTGGACTGCTTGAATGAAGTGCGCGGCCAACTCTAATCTGTAGAATCTGGGCTGTGAAACGGAAAATGGCAACCTCGGGTCTTTAACAACCGGATTTTGCCGCCGTTGGAGCGCGCAAATTCGACGAGAGTTAGGGAATTGTCGGCAATATCGGAACCAATCTGCCCGGCGGCACCGGGTGATTACGGATCCTTTCGGCTCCGCTGACGGCGGGGCTTCGCTGCGGCCCGTCCCCTTCAAAAGTCCTTCTTCATAACCCAATTCATGCCGCAAACCCAGGCCCGGATATGTGTTTCTTTGGCATCCCTTGCGGTAGCTCCCTTCGTATGCAGGAGACGATGTCCGCGACCGAGATAGAGAAGTCGTGGCGCAGGTAGCACTCACCGCATAACCAATAATGCTGAATGACAGGCACAGCACCCTGGTGTTGGACGGTCCTTATGACTCGTCCATTGTTCAGGTGAGTGAGGGGTTTTCTGCATTCGGGATTGCTGCACTGAGTAACCATTTGTTGCCTCATGATACTTCTACAGAAGATGGAAGTCGGCCGCAGCCTACACCAGAACGGGTGCATTGACTTCTGTATCGCGAAGATCGTGTTCTGGGTTACAAGTGGTATCTGGCTGGTACGTGGCCTGGTTGAAGGCAAACTCTTGCTTCGCCGTGGAGAAGGATGGTGCTTACATCAGCTCTTCGATGACACTCATGGGAGACTCCAGTGGTGCTGTTTCGTATGTTGAGATTACTCGTCTGGAGCGAGCGGTGTAGGGCTGAAGGCGAAGTGGGAGTATCCGGATTAACGTCGAAGTATACGCCGCAAACAGGCCCCCGTGCCATCAGCTTTATAATGTGTAAAACTTCTTGAACAGCCGGGAACAACCGGATAGGTTAGAACCATGACACATGCCTGAAAAGAAGGTTTATCAAAAATCTCTTGAATCCACGATCAAGCCGTCGGGAATCACGAGCAGACCGTCGCAAATTTTCAATTGCCAGTAAGCTTGATATACTCGTCGAGTTGGCGCTTCGCGCTGGCGACGCTGTTCCCACCACGGCACGGCGGCATGGTGTAATTGGTTAACACGCTGCCCTCTCAAGGCAGAGAGTTCGGGTTCGATCCCCGATGCCGCTACCAACTCAAGGAAAAATAGCTAACAGGCAATGTTGCCTAAGTAAAACGAAGGCAATTCTAGTCATATATCCCAAAAAATATCCTATGAGCGGTACGGCAGCGCCATTGATCCATTTCGCACCAGTGCCGACACTTTTAGCGCGTGATGCCCCACACCCCAAATCCTGCCGTCGCCGAATTGCGTGCACCGTACCTGCCAGTCCTGGGCTCGGATATGTAATTGAGTGATATCCCTAATAACGTAGTTGATAATCGTTCCATGCTTGACTCAAAGGAAGCGTTGCAACACATCAAGGTAATAGGTCTCGTTCTTGGCCCCCTGATATCAGGCCTGGTTGCCGCGTGGTCAATCCACCTCATGACACGATCAAGAGAGCGCGAAGCGCGACAATCGATTCGAAGAGACGCCCAAATTGATCGACGTAACGAATTCCAGCGCGAAACGTTGCTTGAACTTTAAGTCGAGCTCACAAAGTTGTTCCGCTCGGTGCGAGTCATACACCTGCGCCGGAAGCCACTGTCTGAGACAGGCACGGTTTGGTCAGAAATAGCAGGCCCCGTCGATGAAAGCGAGCGGGTCACCGCCGCGTTCGCACAGGTTAGAGTGTTGAATGCGCGAGTTGGAGACGAAAACCTTCGAAGTTTAGTTAACGAATTCGCCGTTTTGCAAGGTACCGCTGTTGGCGCTGACACTCAGGTTCAAGCAGAACAATCGTTGGATAAGGGTGTACAGACCTTCAGTGTCCTAAATGATCGCATTGGCGATCTTCTTAGCACGTTAAATGACATTGAGGTTGCCGAATCGAGGTGAACTTAAACGGTCGCTAGCAGGCGGGTGGCCACACCTGATCATGACCCAAACGAAATGGGTGCCCCACATCTCGCGTTTGAGATGTGGGTTTTCGCGTAGACACGTCTCTCCGCGCGGCCGTCCACGAGGACTCGATCTCCACGATTCCGTTCTCACCAGTCCAATGGTGCCGGAAGCTGGACCACGCCCACTCATCCGGTTCGACCACCAAATCTCGCGTGACCGGATTGCCGTGGATGTACTTTAGCTTTTCCGCGCGCTTGCGATCACTACGAACATTGAATTCGTAATATCGCGCCTGCCAGAATGGACGCTCCTCGCGCTGAACCGCCACGGATAGTTTCAACACCTGCAGCGCCTTCGCCATAACCGCTCTGCTGGGTTCGCTTATCAGAAGGTGGACGTGCTCCTGCATGACGACATAGCCGGTGATGAAGAAGTCGTAGCGGATACGCATCGACTCTAGAGATCTCTCAAAGAGGTCTCGCGCGCCGGGAGTTCCGAGATAGGGCCGCCTGCGATAGCAACTGGAGGTCACGAAATGCAGGTCGCCCGTGTGCTGGTATCGAACTAGGCCCTTCGTCATGCGAACCTCATTTCCCACGTCTCAAAGCGAGACGTGGGCACCCGGCTGAACCAGCACCTTCGTCCTACGAACCTCATATCCCACGTCTCAGAAGCGAGACGTGGGGCACCCGTTTTCGTCTCGTGCGCGAACCTGGGAAACTTCCGAAAATCGCAGCCCAAGTCTCAGATCGCTTATTTGGCGTCCAGCACGGCGGCTTCGCCCATTTGCATTACGACGGAGCGGGGGGCGTTGCCGGTGCCGTCGGAGAGTTGCACCAGCATGATGCGGATGAGGTCATTCTTGGGATCGATCCAGCCTTCGGTGCCGAATGCGCCGCCGTTTCCAAAGGTTCCAAAGAAACAGAAGCCATGAGGGCGGTTGTGGCTCACCGACGGGTCGTGCGTACGGCTGCGCCCTGAGCACACCAATCATGTCTGGAGCTACGACTTCGTGAGCGCGAAGACGCATGACGGGAGGACGGTGAGGATGTTATCTGATCGATGAGCACACAAGGGAGAGCTTGCTGGTGCGTCCGGAGCGAAGTTGGTCAAGCGCGAAGTTGATCGAGGCTCTGGCGGACGTGATGGTGTTGAAGGGCGTCCCGGAACATATTCGCTCCGATAATGGGCCAGAGTTCGTCGCGAAGGACCTGAGGAAGTGGCTGGCAGATACAGGAGCAAAGACGCTCTACATCGAACCCGGAAGCCCCTGGGAGAACGGCTACGGCGAGAGCTTCAACTCGAAGTTGCGCGACGAGTTCCTCAACGGTGAGATCTTCTACTCGCTCAAAGAGGTGCAGGTCCTGGCTGAACGCTGGCGGGTCCACTACAACACCATCAGACCGCACTCGTCGCTCGGCTATCGCTCACCCGCACCAGAAGCCTGGGTGCCTGACAACGATCTCACGGGGCGCGGAGAGCCCGGAATCGCTACGCGCTTCCCGGCTCTCCACGCCCCATCCGGCAGCTATCCCCGTACATCAAAAGCTGCGCTACACTAACAATCCAACTGGTACAAAAGATCGGGCACGCTAAAGGTAGTGCTCTCGATGCACAGTTTGCTAACGCATCAGTAAAGCAGACTAGCAAGGTCTTTCAAAGCCGCCAGTTAAACAACTTTACCCCACGGGCGGCTTTTGCATGGCAGCCGTATGCCACTGGCAAGACGAGTGTTCATGGCGGAGTAGGCATGTACCGCGACCAGATCACCCTGGGTCAGGTAGTCGATGGCCTGCGGGGTAATCCTCCAGGTTGGATCTTTCCATTCTTCTCTCCCACCCAGCCAATTCAGGCGATCTTCTCACTCGGGACAGGAAAAGTGGCGCCGTATGGGTATGTATATCCAACGCTGCCCGCGACGGGCCTGGATGAGCATGGGGGTGTACCCGGAGCCGGGGCTGGTATTACCGGCATCGATCCCAGGATCAAAATCCCCAAGACACTGAACTACACGCTCGGCGTGACGACAGAGTTGCCTGGTCACTTCGTCTTGGGAATCAACGGCGTCGGCTCCTCTGCGTACGAAAACTGAGTGGTACCGACTTCAATCGGAGCGCAGGCGATCTGATCCGCAACAACGGCAAATTGACCCGACTGAACCCGAGCTTTTCGGGAATCAACTATGTCAGCAATTTGTCATCGTTCAACTATTACGGTCTGAACTTCACAATGAATCAGCGTTTACGCAATCTCAACTACCAGGCCTCATATACCTGGTCACACACAAACGATTACGGCACTTGCGCGGATGCAAGGGCGGAGCTGCAGTTTGCCGTATGCCTCGGACGCAGTGGAGACAGTGTTGCCGCGGTTTCGCACTTTGAGCGACTTCACGAGCACAGCCCCGCAGATCTCGCGACCAACTATGATCTGGCGAGTGTCTATGTTGAAAGAAGGCGTTTTCGCGATGCCATTCACGTTTTAGAACAAGCCCGCACCGCAGGCACCCATCTGGACCCCGACACTATGAATCTGCTCGCCAACGCCTACGCAGGCAACGATCAGGTGAGGAAAGCGATTGAGACATACCGCAAAACGATTACGCTCGATCCGCACGATGAACGCCAGTATATCGATCTCGCCATTCTCAGCATGGATCATCAGTCTCCCGAGGTTGCTCTCGGTGTGCTGATGCCGGAATTCTCAACAATCCCAAGTCCGGTGCGCTCCATCCGGTGCGTGGATCTGTATATACTCAAGTCGCGAAGAACGACCAGGCTCAAGCAGACTTCGAGGCTGCCGACCGCATTTCTCCTTCGCAGACATTTGGCACCATTGGTCTGGGATTGATGCTGCGCGATGATGGAAATCTTGAAGCTGTACAAGCTATTTTGACCAAGAAGCTTAAAGATCAGCCGGGCGACCCCGTGCTCAATTACATGCTGGCAGACATTCTTATTCGCAAGGGCGCTGCTCCGGGGCAACCCGACTTCATTGAGGCCCAACGCCTGCTTACCGCATCAGTCGCGCGCAAACCCGATTTCGCCCAGGCCCACGCGGAGCTTGGCAAATTGCATATGAAAGCGGGGCAGCTTCCCACCGCCATCACTCAACTGGAGGCTGCTGTGAAATTGGAGCCTATGGATCGCACAGCTCTCAACCAGCTTGTCGCCGCATACCGCCGCTCAGGACGCATGGAAGATGCCACTCGGATTGCTGCACAACTCGCGCAGGCGGTTGGCGAGGAACGCGCTCGAGAAATCGAAAAAAATAGAACCCACTTGATCCTCGATAATCCCGGTACCGCACCGGCAGCCCTACCGCAGCGAGCCCCATGAAAATAACACGACGAACCTTCGTTGAACTCGGTCTGGGTGCGGCCTGCGCCAATGTCTTGGGCCAAGGCGTGGCGTCTCGTGGAGTCAAACCACAGCCCCGCGGCAAAGCTTCAGGACTGCCTTTTCGTGCGCGTTTCAGCGACATTGGGCAAGCAGCCGGACTAAAGCAAAAGACGATCTATGGTGAGCCAGACCGTAAAGAGTACATCCTTGAGACGATCGGCTGCGGTTGCGCCTTTATCGACTATGACAACGACGGTTGGCTTGATATCTTCCTGCTTTGCGGCACTAAGGTCGGCATTGCTCCAGCCGATGCCACCAACCGCCTCTATAAAAACAACCGCGATGGAACCTTCACCGACGTAACCCCGAGGCTGGTCTTTGGTCCACCGGTTGGGCCTCGGGAGTTTGTATCGGTGACTACAACAATGACGGATTTGAAGATATGTTTCTCACATAGTGGGGCGAGAACAAGCTGTTTCGAAACAACGGAAACGGCACCTTCACCGATGTGACCAAGGCTTCCGGGTTGGAGCACGGAGGCCCGGCACGCTGGGGGGCGGGCTGCACCTTTACGGATTACAACCGCGACGGCCATCTCGATCTCTTCGTCAGTAATTACGTTGGCTTCGACTTCGAGTACGCTCCCAAGCCCTGAGCCGATACCACTGCAACTTCAAGGGCGTGCCCGTTAACTGTGGCCCGCGCGGCCTTCCATATGGTCACCACCAGCTCTACCGCAATAACGGCGATGGCACCTTCAGTGACGTCAGCCGTCACAGCGGAGTTGGTGGTAATCGGGAGACCTACGGCATGACAGTCGTCGCCGCTGATTTCGACGATGATAGACGGCCCGACATTTATGTTTCGTGCGACTCAACCCCGAGCCTTCTCTTCATGAATAACCATGACGGCACGTTCCGCGAGGAGGCCGTGCAACGCGGGGTAGCCCTAAGTGAAGACGGCATGGAACAGGCTGAGATGGGAATTGGAATCGGCGACTGCTTTCTCGAAGGACGCCTCGATCTCTTCTAAACCCATTTCGCAGACGATACCAATGTGCTCTATCGCAACCTCGGCAAGAAAAACTTCGATGACACTACCCTCGCTGCCGGCATCGCGGTTGAGACGAGGTTCATAGGCTGGGGAGCAGGGATAGTTGTTCTTACCAACAACGGTCTGCCCGACATCTTTTTTGTCACCGGTAACGTCTATCCTAAAATTGCCGCGAAGCTAGCCGCTTATCCGCTCAAACGCCTCGAGTGGTATTTCGTAATTTGAGTGCCGGCAAATTTGAAGAGCTGATCGACGAGGCGGAGCCCGGCGTTTCCACGCCCCACTGCAGTCGCGGTTGCGCCTTCGGGGACTTCGACAACGACGGCGATGTGGACATACTGATCGTCAACCTGAATGAACCCCCGTCCCTGCTGCGAAACGATCTCACGGGTTCGAGCCGCTGGGTCAAGGTCAAACTTATAGGCCGCACTTCAAGCCGGAGTGCCATCGGCGCTAAGTGACACTTTCTTACGGAGGCAAGACACAGACGCAAGAGGTCGTCAGCCAGTCGAGCTTTTACTCCAATAACGATTCCCGCTTGCACTTCGATCTTGGCGACGCCACGAAGCCGGATATCTCCGTGCGCTGGCCAAGTAGCCTGACGCAGAGGTTTGCAGCTGTCCCTGACGGCACACTCTTGGTTATCGATGAAACCGCGGGCCTCAATATCAGGCCTCTCAAGGCATGATGCAACGGGTTCACGCCAAATTCGCGCTCGATCGGCTTCGCACAACTGAGGTATTGCGGTTTTGGGCGGCGTGGCTGTCCCAACTAGGCAAATAGTGCACGGA
This sequence comes from Acidobacteriaceae bacterium, assembly GCA_025355385.1. Classification (GTDB taxonomy): domain Bacteria; phylum Acidobacteriota; class Terriglobia; order Terriglobales; family Acidobacteriaceae; genus JANXZS01. The sequence goes on along the minus strand of JANXZS010000198.1, from coordinate 13,135 downwards.
ATATATGCGGTCTTGTGTGAGGAGCGAAAAGTCCAAAATGCCGGAACCAGCGACCGCGGCCGGCTCGCGCAGCAGCAAGCCGCTCTGACGATGCTGAATCCCAACTTTCACGACTTCGCGATCTGTCGGACACACCGAGGCGTTGAGGATGTCGCGAGGCTCAATCTCCTTCGCCGGATTCCGCTTGGCATAGCCGTGGGCGATTGCGAACCGGAAGATTTGACCCGTGGTTTCTAGCGCACGCTTCGCAACGTCGCGGGCTCCCCGCGTCTCGATCGTTCGGACCACGTTGACGATGTCTGGTGCCTGAATCTCGTCCATCTGAAGGGCGCCTAACGTGGGGAGCATGTCTGATGCGAGCCGACGCTGGGTCGAATCGACGTGACGCGGGCTCTTATCGTCCTTCCAGTGTTCGAGCCACTTGCCGGCAACAGTGGCGAAGACGTTCTCGGTGGCAAACCGAACAGCGGTCTTTTCGGCTTTCTTTCGTGCCATCGGGTCAAGCCCCTCGGCCAAGATCGACCGCTGCAGGGCGTGGCGCTCTCGGGCGCGGGCAAGGAAGACATCCGGGTACTTCCCGAACGTCATGAGTTTCTGTTGCCCTCAAATCGATACGCCCACCGCCAGAGCTTTCCCCCAGAGGAACAAATTCCCGGAGTCAGCCATTCTGTAGGGTTCATCAGCCGATTTCGCCCGTTTGATTTCAGTATCGGTCAATGCCATATTAGGGCATCTCCAACCGCCTTCAAGGCGAATGTACCATCAACCACAAATCTGAATACCACCAGACATACCATTACCAAACGCGGCTGTCCCCGATCTGTTCTGGACGCTAAAAGGAGGAACTCCTAGCTTTTTTTTGAGTTTAGCTTGATCCACTGAATATCTTGGGATGTTCTCGGAAGAGAAGTGGCGGAGAGGGAGGGATTCGAACCCCCGATACCCGTAAAGGTATGCCTGATTTCGAGTCAGGTGCATTGAACCGCTCTGCCACCTCTCCGACTCTTTAACTCAACGATTTACAGACTTCTTCCCTTGCTCGAAGCACTGGTGGCGGTTGGTTTTCCAAAGTGCACCAGTGCATCGACCGCTGATGCTTGGTGCTCCGGAGCGAGATGTGAGTAGCGCATGACCATCTACAGCGTGCTATGGCCGAGTAGCTCTGCGACGGTGCGCAGGTCCTTCCCCGACATCACAAGTCTACTTGCGAACGTATGCCGATTACAATGCCACGTGTAATCTGTGACCCCCGCATCCTCGACCACGCCATCAACCCAGCCCCGGCTTCCCGTCAGGCTGGGCTCCGGTCCCCGGATGCTCGATGGAAATACGACGCGGGAGGGATGATCCCCGCGAAGCTCCTCCAGTGCGGAGAACGCCACGGAGTTGAGGGGGATGACTCGTGGGCGTCCATTCTTGGTTTTTACTAAATGCAACTGCTTGCGCTCCAAGTCGATCTGGTTCCACTTGAGCGAGTACTGCTCAGTCATCCTCATCCCAGTATGGAGGGACAGGCGAAAGTGGGGCAGGAACTCAGGGACCCGCTTGATGATCGTGGCCTTGAATAGCCATCCTCCTCCTCGACGGAGAGGTAGCGGACCCGGTCGTTGTTCTCGGTCTTGCGGCGGATGGATGCGACGGGGTTGCGGTCGAGCTTCTCGTTGTCGATCCCGACCCGGAAGATGAGGCTGAAGGTCGCCTGCCAGCGGTTGCGGGTCGGCGCCTTCCAGTCTCGGGCCTCGTACTCCCGATCCAACCAGCCCACCAAATCAGCCTTTTTTATGGACTCCGCAGGGCGTGATCCCCACTCCTCAGAGATGGTGGCAATCCGGGTGGACAGTCCGTAGGTCTGCTTGGGAGAGTTTTCGGATCGGGAGTGGGTTAAAGCGTCTGCGCAGAGGGTCGCAAACTGGACTCGTGCCCGCTTGTGCTCCGGGAGCTTCTCGCCGGTGAGCACGGCTGCTTTGCGTTTAAATAGGAGTTTGACTGCTGTCGGATAGTTCCCGGTCTTCTCACCGGGTCTCGTCCAGACCAGAGATGCTGAGGTTTCCCATAGTGCGGCTGACATCATCATGTTTGAAGTAAAAGTAGGTGCCCCTGTGTGTTGTGGTAGTGAGGGTGTCGGGCATGGCGGTCTGACCGGTCGCCAGCAGGATCCCAGCAATCCATCCGTCGCCATCAACGTCCAGAAACCAATAGCCATCTAGTGTGGCGCAGGCACCGCAGTTGGCGTTGGACTGTGCCGCATTCCACGCAAATATCCGTGCAACATCGAGGGAGCCATCCTTCACCCCATGAGCAGTGGAGGGGGCTTTGCTATTCGGCAGGAGGCGGATACGTGGTACCCCCCCCGGGCGATCATCGATCTATCTTGCCTTCGCGAAACGTATCCCATAGCTGACAATCAGCGAAGGGGAAAAGGTGAGTTAAGGCGACGCGGGCGCGTTGCACGCTCGGGTTCAAGCAGGGGGGCGGCCTCGCGGACGTTGGGCCTGGTTGAGCAGACGTTGTTCAACTGGGTCAAGGCTCATCACGAAGGCAAGCTGAAGGGCGCGGCTAGCCGGGTCGAAGGTGACCGCTGAGCAGATGGGATTTAGTCGTTTGCGAGCCGAGCTGGCGCGAGTGACGATGGAGCGTGACATTCTCCACCCCAGCGACGAAGACCTGTCGCCGGGGACCCGGGCCTGGGAAAAGCTATGGCGTACTTTGCCAAGGGGCAGAAGTGAAGTACGCCTTGATTCGACGCCACCGGCGTGTCTGGCCGCATCCGCTCCTTGCGGTAGTTGTCTAGGCCCGCGTGCCGTGCGATGGCGAATATCCAAGGCAGGACCGGGCCGACCGGTCTATACGTGTGACGCGCCTTGTGAAAACGCATCCACGTATCCTGCAAGATCGTCGGCATATCTCCGGTTGGAGGCCTGCACCAGGAAATAGCGAAGCAGGAGCGGGCTGACGCTTTCGATAAGAGCGTGGCCGCTTGTTCGTCCGCCTCCTGATAGCCGGAGATCAGCGACTCGAGGCCCAGCGACGGCGCCGGATCGGGCACCGAACGGTAAGGCATTATTCGATTCTTTCGTAATCGCGGTGTCGCGAAGTTTCCATCCCCTTGAATTATGCCAGTCGCGGTTCAACGCCGGCACGCTCGGTTTTCCTTAGTCTTCAGTGCGAACGATGGCAGCGCCGTTGGCGGCGCCGCTGATGGTGGTGACTCCTTTCAGGGTAAGATTGCCGTCCTCATCCACCTAGAAGATCGAGTAGTGAGAGTCGCCCCAGAGCCGTCGATCACCGCTGCCAGTCCTCTGCGGTAGGCAATGTCGGTCGGGACGCCATTCAAACTCGCTGCAATGGCCGCGTCCCGCACGATCTTCGGTCCGCAAACGGTATAAGGCGAGATGGTCATGCTCGGCGAGTTGGAAGAGAACAAGAATGGCCCATCGAGCGCCAGCCAGCAGGGGGCATGCTGAGTGCCTGACCCTGTGCTGGTGAGAATACTGCTGTTGCGGACCAGGCTGATCTCGTCTGCATGGGCGATTGTGACATAGGCGTTATTTCCGCTGGTCACCAGGCCGAAGGGAGCGTTGACGTTTTGGGGGATGCCTTGAACGCGCGTAGCCACGCCGCTGACTGCGTCATCCGAGTTCAGATTCACGGTCTCGATAGCGTTTCTCTTCTCGGTGATAATCAACTGGTCTTCCACGACGCCGACTTGTGCCGAGGATCCATCCGCTACTACCAGCCCTGCGATACCGTCGGAACTCGTGCTCACTCCGAAGTCGAATACCTGATGTGATTCCACCTTTGTCGTTCCAAGTTTGTATAGGTGATCGTTTCCGAAAGCAACGCTGACTGGCTTCGAAGCGGGTCGGGATAATCTGTTTCAACTAGAAGCCGTCCTCTTTTCACTCAAATATCGAGACGGACTGGGATCCGAAATTGACTACGGCTAGCCGGTTCCGCCCGACGGCAATGCCACCTGCGTTTGCCCCTGACTCCGCCCTGGCCGCCCGTGGCAACTGTCTGAATCAACTTATCGGGTCTGTAATAGACCAGTAGCTGGTTCGTGGAAGATTTAGAGCGGTTACTACCCGGGTTTGTCCTTCCCGGTCTTTGGCCTGGGTGCCGGCGGCGGCTCCCAGCAGTAACGCCATGGCCCCAATACCATAAATGGTTTTCATTTGTCGCTCCGGGTCTGTGGAATGCCGCCGCGGCATTGAGCCGACCTTGCTTACAGGCCGAGCTACGCAGGCACAGCAGTCTGCTATTAGTTCGCATCAACAGACAAAAAGTTATGGTGCAAGGGAATATTCCGGGAGGATCTGTTTCATCGACTCCGAATATCCAATCGAGCGAAGATCGGTGGACCTTGTACCTAGTCCAGACCGCACAACGTTATCGTTTTGACCGGATCGGATGGAAACGGTGACTCATTCGTGTGGTCGAGGGAGACTGCCCCGCTTTCTGGTACACATGGAAGAAGTGCTGTCTGTTGTGTGTTTGCCCTACCTACGACCGTTCAGAGCGACTCACACCATACGTCTCCAAAACATCCTGAAGGGTTACGACACCCTCTAGTTTGTGCAAATTCGCGAGGCTCACTACAGGCAGGATGTCGATTTGGTTTTCTCCCATACGCGTCAGCGCCAAATGAAGCCCCTGATCTGAGTGGACATGCGGAAAAGCAATTGGATCGACGGCTCACCGAGCGTTCTGTCACCGCCCTCCGCCAGATGTTGCTCCAAGCTCGATAGGTTAATCACACCGACCACGTCGCCTCGATCAGTCACGAGCCACGCTCGCGATTCGCTGGAGCTAACCCGCTCCAACGCTTCCCGAACCGTAGTCTCGGCTGACAGTAGCGCAGTCGTTCCGTGCATGACTTGGAGCACTCGATGTTGGGCTTTCACATGGCGCGACTCAGCCGAAGGCAAGTGAATTCCATCCTGTATCGCCAGAGCCTCGTAGATGGGCTGCTTTTGCAATCGCGAAGCAATGAAGAGGCTAATCAAGTTTGAAATCATCAAAGGAACGATGATCGCGTAATTCTGAGTCATCTCAAAAATCATTAACACAGACGTCATTGGAGCACGCACTATACCGGCAAACACCGCGCCCATCCCGACCAGCGCATAGGCACCAGTCGTTCCGGTGTAAGCGGGGAACCAGTGATGTGCCACCGTTCCTACAGAACCTCCCAACATGGCGCCGATGAACAGCGCGGGACTGATGATCCTGAAACTAATCGCTGTGACTACGAGTTATGCATCCGGCAAATGGTTCCTTTCGGTGGATTGATGCGCCAATTCGCCAGCGAGTTCCGAAGGAGTAACTACACTTCCATGAGACTGCCTTGTTATCGACGTCTATTTAACAGCAGGGGCAAGGAGCCGCCTTGGACGAGGATCGAAAAAAGTACGACGGTGTAGGTCGCAGCCAGGATCCAGGGATGACCTTCTTGTTCTAGTACGGATAGGGCGAGAGCGAGGGCCAATCCTCCTCGAATGCCGCCCCATGTGAGAATCTTGATCGAACTGCGGTGGCTTGGTTGTAGCCGTCTGAGAGAGACGATGATTGAAGACACGACGACGAACCGAACGACGAAGACACTCAGTATTGCGAGTACGCCTACCAGGAGGAAGAGCCTCGAGAATGGAACGACAAGCACTTGGAGACCGAGAAGAACAAAGAGGACTGCATTCATCGGCGGTGCTGCCACAGTTCGCTTACGAACAGTCCTGTAAGCCACGTCTTATGGGCAACCAGTGTGAATCTGTGCCCTGCAAACACCTCGCGATGGTCGGGCAGGTGGCGCGTGCGGAGTCCTGTGATGAGCCGGAAGCAGCGATAGAGAAGAGCGACGAGGACAGAGTAACCCGCCACAGGAGACAGAAGTTCCAGACGCGAACCCACAGGAGTGGACACGCAGGAAGCCGATCGGGATGGCGAACGTATGAGTTTCAGGTGTTCTCGAATGCGTTCAATGACTAGCGGTGCGGGCTATCAGCGGGTTTATTTGCGAGCCATGCCGGTGTAAGCGCCGGGACTTACTGGTGTCCTAATGCGCTTGGTTGGGAGCTGGAATCAGAGGAAGTATTCGAAGTCTGTCTCGACCTTCATCCTGCGATGGATTTTGAGGATGTGTCCGGGGAGAAGTGTCGGACTCAATTCGACGTAATTACGCGGTCCCTGCCACAAGTAGCGCTCGCCGGTGAGCAGATCATCGGCCTCATAAGCGCGGTCGTGGGGGATTTGCAACTCATCCAGTGGCAGAGTTACCTGGCCAGACTGGGTGTAATGCGGATCGAGATTGATGATCACAAGGATGAGGTTTGAGCGGTCGTCGGACTCCTTGCTGTAGCAGATAAGCTGGTCGTTGTCGACAAAGTGAAACTTGAGCGACCAGTCACTTTGCAGTGCGACATTGTCATAACGTATGCCGTTGACACGCGCGATCAGGTTGCGCAAGCTGTCGGCCCGATTGAGATCCCACTGGCGGATTTCGTACTTTTCCGAATCGAGATATTCCTCGCTGCCATGGCGCGCCGCGCGATGCTCCATCAGTTCGAATACGGGGCCATACACGCCGTAGTTGGCGCCCAGGGTGGCCGCCAGCAGCAGGCGAATGGTGAAGACCGCCCCACCAATCTGGAGAAACTCCGTAAGAATGTCCGGCGTGTTGGGCCATTGGTTAGGCCGGAAGAACTCCCGCACCGGCGTCTGGGTCAGCTCGGTGAAATAGTCAGTGATTTCTCTCTTTGCATTGCGCCACGGGAAATAGGTATACGACTGGCTGAAGCCAAGCTTGGCAAGCCGATACATGATCTTCGGGCGGGTGAAGGCCTCTGCAAGAAACAGGACTTGCGGATGGTCACGCTTGATTTCGGTGATGACCCATTCCCAGAAGGGAAAAGCCTTGGTGTGCGGGTTATCGACGCGGAAGATCGTGACGCCTACGTCGATCCAGTAGAGGAATACGCTCTTCAGTTCCTCCCACATTCCGGTCCAGTCTTCGCTCTCAAAATCGAAGGGATAGATGTCCTGGTACTTCTTGGGAGGGTTTTCCGCATATTGAATGGTGCCATCGGGCCGCTTACGGAACCAGGACTCGTGCTCACGAATGTACGGGTGATCGGGTGCGGCCTGGAACGCGATATCGAGCGCTACGGACATATCGAGGTCTTTGACCTTCCTGACGAACCGCCGGAAGTCATCGATGGTGCCAAGTTCCGGATGAATATCCTTATGCCCGCCGTCAGCAGAGCCGATGGCCCATGGACTGCCAAAATCGCCTGGTTGAGCTTCTGGTGAGTTGTTGCGGCCCTTTCGAAACGTGACGCCGATGGGATGAATCGGCGGGAGGTAGACAACGTTGAAGCCCATCTCGGAGATGTAAGGCAGACGCTTTTCGCAATCGGCGAAAGTGCCGTGTCGGCCGACGTCGGGCGATGTAGAGCGGGGAAAGAACTCATACCATGCACTGAATCGCGCACGAACCGGATCCACGACGATGCTGAGTTCGCGATCGGACTCAGTTGCGAAACGCTTGTCCGGGTAGCGCAGAAGCAGTTCGTGGAGCCCTGAGTCAGTTGCGTGGATGCGAAGATCCTTAGGCTCTTTTCCTGAGCGCAGAATGGATGCTCGTTCAAGGAGACAGTCGGCGTCGTCGCTCGTCGCTCGGCCTGCCGCCTCCGCGACCAAGTCGGCACCGATCAGGTAGTCGACAGGGAGGTCGCTTTCGGCCGTGATGCGTTTGAGCAGGTCACGGCGCCAGGTCTCAAAGTGGTCAACCCAGCCCTGGACTTTGTATCCATAGCGGCCTAGCTCGCCGACCCGAAATGAGGCAGCCCAGCGGTCGTTTACCAAAGGGCGCATTGGGATCTGGGTCCACTCGTCAGAGCCTTCGCGGTGAGCGAGCAGCGAGGCCGAGATGGAGTCATGGCCGTCAGTGAAGATGTCAGCTTCTACGTGAACCTGATCACCCAAGGTGCGTTTTGCAGGGAATCGCCCGGCGTCGATTTCCGGGGAAATTCCCTCAATGATGACGCGCTTGCGTCCATCCGATCTAGTCATTGTCATGGTTGTTCCTTGTTCCATGTGTGTAAGCCGGCGTTTGGGTAGAGCAGGCGCACCACATCGAATGGACGGCCATGCGCGAGTCAGTTTGCGTCAAGGCTGCACGCCTGTCTTCCGTTGCTCGATCAATCGCTCGTAGAGGCGAATTGTCTGTTGGGCGATGGCTGTCCAGCTGAAGGTCTCTTCGACGCGGCGTCGTCCTGCATCGCCGAAGCGCCTGCATTTCTCCGGATCGTCGAGCAGGCGATTGATAGGAGCCGCAAGATCGCGCGCGAATTTCTCAGGATCGTTGGGGAAACTAGTGACAGGATCCTGATCAAAAGGCACTAGATAACCAGTCTTGCCATCGACCACTACCTCCTTGATGCCTCCCGTAGCGCTGGCGACCACAGGGGTGCGGCAGGCCATGGCTTCGAGGTTGATGATGCCGAAGGGCTCGTAGACCGAGGGGCAACAGAAGACGCGGGCATGACTATAAAGCTGGATTGCCTCCTGCTTTGTGACCATCTTCTCGATCCAAACGATATGCGGATTGTGCTGACGCGCAACTTCGACCTTTTGGCGCAACTCGGCAGCAATTTCTGGAGTATCCGGTGCACCGGCGCAGAGCACAACCTGTGTTTTTTGCGGCAGGTGGCGAATAGCATCGACGAGATGAGTGACGCCCTTCTGGCGAGTGATGCGGCCCACAAACAAGACATAAGGTACGGCTGGATCGACTCCGTAGTCGTATAGCGCCTTGGTCTCCGAGGTCTTCTGATATTCGGCAAGGTCGATGCCGTTGTAGATGACATGGATGCGATCGGGTTCCACGTCCGGGTAGGCGCGGAGGATGTCCGTTTTTGTGCCTTCGGAGACAGCGATGATAGCGTCTGCATCGAGAATTGCTGAACGTTCCATCCAGGAGCTCATGGCGTAGCCACTCCCGAGCTGCTCGGCCTTCCACGCACGAAGCGGCTCCAGCGAGTGGGTGGTGAGGACAAAGGGAACGCCGTACAGCTTCTTGGCAAGATAGCCGGCCATCGACACATACCAAGTATGGGTGTGGACGATGTCAATGCCGCTGAGGGCCTTTACTTGCGTCAAATTGAGGCTTAAGGCCTCCAGAGCCCCTTTGAACTTGCCTTCGGTGCCGTTCGTGATCTCTGCCCAGGGTTCCGCGCCCCGGACGTGCAGGTTTGAGTGATCAGAATTCTGCGGCCCCCAACAATGCACTTCAACCTCGATCTCCTTGGCGAGCTCGCGGCTCAGATAATCAACATGGACTCCAGCGCCCCCATACACCTGTGGGGGAAATTCTCGTGTGAATAAGCCGACTCGCAATGATCTTTCCTCTGGACGGATTCGATGTTGTATCCAAGTGTGAATGCTCGAATGGTCGAATACCAATCGAAGATGATGCGATGCCACTCGTCAGCAGGCCACCACCAGGCCCTTCAGGGGCGCCCGAGCCAGGCCCCCAAATCGCCGAAGTCACCCTAGCAACGTGCTTCGTTCCGGCCAATTGTACTGACTGAAAGCCGGTGGCGCAAATTCCTTGGTTCGGGGTTATTAGGCACAGCCAGCCGAAATTCTCCGTTAAGCGCCTGAAGGACCTGCCGAAACAAGGGAGCGTTCTACTACGCTCTTCTAAGCAACGGGACCACGTGGCGGCTGAGCATCCTGAAGGAGCTAATTCTGCTTTGCAAAAACTTGGGCAGGTGCGGCAAAACATTATGCCGCGCTGCCGTGCATCATGCTACATTCGCCCCTGCCTTGATCGAATCCAGATAATCTGCCCAGTGCTGCATCGTGCGTTCGACCGAATCGCATCGCGTGATTGCGCCGTCGCGGGCACCAGACTTCCAGTTTGGGGTAGATTTTTCGGACAGCGCTTCCTGCCGCCTGCATGATCGCGAGCGATTGTTCCGATACACTCCCATCGTCGTACATCAGCAGGTTCCAACTCAGGGCCTCGTCGCGTTGCGCGGCGGTGAGTGCAGCTTGAATGGCCTTTTCGGTTGAGAAGAGCGGGGGGCTGATCTTCGTGTCGGGGTGGTTGATTCCCCAATCAGGTCCATCTACTTGGAAGTTTCCGTGCGCTTGCAAGCCTTTCATCGGACCCGAAGGCCAGATTCTGCGGGCTGATGTAGGCAGGTCCGGGGTGCCCATAAATCCCTCCCCAAACTGAATGGCCTGGAAGTCGGTCCCTGGAGCCTAAATCCAAGGATTGTAGGAGATGATGAGGGCGGAATTATCGGCTTTCGTAGCTTTGCCTAGCTGCTGATAAGGCTATGACCACGCAAAGCAGCTATCAGAGCGCTGCTTTGTGTGCGTTTTTTGATCCACCAGGATGAAACTGCCGTGTATTTGCAGCCGTCCGTATTCCGGCTCTTGAGTGACCATCACACCAACGAGATTTTCCGCACCCGGTCGGTATGTGACAGCTAGGAGCGGCTACCGGCAGAGGGCGGGCGCTCCGTAGCGGTATCCGTTCGAATCTGGCCTGAATTTCGTTCGATAAGCGATTCGGCTTCCTGTAAACGCTCGTCGGCTTGGACCAGTACTAAAACGCCCTTATCTCCAAGTTCACGATTCAGCAGCAGGATCCTATCCTCAGCAACCCCCATCGACAACAGAGTTTCTCTCAGATCTACCACACAATACGGACGTCCAAGTTCGCTAATTGATGGGTCTTGATCCTGTCCAGCCATCTGGTCATTTCCGCTGCGATGCAGATCGTGCTCAAAGCTCCGTCTCAATCTCCAGGCGAGGCTATTTTTCTGTACTGGGTCGGCGTATCGACTCGGGGAATGCACCCCAGTTGTTTCCAACCGTGCTTGCTGGTTTTCAGCATAAAAAGCGACGCTAATCTGACCATTGCTAAACCCGGCACCTGTTAGGTCAACGATGGCGCCATGGGCCGATTGAATGTCTGTGAAGAGAGCTACCACCAGTTTAGAAGCCATTGGTCTTATCATTTCTGTTGGATCGGGGTGCATCGAGTGTCCTCCTCTTAGCTACACTTATCAAACTATGTCGGCGGCAATAAGAAAAGCAAGAAACCATTGTTTGGTCGCATCGACGAGCTGACACAAACGAGCCCCGAAGTTACTTTCTGGCTTGCAATTCTGACCATGGCGAAGATATGAGACAGCGTTTCACGGCTGATGCCGTACCTTCGGGACAGCGCGGCCTTGACTCAGCGCTCCTCGCCAACTGTGAACGGTACCTTATCTCGGATCAACGCGACAAGGCCTGCCTCGAAGATTTGCCTACGCGACGTCGGTCCGATCATCGCGCAGTCGAATAGTCAGAACATCACATCTCCAACGGCTTCACGCCGAGCGATAGGCGTGTACCACTTCCGAGTTCATAATCCTTTTTTTGTGGCTGTCTGTCTGACGCAAACAGTTTTCAAGCATTTAGCAGTGAGTGCGTCGCTTTTCAAGCTAGCAATTGTGCTGGGTGTTCTCACAAACTGAGATTACGAGGTATTGTCTCAGCGAGAGAAATGCTGTAGGCATTTCGTTTCGCTACGGGGCCTCGCTCCCAATCTCTCCACAAGGCCTCGACGTGTGTACCAGAAAGTAAGTAGAGAAAGTCTAACTATAGGGCTGTCCTGCGGTGGCCCATTTACCGAGGCGCTTTCGCAGACCTAGCTAGCTCCCTGTGCCAAACTACACTGGGAGTTACACGAATCAAGCACCTATTACCTTACTAAGGTAGTGAAATGTGACGGACGATACACAAGAGGAAACTAATTACTAATTAAGCATACAAAGTGTTCCCTTGCGTGCTATACCACGTCATGATGAAAAAACAAATTGGTCTATCACTTATCACCTTCGCGCTCTGCGCATTGGCCGCAAGCGCTCACGCGGCATCCCCCGGTCCAGCCGCCGTAGCTCTCGGAACTGCCGGGGATTTTGTGATTCTCACGAAGTCAGGAATTACGGATGTTCCCACTTCAAAAGTTACGGGAGATGTCGGGACGAGCCCAATCACTGGTGCCGCTGACCTCTTGACCTGCACAGAAGTGACTGGGATTATTTACTCAGTTAATGCTGCTGGCCCCAATCCATGTCGTGTGGTGTACCCTGCCGAATTGACCACAGCAGTGCTTGACATGGAAACCGCGTACACGAACGCCGCTGGACGACCAACGCCCGACTTCACTGAACTAGGGAGAGGCAATATTGGCGGGATGACACTCGTACCTGGACTCTATAAATGGGGAACCAGTGTAGCAATACCTACGGCTGTAACTCTATCCGGTGGCCCGAACGATGTTTGGATTTTTCAGATAGCAGGGAATCTCATCGTAAGTAACGGCATCGCCGTTCACCTGAGCGGAGGCGCACTGGCTAAGAACGTATTCTGGCAGGTTGCCGGTCTAGCGACCCTGGGAACGACCTCACATGTTGAGGGAATTCTACTGTCGAAGACTTTGATCGCCATGCAGACTGGCGCATCAATTAACGGCAGACTTCTTTCACAAACTGCGGTGACATTGCAGATGAATAAAGTAACGAAGCCTGAATAAGTCAAGTGGGACTCTATTTGATTCATTGTTTCCCTTCGATAACGCTAATGACTGAAAGGGTTTGAGTTCGTGGTGGTGCAAGGGACGGCCTGACATTCGAGGCCGTCCCTTGCATTTACAGTCGGCAAATCGAACGAATCTTTAATGAACGCTGCCCACTTAGAAACTAGTTGAAGTGAGCGTTGATAAGATGAAGTCGGATTCCCTTATGCGAAGCTTGACGCTATCCTTCGCACCTTTTCGTGCACTTAGCTACAATCTTTCCGATTTCGCTGCTGAATTTTTGGAAAAGCTACCACAGCTTCCTTCGTATGCTCCCGAGGCCCACGGCCATCAGACCAAGCGATTGTTCGGCTGGGATATCCCTTAAGGAAGCTCTGTGCAGGTATAAGGTTTTGCGGTGCCGGAGATCTCTGTCGAGTGGCGGTGATTTCTGGGCTGTATTGTTGGGAACCGATGCCCTCGTAGGGTTTGATTTGAATCGTCAACAGGTGTTTTCCCGGCCTCCAGACACACTACGCCGCCAGGGGGGCCAAGCGG
>JANXZS010000195.1 GCA_025355385.1 Acidobacteriaceae bacterium | reverse complement strand
GTGCTGGTATTGGTGGGAGCCCGTTACGGCGGGCGTAACGGCATGATTCTTGCCTTCGTAGTCTCTGTGGGCATGAACTTTTTCAGCTACTTCTACTCTGACAAGCTGGCGCTCTCCATGTATCACGCTCAGCCGGTCACGCGAGAGGAGCTGCCCCGCGTTTACCAGGTAGTCGAGCGCATGACGCAGCGGGTTAACCTGCCGATGCCGAAGATCTACGTGATGCCCAGCGATTCACCCAACGCCTTTGCCACTGGACGCAATCCAAAACACGCTGCCGTAGCGGTTACGCAGGGCATTCTGAACCTGCTGAATGACGACGAGCTTGAGGGCGTGTTGGCGCACGAACTCGGCCACGTGCGCAATCGCGACATCCTCACCAGTTCCATCGTCGCCTCGCTCGCCGGAGCTATCACCATACTGTCCAAGATGGGCTACTTCGCCGCGCTCTTCGGTGGAGGAGGCGGCCGCGATGACCGTGACCGTGGCGGCGGAATGACTGGCCTTCTGATGCTCATCCTGGCACCGATCGCAGCCACGGTTATCCAACTCGCAGTCTCTCGCTCCCGCGAGTTCGAAGCCGATGCCACCGGGGCTCACATCACCGGGAATCCCTATGCCCTCGCCAGTGCTCTTGAGAAGCTGGACATTTACTCCAAGCGCCTGCCGATGCAGGCGTCTCCCTCAAACGCCCACATGTTTATCGTGGCGCCCCTGTTGAGCGGTGTGAGCTTCGCCAATTTATTTTCGACCCACCCTCCCATCCCTCAGCGCATCCAGCGGCTCATTGGAAGAGACTCGGTTCAGGGCGGACCGGAACCTCGTTAAAAAAGGGCGACTCTGGCCCCTCACAAGGCTTCCCGATGCCCTTGACCGACACCTACTTAGCCAGCTCGCGATAGCGAGTACAATCAGCCTGCATGAAAACTGTACTGCGGACGACGATCTGGCTTTGTCTCATCGTCTGGATGGGAGCCGAGACCTTTTTTCCTGTGGTGGCAGCCGTCACGTTCACGACGCTTACTCCAGACACCCACACCGCTGGACGCATCGTCGGCTCCTGCCTGCGTATCTTGCATTACGAGGGCCTGGTGGCTGGAACTCTGCTGCTGGTTCTGATCGTGGTTGCCAGCCGGTTAGCCATGATCTCCCGCAGAAACCTCCAGATATCGTTGACGCTCATTCTAGTGATGCTTACGCTCACCGCGATATCTCAGTTTGGCATCATCCCGCGCATGGAGACCTATCGCCTGGAAGCTGGTGGGACCGTGGAGGCAGCCGCTGTGGACGACCCCGCGCGCATCGCCTTCAAACATCTGCACAAAACCTCCGAGCATGTTGAGGAACTCATTCTCGTCCTTGGTCTGGTACTGGTGGGCGTGCTCGCCTATTCGCAGGATCGGGACGCTCTTCGCGTGCACGGATAATCCACGAAGAATTTTGATCGCAATTGAATCGAGAGGTGCCGGGCCTGATCTACTGATCCCTGTATCATGAAGCATTGAACACAGCACTTGAATCTCTTTCAGGAAGACCATGAAAACTGGCATTATCGGTCTGCCCCAGGTGGGCAAGACCTCCCTCTTCAAGATCCTCACCCGCGCCAAGGTTGAGGAAAAAGCCTTCTCGCGCGAAGAGCATATTGGCATTGCGACGGTTCCAGATGACCGCCTAGCGAAGCTAGCCGAACTTTATGAACCCAAGCGCACCATGTACGCTACGGTCGAGTACGCCGACGTCGCTGCTATCGGCCAGGAAGCCCTGAAAGAAACCGGCCTGCTCGCCAACCTCCGCAGTGTAGACGCGCTCATCCACGTCCTCCGTGCCTTCGAGGATGACTCCATTCCCCACGTCGGCGAGATCGATCCCCTGCGCGACATCAAGAACGTCGAGTTCGACTTGATGGTCACCGATCTGACGCAGATCGAAAAACGTCTGGAGCGCCTGGAAAAGGATCTGAAGAAGCAAAAGACCGACGAACTGGTGAAGGAGAACGCCCTGCTCCTCCGCGCCAAAGAAGCCCTGGAGCAGGAAAAGCCGCTTCGCGAGCTGGAATTGACTGCCGAGGAGAGAAAGCTCATTCGCGGCTTCACCTTCCTCTCGCAGAAGCCCATCTTGTATGTGCTAAACATCTCCGAAAGCAGCACGCTTGGCGCCGATCTCGATGCCGCCGTCGCCAAGTACAAGCTGGAAGAGATTGCCGCCCGCCCCTCGGCGGGAGCCACCGCCATCTGCGGCAAAGTGGAAGCAGAACTGGCCGATATGGAAGAAGACGAAGCAGCCGATTTTCTAGAAGGTTATGGGCTGACCGAAAGCGGACTGCGCAGGCTCATCCGCAAATCGTATGAGCTGCTCGGTCTCGTCAGCTTCTTCACCGTGGGCGAGGACGAGTGCCGCGCCTGGACAGTCCCGGTAAACTCGCGAGCGCAGGAAGCCGCCGGGGCGATTCACTCCGATCTGGAAAAGCACTTCATCCGCGCGGAAACGATTCATTGGGACACGCTGCTGGCTGCTGGCTCGGAGGCCGCCGCCCGCTCGCATGGTACCTTGCGCCTCGAAGGCAAAGACTACCGTGTTCAGGATGGCGACGTGATGCACATTCGGCACAGCGGGTAAAGCAAGGGAACAGTAAAGAAGGAGGGAACAGGAAAACAGCCGCCAGCCCTTTTTCTCCGGTTTCTTCCGGGCTGTATCTCGAGGCCCCCATTCCTTGTTCCCTATTTTTTAAGTTTCTGTTGCCCGTTTTTATGTCTAACTTCTCGCTCTCTCTCATCCTCGGAGGCTTTGCCGCGCTCGCTGACATATTCGGCGGCGTTGTACTGGTTCGCGCCAACATGGCGAAGAGCTATCTGCGCTACTTTGTCGCACTGGGCGCCGGCTTCATGATGGCGGCTGCCTTTCTGGAGATGATTCCCGAGAGCTTTCGTCTCTCCATGCGATGGGCCCCTCCGCTGATCCTGACGGGCTATTCGATCATCCATTTTCTTGAACACACGATTACGCCGCATTTTCACTTTGGAGAAGAAACCCACCCCGGGGAATTCCTCTCCGTTCATACCAGCTATTCGGTGGCTGGCGGACTGGCCATCCACTCGCTCTTCGACGGAGTGGCCATCGGGTCCGGATTTGCCCTCTCCTCGTGGCTGGGCTGGATCCTCTTCTTTGCCGTTTTTCTGCACAAGGTACCAGAGGGATTCACCGTCGCTTCGGTGATGTTGGCCAGCGGACGCAGCAAGCCGGCTGCGCTTTATTCCTCAGTGCTGTTGGCGGTAACGACGATCGTCGGAGTTCTGCTGATCAATTTTTTCCCGGCGTGGGTGCGGCTCGGCTTGCCCCTCTCAGCGGGAGTGGCCATCTATGTGGCGGCCACCGACCTTGTTCCCGAGGTAAACCGGGAACCCGGCATTCGCATGGCCCTGATTTTCTTTACGGGTATGGCTATCTTCTTCCTGCTCCGTTTGCTCGCGCCGCCGATATAAAGGATCACCGGAGCGCCAATACCGCCGTTTGCAAATGAAAGCGCTGGCGATGAGAGCAGAAGCAGGGATAGTGTGATGTATCCAGCGTCAGCGATGTAGGCATTTTCTTGATGAAAATTCCTGCAGAGATCTGTGGCTCGCCTTACAGTAACCCTGCTTCTGCTCTGGCGTTTGCGTGATCGCCGTTCCTTTGTCCTTCTAGCGTTCCTATGGCCTTCTGGTCGGTGCAGGTCGTCGAGGTATCCTCATCCTTATACCGGCTTCTACTTCGTGGCAGAACAAGATCTACTAAGGACGTAATGACTACACCGCGAGTGCCAGGCGTAGGGGCACGGGGCTACAGGACATTACAGGCAATTGGCGGCTCCATCCCAGCGCGTGAGCGATTTCATCCGACAGCGTCTTGGGATCAAATGGCTTGGTCAGCACCGCCACGACCGGTAGTGCCTCCAGCTGTTTCCTTTCCGAAGTCAGAGCTTGGGCAGTCAGCAGTAATACCGGGATATGGGAGGTTTCGATGTTGGCCTTGAGCATGGCAAGCGTCGCGCGTCCGTCCGTGTGAGGCATCTTCATATCGAGGATGATGGCATCGGGCTTGTGCTGCATCGCCCGCTCCAAACCTTCGTCTCCGCTGCATGCCTTGATAACTTCCCATTGTGCAAATAATTCCATACAAAGGGCGGCGACCTCTCGAATGTCGTCCTCGTCGTCAATAATTAGAATACGTCGCATTTGCTGACCTTTCTAACTCTGCGCTCTTTTGTCGATTTTTGGTAACTTTTACTCGGCCCACCGGTAGTAATTACACTCGCCGATCTTACGCCCGAGGTATATACAACGTAACTACTGCCGCGTAACACTTTCGGGGTATAACCAATTGGTTACCCCCTTCGAAATTGGTGGTTTGCGGGCCGATGTTATGCTTACTCACTAATTCCAAAAATCGATTTAGGAGAACGGAAGTGTGGCTGCTCGGAATTGATGTAGGCACGGGTGGAACGCGTGCGGTCATAGTGGACGAGAACGGCATAGTGGTCGCCGCAGCGTCGTGCGAGCATGCCCCCTTCCGATCGCCAGAGCCGGGTTGGGCGGAGCAGGACCCAGACGATTGGTGGCGCGCTACGCAGAAGGCCATCCTGGGGGCCGTTGCCGCTGCCCGTCACGCCTCCGGCAACCCGGGGCAGCAAATCGATGCAATCGGGCTCACCGGGCAGATGCACGGTGCGGTGATGCTCGACAGGGATGGTAAGGTCCTGCGGCCAGCCTTGATCTGGTGCGACCAGCGTACCGACGATCAGTGCAATTGGTTGCATGAGGAGCTGGGGCGGGAACACCTTATCGAGCTGACCTGCAACCCGGCGCTGCCCAATTTCACCCTGACCAAGCTGCTATGGGTGAAGGACAATGAGCCCGAAATCTTCGCCTCGATCCACCACATTCTCTGCCCCAAGGACTATGTTCGCTACCGGCTCACAGGACGTTTCGCCATGGACGTGCATGAGGCGTCTGGCACCTTGTTGCTCGACGTCACCAACCGACAGTGGTCTTCGACGGTGGCAAGGGTTGCAGGCATCCCCGAAGCATGGCTGCCCCAGTTGTTTGAGTCATCCGAGGTATGCGCTCACGTTAGCCCGGCTGCCGCTTCAGCACTGGGCCTGGTTGAGGGGACACCGGTGGTCGCTGGCGCCGGAGACCAGGGTGCAGGCGCGGTTGGTATGGGCATCCTGAAGCCGGGCTCGGTTTCGGCCACCATCGGCACCTCGGGAGTGGTCTTCGCAGCCACTGACAGTCCGGTGCGCGATCCCCGAGGACGACTGCATACCTTCTGCCATGCCGTTCCAGGGCGTTGGCACGTGATGGGAGTGACGCAGTCGGCAGGTCTCTCCTTGCGCTGGTTCCGCGACACGTTCGCGGCGGGCTCAACCTATGACGAACTCACCACTCTGGCAGCGAAGGTCCCTCCCGGCAGTGACGGGCTGCTGTGGGCGCCGTATCTGCTGGGGGAGCGCACGCCACATCTGGACTCGCAGGCAACAGCCGCATTTGTCGGGATTACCGCCGGCCATTCGCTGGCACACTTCGCACGGGCGGTGCTGGAGGGCGTGGCTTACTCCCTGCGAGACACTTTCACACTCTTTGCAGAGTTGGATATCCCGGTGAAGGGCGTGCGGCTTGGTGGAGGAGGAGCACGAGGGCCGCTCTGGCGCAGGATCCAGGCCAGCGTCTACAACCATCCCTCGGAGGTATTGATTGCCGAGGAGGGGGGAGCCTTTGGAGCAGCGCTGCTGGCCGGCGTCGGTGTCGGGGGATGGCCAACGGCCGATGCCGCCTGCGCCAGCACCCTTCACGTAGCACAGCGCGTCGAACCCGACACAGATGCGGTCAAAGCCTATGACGCAGGCTATAAGGTCTACCAGCGGCTATATCCTGCTTTGCGCAGTTTACGGGACTAAAGCGTGTCCTGTGTCTGAAGTCGTCTACAGTTGTTTAAAGGCCTAAGGTTATCCGGGTGCCGGGTGCCCCATGTCTCGCTTTTGAGACATGGGTTTTCTGGTGAATCGCTGGGGTGCAAAGACCCTTTACTCCGGAACCTGCCAACCCGCCAGTGTCTGTGAAAGCCTTGCCTTGCCATCTCCCCCGCCCTTCACAGCTTTACCCATCTCCGGGAACGCGGCCTGGATGCTTTCCGCCTTAGCCCACAAGGGTACGTCCATCAGTGTGTAGTGGTACTGCACCAGTGTCTCGGGATAGCCGTTCACCTTAGCTGGATCGGTCGAGCTATCGATGCTGGTCAGCGTCCGATGGCCGTAGCAGAAGCGAACCGTGGCCCGGGTGCCTGCGGGAGTCAGAATGTAGCGATTGATGTGCAACTCCTTATCGTCGGTCTTTTGCAGCATGCCCGCATTCGTGAGGGCGTCCAGTTGCTTTGCGCTCACTGGGCCGTCACCTGCTCCGCCCTTGGCGCTCACTTCATAGGGAAACCGCAGCCCGCCGGGGAAGATGCAGTCATCGTGGCTCGCGTAGTAAGTGTTGAGCGCCGCTGTGAAGTTTTCCTTCGTGGCAGCCGTCTTGGATTGGCATCCTGCCATCCCCAGCAGAAACACAAGCACAGCAGTGCCGCTCCCCAATATCCGCATGCTTTCTAACACCCTCGTCCGTCGTGCCATTTGCTGCTCCTCTTTCGTACGTCTCACAATTTGCAAGCACCATTTCGCTGAACCGCGGAGAACGGTTCAAGACTCGCCCCGAGCGAATTCCCATGCTGACATGCGGGGCCTTGTCGAGGCAAGTCGCATACGTTCCATCAATAGTTTGATACTTGCAGAGGCCCGCAAATCGTACTCTGAGTCTGCTTACTTCGAACCACTGCCACCCATCTCTGCTCTCAGTTCCTTCTCCGCTTCGGCACTCCAGTATTTGCAATCCAATTGCAGAAATACCGACGTGTAGGGGATGGTCATTTTTGATTTCAACACCAGAACGTGAAAAATCTTTCCCGCTTCGGCGATTCTACCGATCACCTGCTCATGTGGAAGCGAATTGAGATTGCGCCCCTGAAACAACTGCGTGATCTGTGTCCTGTATTCAGTGACACCGGGAGCACTTTGCTCCGGCACGAAAGGCAGTTCCGCATCCATGTAGATGTTGGGGGTCGCATGGGTGGACTTGTCCAGGGCGCTCATCACCGCCCGAATCACCACGGTTTGATCCGCATTTGTTTCTATGGTCTCAATCCCGGGAGAAGTTTGCAGGGGGTAAGCGGAATCGACGATCAGAATCCAATTCCGATGTCCCATGAGAAGGAGCTCGGACTCCATCTTTGCTTGCCATTGGTTCGGATCGGCGGCACGAGGGGATGGAGCAGCCACCACTGGAAGGTTCGCAAGACAGAACACGATAAACAAGACGAAGCGAAACATAGAGCGCATTGGACTTTCCTCTCCTCTGGAGCTTTTCTCCTCAAGCCGCGGAGTGGTTGCATTGCTTCGGTTCGGCAGAAATGCGCTAGAGCGTTTTCACTTCCAGTGCCTACGAAGCAACCAGGCTTGGAGCGGTTTTCCTCAGGAACGCCGCACTTTGCTGTTTCTACCTGTTACAGACTAGAAGTCAACATGCTTTAATCCACCTTTGGCTTAGCGCGGTAGCCATCGCGGGCAATCACGTCGTACTTCAGCGGGTGGTGTTTCTCATCCTGAATCCGCAGCGGCTGCCCCTCGCCATCCACCAGTTCCACGCGCAATTTGCGGTAGGTTCCATCCTGCTTCGCGTTTGTGGGCTTGAATGTTATCTGGTACTGGTTGCGGATCGTGTCGTTGATGGTGTGGAAGATCTCCGGCATTTCACCGGTGAAGCGGGGAAAGAACGCCATGCCCCCAGTCATCCGGGCAAAACTGGACATCTGGTTGTCGGCCTGGAGAAAATCCAGCTGACCCAGCGAGCCCATCGCCCCGCGGGACTCGGCCATGATACGAGCCGACTGCCCCGTACCCACGGTAAAGATGGTGACGTTTGGGGTCGCCTTGATCTTCTGCAGAATCTTGTCCAGATTGATCTTGCTAAAGGTGTCTCTACCGGTGGCAATCAAGACGATATACTTGCGTCCCTCCACGCGGCTGACGCGGTCGAGCGCCTCGTAGAGTGCGTCGAACAAGTTCGTCTCGTTGAATCCGGGAATCTGCAGAGTATTCAAAGCGTTGTAGACCACCCTCTTATCCTGGGTGAAGTCTGTCAGGATCTGGGTGCGCATGTCGTAGGTCATCACCGCCACATAGTCTTCCGGCTTCAACTGCTGGGCAAAGCTGTAGGCGGCGTTTCTCATGTCGTAGATAAAGTAGTAGCTGTTAGCCGCGAACTCGCACAGCAGCACCGCGGTAATGGGTGCCTGGGTTTTCTGGAAACCGATGAGCGGCTGGGCCGTGCCGTCTTCAAAAACGCGGAAGTTTTCTTCTTTTAAATTGGGTACGAACTGATGGGTCTTCTGCAGGATTACTCCAACATCAACCGTGACTACGGGAACATCGACGTGCAGCGAGTATGTCCCTATCCCCGGGGGATTCTTCACCTTCGGCTCGGCGGGCGCTGGCGCTTCCTCGGGAGCCTGCTTCTTCTTCGGGATAGCAATCGAGCCGGAATCGCCACCGGGGCCACCCGCTTCGGGGGTGCTGGTATCGGGGGTAGCCTGGTCATCAGGCTTTTGCGTCTGCTGCGGCGGGCTGGCTGGCGAGTTCTGTGCCCTGAGGACGGGGACGAACGCGAACTGTATCGCCACGGGAACCAATAAGGCCAGCAACACTAGTGCGGCAGACAGTCTGGCGGGCTGAGTGGTGCGAGAGATCCAGTAATAGCAGCGGACGATCGATGTCATAAACAACCCCAAATTCATAGGAAGCGTACTGCCCTATGCGGCAGCCGCGGTACCAGCTACTCTGTAGACGTGCGAAATCGTATTAAGGAAACATGCCGGCTGATTCTCGCCGCTGGCATATTGAACTCGGCAGCAGTGCTGGCGCAGATACCGTCCGCCCCACCGCCTTCCAACGCGGGCACTTATCCGTTGGATCAGGTCCACCGCGGCCTGCGAGGAGTAGCGTACACGGTTTTTGAAGGGACACAACCAGAAGCAATGGATGTCGAGATCCTCGGGGTGCTGACAGCAGCGCTGGGTCCCGGCAAAGACATGATCCTGGCGCGACTCCACGGCACCAAACCAGAGTACACCGGCGTGGTAGCGGGTATGAGCGGCAGCCCCGTTTATATCGAGGGCAAGCTGCTCGGGGCGCTCTCCTACCGCATCGGTGAATTCAGCAAGGAACCCATCGCGGGCATCACGCCGATCGGACAAATGCTTGAGGTGCGAGACGATTCCAGCGCCCCGCGAACAGCCGGAACCAGTCCGGTCGCAGCGTCCCAGGGCTTCCGTCCCATTGAGACTCCGCTGGTTCTCTCAGGTTTTGGCCCGGAAGCCGTAAAGCTTTGGCAGGACCGATTTGCCGGGACAAGTCTGATGCCAGTTGCCGGGGTGGGCGGTGGTGCGTCCGCTCAGCCTCAGCCCGAACCCCTCATCCCCGGCTCCGCCGTCAGTGCCTTGCTGGTTCGAGGCGACCTGCAGATTGCCGCCACCTGCACGGTCACTTATGTGGACAAGGATCAGTTGCTGGCCTGCGGTCACCCCATCACGCAGTTTGGTGCCGTATCCATGCCCATGACCAAGGCCCTCGTACTGGCGACGCTGCCTTCGCCCCTGAATGCCTTCAAAATCGTGAACACGACTGAAACAGTCGGCTCATTCACAGATGACCGGCACTCAGCTATCCGCGGAGTCTTTCACCAACAGGCACGTATGGTGCCGGTGACTGTGGCCATTCGTGGCGTGGATCTGCCCCACTCCCTACACTTCGAAGTAATCGATCAGCCCCAGATCACGCCTTCGGCCCTGATGGTGTCCGTGTATCAGGCGTTGCTGGACTCAAACAGAATTGGTGGGGACACCAGCTTCCACATTCGCGGAAACGTCGACCTGGACGGCTATCCTCCCGTCCCATTGGATAGCTGGATCGCTCCCGGCGAAAGCCTCCCCGCCAACCTGAGCGCGGCCCTGATGGTGGGCGAGCGCTTCACCAGGATCTACAGCAACTCCACCCGGCAAGCCAGAATTCGCGGCGTGACTTTGGATGTTGAAGCCGTTCCCGAGCGCCGGACCTTGCAGTTGGAAGGTGCCAACACCTCAACGCAGGAAGTGCACGCGGGCGAAACCATCACGGTGGAAGCGACCGTGCGCCCTTATCAGGGCCCTGCGAGGAACATTCGCATCCCCGTGGCGCTACCAGTCTCCCTGCCAAACGGCCTGATGCGGCTGCTGGTGAGCGATGGAGCCGCCCTGGACCGAATCACCCAGCCAACCCGCATGGGCGCCCGCCCCCTCGACATGAATGGCACCATTGCCCAGATCCAGGGCATCCGGGCCAATGACCGGCTGTACGTTACCCTGCTGGCCCCCGGGGCGCAGGCACTACTGGAGGGGCGGACGCTACCCGAACTCCCCATGTCGATGGCCAATGTGCTGGAACCCCTGCGCACCTCGCAGGAGATGACTCTCAACGGAGAGTCGGCTATTCCGGTAACATCAGTAGCAGTCGACGCCGTCCTCAGTGGTCAGCAGGTAATTTCCCTGCGTATTGATTAGCCAGGCAGCGCTTGCTCGAACGGCTATTGGATATTTCTGGAAATGCCAGGATGCGCATTCCACGGATGAAGGGCTGGAAAAATTGAAATGGGTTCGATAAACGGATTCGCCGCACATGCTGCTGGCGCTGAACTACTGCCTTATAAATACTCGCCCGGTGATCTGAAGGCGCACGAAGTTGAAATTCAGATTACCCACTGCGGAGTCTGTCATAGTGATATCCATCTGATTAACAACGACTGGGGATTCAGCGAATATCCCTTCATTCCGGGCCATGAAATAGTCGGTTCGATATCGGCGGTGGGCGCGGACGTGAAGTCTCTGACCGCAGGGCAACGTGTCGGCGTAGGCTGGCAGTCGGGCTCCTGCGGCTGGTGCGAGTGGTGCCTGCAAGGTAAAGAGAATCTCTGCGCCAAAAGCCAGGGTACCTGTGTGCACCGCAACGGTGGATACGCTAACACCGTCCGGGTTGACGCTCGTTTCGTCATTCCCCTTCCGGCGAAGCTGGATAGCGAAAACGCTGCTCCGCTGCTGTGTGGAGGAATCACGGTTTACAACCCTCTCCGCACTCACGGAGTGAACCCTTCCTCACGTGTTGGTGTGGTCGGCATTGGTGGCCTTGGCCATCTGGCAATACAGTTTGCGCGCGCATTTGGCGCCGACGTGACAGCGTTCTCCACCTCCGCCTCGAAGGAAGCCGA
Organism: Acidobacteriaceae bacterium; assembly: GCA_025355385.1. Lineage (GTDB taxonomy): Bacteria > Acidobacteriota > Terriglobia > Terriglobales > Acidobacteriaceae > JANXZS01. Next base: position 4,340 of record JANXZS010000195.1, on the reverse strand, counting down.
GGCGCTCGAACTGGGAGCGCATAACTTTGTGAACACGCGCGAGACCAAGGGGCTTAAGGCTCTCGCCGGCTCCTTCGATTTCATCTTGTCCACGACCAACGCGGATCAGGACTGGTCTGCTTACATAATCGCGCTGCGTCCCACCGGCACGCTCTGCTTCGTTGGCGCTCCTCAGAAACCTGCCACGCTGCCCATCTTCCCGCTCATCTCCGGGCAGAAGAGCATCACCGGAAGCCCCATCGGCAGCCCGCTGCTGCTGCGCGAAATGCTCGATGTCGCGGTGCGCCACGGCGTCCATGCCAAGACGGAGCGCTTTGCGATGGCCAAGGTGAACGACGCAATCACACGGGTAAAGAAGAATCAGGTTCGCTACCGCGCAGTGCTGGCGAACTAAGAAAGATTAAGTGCCCATGTCTCGCTCCTGAGACGTGGGTTCCCTTTCATCCATCGTCAAATGAAATGCGTTGATTCGTCCCTTGCCTGGCTTGCTAACCCGCACCCCTCTCGCTCTAGTAGACTCCAAGCAGCATGATGCGACATTCCCTGCTCCGCTCCGCCCGCCTGCTTCTGATCGCGCCACTGTTCGCTCTTCCCTGCCGGTCCCTGGCTCAAGGCACCAAGCAATGGACACAGTCCCGCTTCGACGAATTCCAGAAAGGCACGCCGCAATCGGTGGTCATTCGCAACGACGGCATCCTTGAGGCCGGAAGTGAAACACGCGAAGTTCTGACTACGCCGTCCACTTACATCTGGTCGATTAGTTCAGATCATCTTGGCAACGCCTATCTGGGCACCGGCGCACCTGCTACGGTTCTCGAGATCAGCCCCGACGGCAAATCGACAACCCTATTCGAAACCAAGGATCTTTCGGTGCAGTCCGTACGTGTCGGTCCAGATGGGGCAATCTACGCGGCTACCCTGCCAAAGGGCCGCATATATCGCCTGAAGCCTGAGCATGGGAAGATCGAGAACGACGAAAACGCTAAAGTTATCTTCGACCCGGAAACCACGCAGGAGAAACCCCGCTACATCTGGGACATGGCATTCGACGCTCAGGGCAGGCTCTACATTGCCGCCGGAGGCCCGGGAGCGGTGTATCGCTGGGATCCAGCAAAGCCCAACTCCAAGGCCGAACTCTTTTTCAAGAGCGACGAGCCGCATATTCGCTGCCTGGCCTTCGCGCCCGACGGTAGCCTGATAGCGGGATCCGATGGCAGCGGATTGATCTACCGGATCGACAGAGCCGGTCAGGGTTTTGTCCTGTTCGACGCGCCCCGCCGAGAGATTACGGCACTGGCTGTCAGCCCTTCGGGCACCATTTATGCCGCGAACGTTGGCGATAAGAACCGCAACAACCTGCCACCGCTGCCGGTGCAAGGAATCGCTGTCGTAAATACCACGATCACCATCGTTCAGCCGGGCTCCATTCAATCCTTCAACGGAAACACCATCATCCCCGATGGCACCGAGATCTTCGAAGTCCCCGCTGCCGGTGCGCCACACTCCCTTTGGTCCAGCCGTGACGACATTGTTTACGCGCTGCGCTCGACGCCCGAGGGACTTCTAGCCGCAAGCGGCAATCGCGGGCGGCTGTATCGCATACAAGATCACGGCAACTTTGCGGATATCTCGCACTTGAAGGCCTCGCAGGCCGTTGGCTTCGCCGACGCGCCCGACGGTCTCTTTGTCGCTACCAGCAACATCGGAAAGCTGTATCGCATCAGCAAAGCATCCGCAGCCGAAAGCAGCTACCAGAGCGACGTATTCGATGCAGGCCTGTTCTCGCGCTGGGGCCGTGCTGAGACCGAAGAGGCCACCGCCGGCAAGTTCGACCTCTACGCGCGCAGTGGCAATGTTGAGAATCCGGAGCGTAACTGGAGCTCGTGGCAGAGACTTACCCCCGATCAAGCGTCGCTTGGAGTCCCCGCTGCGCGCTTCGTACAATGGAAGGCACTGATGCGCCCAGGTGCTCGCATAGGCGCGGTCACGATCCACTATCTCCCTGTGAACGTTGCTCCTATTGTCGATGAAATTGTGGTCCAGCAAGGAACACGCGTCAATCCGCAGTCCCAGCCCCAGCCTGCGACTACCGTCTCCATCACGTTCCCTTCCGCGCAGAACACTTCAATCAACTTCCCCTCTGACCCGGGCACCGCACCCCTTACCGCGCAGAAAGACCGCACTGCGATCACGGCAAGGTGGGCAGCTCATGACGACAATGGCGACGAGCTGATCTTTGACGTCTACTACCGTGGCGAAGAGGAGCAGCCATGGCTGCTGCTGAAGCGCAATCTTACCGACCGCTACATCTCCTTTGACACAGCGACAGTGCCAGATGGCGCTTACCGGCTCAAAGTTGTGGCACGGGATACGCCATCCCACAGCCCCGGGGAGGCGCAGCGCGGCGAACGTGTAGGGGAGAGGTTCCTGGTAGACACCACGCCGCCCGTCGTCTCCGGGTTTACCGCAAAGCTCGAAAGCAACGCCATCCATGCCACGCTCGATGCCGTCGACACCGCCACCACTATCGCACGCGCGGAGTACTCTGTGGACGCTGGCCCCTGGCAGTATCTGGAGCCGGTCGGCGCCCTCTCCGACTCGCTCCGCGAGCACTACGATTTTCGCGCTGACCTGCTCTCGACGGAGGACAAGCTGACAGGTGAGAAGCCCGCCGTTGTGGCGCGCGAGCACATCCTGACGGTTCGCGTCTATGACCGGAGAGATAATGGGGTAGCAGCAAAAACGGTGGTGCGCTAATGGGAACCAGGTTTGAATAAAAATGCGTTTTGAACTCTTTATCGCGGCACGATACTTGCGGGCCAAGCGACGCCAAGCGGTCGTTGGCGTCATTACGGCCATCTCCGTCTTCGGTGTGGCCGCGGGGGTCGCCTCCCTTATCGTCGCCCTTGCCATCACCAATGGAATGCGCCGTGATCTACAGGACCGGCTGCTAGGCTCGACCGCTCATGTTGAATTGATGCGCATCCAGAGCGATGGCATCCGCGACTGGCGGCCGCTGACCGATCGCCTGAGGCAACTGAAGCACATCGCCGCCGCTGCTCCGGGGCTCTATGGCCAGGTGCTCGTCTCGCGGGGAGCTCGCTCTGGCGGCGTGATGGTCAAGGGCATCCTCCCCGAACAGGAACGCACGGTCAGCGATCTGCTCTCCACTGTGACCATGGGCAGCATCAAGCCTTTGGAACAGGCAGACCCACCTCAAACTGCCGAAGACCTGCCCACCAATCGAACCGAGCCGCCGTTGCTGATCGGATATGATTTAGCCGATACGCTGGACGCCAAGGTGGGTTCTTCGGTGATGGTGACCAGCCCTCAGGGCGAACTCACGCCATTGGGTATCGTGCCCAAGTATCAGCGTTTCCGAGTGGTTGGCATCTTTCACTCTGGCTTTTACCAGTACGACTCGAGCATGGCATTTCTGCGCTTGAAGGATGCGCAGGCGCTCTTTGGCGAGCCTGACCTGGTGTCGGTCATCTCATTCAAAGTCGATGACCTCTATCATGCCAACCGCTTTGGCAAAGAGATCGAAGCTGCCGCCGGACCAGGTTTCCTCACCACCAACTGGATGGAACAAAACCGCGAACTCTTCCGCGCTTTGCGACTGGAGCAGATTGTTACCTTCATCGTCATCGGGCTCATCGTCTGCGTGGCCGCTCTCAATATCCTCATAGCCCTCACCATGATGGTGGTGGAAAAGACGCGCGATATCGCCGTGCTGATGTCATTCGGAGTTCAGCCTGCGCAGGTTCGGCGAATCTTTCTGCTGCAGGGATTACTCATCAGCGTCCTGGGAACCGCAATCGGCCTGGCTCTGGGATATTCGCTGGCGTGGATCGGGGGACACTACCGCTTCATCCATCTTTCAGCCGAGGTCTATTCCATTGACTACCTTCCCTTTGCTCCGCGATGGATCGATGGGCTCATCGTGGCCGTTGTCTCACTGTCGGTATCGCTACTGGCCACACTTTACCCCTCGGCCTCCGCAGCGCGAATTGCACCGGCAGAAGCCCTCCGCTACGAATGAACAATTTCACCTCAACCGATGTCTGGCCAGGGTTTTGAAGTGCGCTTTATACGAAGTAGCGAAGTGCGCTTATACGTCGAATGCCCCGCCGGGTCCTGACGCCTTGTATACATCTGAAGTGGAATTGCATTGGGTAATGGCGAATAGCACTATAGTTGACCGTCGAATCAACCCGATCCATATGGTCACTGAATAGAATAGGAATCATGGACGCTTCTCCCATCGAATCTGCCCGTCCTGACCCGGCGCTGGCTGTGAGCCTGATACCGGATCAGGTTCCCCTGGTTCGCGTGGAAGG
>JANXZS010000118.1 GCA_025355385.1 Acidobacteriaceae bacterium | reverse complement strand
CACACTATCCCTGCTTCTGCACTAGATAGCTCCTTTGCCGCGACTCTATTTGTGTCTAGCGAGTATCACCCATACAATCAGAAAGATGTTTTGCACACTGGGCAGTGCGCCAGCGCGCATTGCCCAGTGTGCAGGCAGCGGCAGAAGCAACTCATGATAGAGCAGGCAGCAGAGAAACTGGAGCAAGTGCAGGCGGCGGCAGAGCCGGTACCCGAGGCGTGGAAAACCACTGAACTCGCGCGGCATCCGCAGCGGCCAGACCCCATGGACTTCATCGGACGTCTCTTCACTGATTTCAGCGAAATCCACGGCGACCGCGCCTTTGGCGACGATCTGGCGATGATCTGTGGCATGGCGCGCTTCCACGGCGAAGAGGTGCTGGTAATCGCCAACGTGAAGGGTCGCGGCATAAAAGACAAGATCCGCCACAACTTTGGCAGTCCCAATCCCGAGGGGTACCGCAAAGCGCTGCGTGCGATGCGCTTGGCGGAGAAATTCGGACGGCCGGTCTTCACCCTGATTGACCTGGTGGGAGCGGCGCCAGGGTTGGGCGCCGAAGAACGCGGGCAGGCCGAGGCCATTGCAAGGAACCTGCGCGAGATGTCGCGACTGCGGGTGCCTACGATTGCCACAATCACCGGCGAAGGCGGATCGGGCGGCGCCCTCGCGCTGGCCGTGGCTGATCGTGTTCTGATGCTGGAGAATGCGGTCTATTCCGTAATTTCCCCCGAGGGTTGCGCATCGATTCTCTGGCGCGACGCGGCCAATCGCGCGCAGGCCGCGGAAGCCATGAAGACCAACTCCTGCGACGTGAAAGCCATGGGATGTGTCGACGACATTGTGCCGGAGCCGCCAGGTGGTGCGCATCTGCACCCGGATGCTGCTGTGTCGATGCTCGACCAGAAACTGCAGTGGCATCTGAACGATCTTCGGTCGCTTCCCGTGGAAGAAATGATTCGGCGACGGCAGGTAAAGTTCCGTACCATTGCGCAGTTTTTTACCTCCTGAAGAGGGTGCTCGTGGCCGAGATCGAAAAGACCCGGAGATCGTGCCGGGCTACCAGAGGTTTGACGATCGAGGGGGTTTCCGGTTGAGTGAATTCGGTCCGCGCGGGAACCTTCGACCCCTGGACAGGTTTCGTGCCCTGGGCTTTTTCATGGTCGCGATGGTTTACTTTCTCTTGGCGCAGATTCTTTCCGGGAGCGCTGCACGAGGGCTGACGAGTGGCGATGGTCGCGAACTGCTGGCGCGAACTCTTCTGCTTTTCCTTCTACTTGTTGGTTACGCTGGCATGGGTTACGCGTTCCAAGGGCAGCGCGAGCCGCTCAACGCGATGGGCCTGGTTCGGCGCCAAGGCTGGAGGCGCGAGTTTGCCCTTGGGGCTGCGCTGGGATGGGGAGGCATGCTGGCCTGCGTGTTGCCGATCGCACTGGCCGGCGGACTTTTAGTCACGGTCTGGCACAGTCCACGCCAATTCGGCCTCCTTCTGCTCAACCTTGTGGTACTTGGCATCGCGGCGCTGGGCGAAGAGGTGGCGTTTCGCGGGTATCCCTTTCAGCGACTGGTCGAGGCAATTGGTCCTACGACCGCAACCATTCTGATGGCTGTTTTTTTTGGGCTGATTCACCTTCGCAATCCGGGCGCGACGAGCGCAAGTACGCTGGTGACGGTGCTCAGCGGAATTCTGTTGGCGACGGCCTACCTGCAAACCCGTGCTCTCTGGCTGCCCTGGGGATTTCACTTTGGCTGGAATGCGGTAATGGCGATCCTCTTCGGGCTGCCGGTGAGCGGATTGGATTTTTCTGCGATGGTTGAGAGTAACGCTGTGGGTCCGAGGTGGCTGACGGGCGGCGGCTACGGGCCAGAGGGTAGCCTGACCGCCGTGGTGGTGCTGGTGGTCAGCCTGGTCGTCCTGGTGAGGATCACGCGCGAGTATGCCTGGAAGTATGCGCAGCCGGTAATTGTGGCGGGAGGCATCCCCGTTAACCTCGATGCGGCGGCGACGAAAGTGCACGAGGCCGCCCAGGCGCCGTCCGCAGAGCCACCCGCGCCAAAGTTGGTGCAGATCGCCGCCATGACCTCGCAATCGCCGTCTGTGATCGCGGACGCACCCGCTCAACAGAGGATTGCCTCTCAGACGAAGATAGAAGCAGAACTGCCCATAGAGACCGAACCACCCCTCTAGTGGTGGTCGCTGAACGAGGAGTCGTTATGGCAACCCTCAACGATGGAATTGACCGTCCTCCCAGCCGCTACTCCATCGAGGAAACGATGTCCGGGACTGTGACTCTCATCCAGAAAAAAGGCATGAAGCTGTTCGCCTTGGTGGACCACAGTTGAGAAGCGCAGCAGGCCGGGTTGCAGATGCCACCGACGAAGTTGTTGATTTTTGGAAGTCCCAAAGCGGGAACGCCCTTGATGCTTTCCGCGCCAGGCGTGGTCATCGACCTTCCCATGAAATTGCTCATAGCAGAAGACGCGCAGGGCGAGGCGTGGATCTCCTCTAACACTCCGGAATACCTGCAGCGCAGGCATGGTTTTCCTCCCGAGTGGTTCAGCAACATTGCGGCGATCGGAGCGCTCGCAGCCAAGGCCGGGGAATAAAGTGTCCGCCGGGTTGGCGATGAGTGCGCGTAAGAGCGGACTCTCCGGTTCTTTCGCACCGGTACTTCAACGGCTTGCCCTACCACGCTTGCCTTTCCCGCAGAAGCGCGCCATTCTAAGCAGGGGTGAGGATTCTATGATCGGCTTGACGGCGAGCCATCGGATTCCGCGGGGTACGCTGCTTGCTATAGCTGGTGGGCTGTTGCTGCTGGCAGTGGCAGTTGAGGGTGCGCCTTCCCAGGTCATTACGATGGGGCCCAATACGACATACGCCGGTTACGCCAGAGTTGAACCGACTCACATCGATCTCCCGAGCGATCGCCTTAGCGGAAAGACTCGCCAGGAATTGATTCGCCTGCTCGACGCAGAGCAGGGTTTCGCGGTACGTCCCGTCCCTAAGGGCAATCACGGACTGGTGCTTCGGGCGAACGGAAACCTTGATCCTGGTGGAAAGAGCTATCTGCATGCGCTCGAGGAGAAGGGCGTATCAGTCAGGCCGGGCGATCGCGTACTGATCACCGACGTGAAAATTGAGCATAACCGCATCGTTTTTGACTTGAACGGCGGACCCGACCGAAAGCACAAATGGCTGCGGCACATTCAGGTCGGCACATCGAGCAATACCAGGCCGATCGTTGACGATCAGGCGGAGGATCCTGTTGGATCACGGTTGACGCTGCTGTTTGAAGGAGATGTGCCAGAACTGACGGGACCTCAGGTCAAGGCGTTGATTACGCCGATTATCGACTTCACCTTCAAGTCGCCTCTTCAGGCATTTGTCGATCCACTGCCGCCCAAGCTCAAGAACGCGATTCTGAATCACGAGGTGCTGGTTGGCATGAGCACTGAGATGGTGGTTTACGCCATCGGCAAGCCAGACCACAAGTCACGCGAGATGGAAGGTCAAATGCCTTGTGAGGAGTGGATCTATGGCGACTCACCCAAAGACGTCGAATTTGTTCGTATCAACGGCAATCGCGTAATACGTGTGGAAATCGCCAAGTTGGGCCAGGATCTGATCATCCGCGATCAGAACGAGGTGGAAGGGATAGTGCGCGCGGAGGAAACTCGCCAGATCCAGCTTGGCGATGTTCCTTCCGATAAAGACCAGGCGAAGCAGGCGCCCCCATCCCTGAAGAAGCCGGGAGAAAAGCTGCCCAGCGATAGCAATGCAGGCGAGATGGGGCCGGTACAGTTCCCAAAGGACATTGGGAAAGACAGGCAGATACCACCGGATTTGCAGCAGACTCCAACTCCATCCCCGCCCGCTCCAAAGTGAGCCGTTGTGGCTGGCTCGCTTGCATTGTGTAGAATCATGGGAGCGAGTTGACATTCTTCTGTATCGCCCTCCCACCCCATCGGGCAGCATCCGGCGGGATCCTGGTGTACGAAAAGCATAGAGGTCAGGCCGCGACGTCGTAGCCGCGCAGGGGGTATTTGCTGCGTGTGTGCAAAGACATTCTCCAGGAGAACTGAGTATCCATGGCCAAAATTGCCAAGATCGCCAATCGTGAAAGAGTGATGGACACGTCGAAGTCGACGAATTGTCCGAAGTGCGGAAAGTCGACGCGGATCGTGAAGCGCGTCAAAGACCGCGAGCGTGGTGCCCCGGGCGGAGTGTATATTTCCTGCTCGGTTTGCGAGTTCCACGAAAAGCTTTAAAATTTCGTTCTGTTGTGGTCGGAGAAAGCCCGGCTCCGTGCCGGGCTTTCTGCTGCTTGGGCACTCGCGACGTGCTAAATTGCTGACTTACCCGCTGCGGCGATCTCATCCACTATGGCTCGAGTGGCGGCCGCTGGATCGGGTGCTTCGGTTATGGGGCGGCCCACAACCAGGTAGCTGGCTCCTGCGGCAATGGCAACTCCCGGTGTGGCAGTGCGCTTCTGGTCTCCGGCTGCGGAACCGGCCGGGCGAATGCCCGGGGTTACTAGAATGATTTGCGGACCCAATGCGGCTCTGAGTCGTCCTACTTCTTCAGGAGAGCAGACGAGGCCACGAATCCCGCTGGCAATGGCAACGTTAGCCAAGCGAAGCACTTGATCAGCAGGAGAATCGAAGACGCCGACGGATTGTAGCTGAGGGCCGTCCATGCTGGTGAGCACGGTGACTGCCAGCAGAACGGGGCCGTTTGCCGTGGCATCCGCTGCAGCCTTCAACATCACCGGACCGCCGGCTGCATGCACAGTCAGCAAACCCGGACCAATTGCCGCGACCGAGCGCACGGCTCCGGCTACTGTGTTGGGGATGTCGTGAAGCTTAAGATCGAGGAACACTGAGTGTCCACGGTCCTCGAGAGCTTTGATGATGGAGCTTCCGGCTGCGAGGTAAAGTTCCAGGCCAACCTTGAACCATTGGCAGGCACCGTCCAACCGGTCGACGAGGGTGATTGCCTCAGCGGCGGAGGGGAAATCCAAGGCGACGATTAACCGATCCCGCGCGTCAGCAGGCAATGCAACAGGCGCGGCGGGACTCGGCTGAGGTCGCTCTGTCATAACCATAACTCAACAAGTGTAATCGAATAGCAAGTCGCTGTTTGGCGCTGCTCTAGTGTTGCAGGGCTGGGCGCATGTCAAAGGGCGCCGCTTCGTGCTGAGACGAAGCAATCAGTTCCAGCCTGACTGGTGCAATGCCTTTGCTCGTGAAGCCGAGAGTATTGGCTGCGGCATAGGAAAGATCGACGACCCGGTCAACTGGTACAGGTCCACGGTCGTTTACGCGTACAACCACGGTTTTGTGATTTCGCAGATTGGTTACGCGAATCAAGGAGCCGAGGGGCAGGCTGCGGTGCGCGCAGGTCATGCCATTCATGTCAAAAGTTTCACCGCTGGCAGTGGAGCGGCCCTGAAAGAAAGTCCCATACCAGGAAGCGCGGCCGATCTGGTACCAGCGACGATGAAGTTTCTGCGCCTGTGGACTTGTATCCATCCCGGTCTGCAAATGCGGGTTTGTGGTTGTGGCCTTTTCTGCGGCCCTCACACCGGTGAGACTTAGAATTGTGCTCAGAAGCATCCCGGCAATAATTGGCAAGCGTATATTCGGATTCGTTGTGATTGCGATAGCGTTCATAATCCTCCAGACAAGATTGTATGGATCTGGAACATCTTAAGTCAAGTGGATACAATAGCTTAGTCGCGCTTTTGAGTTGCCTGATCACAGCATTTGTGCTAGGCATCCGAGCGTTGATTCCTCCAATAAGTGGGATGCGGGGAAGTAGATAGAGGAATGATTTATTGGCGGGTTTAGGCTGAAACTGCGTTAGGAGCATAGACATGGACCAACCGCCCCAGATTCAGGGAATTGAACGGCGGGCGATTGCACCGGGTGAGCCGCCTATCGGGCTGACGATAGCGGGATTCGACCCGTCTTCAGGGGCGGGGATCACAGCTGATTTGAAGGTCTTCGCAGCCCACGGCATTTATGGAATGGCCGCGATTGCTGCACTTACGGTGCAATCGACCCTCGGCGTTTGGCGCAGCGAGCCGGTCGAACCAGGGCTGCTACAGGAGACTCTGCAGTGTCTCTGCGCAGACGTCCATTTCGCGGGGATCAAGATCGGAATGCTGGGGTCAGCGGGGGCGGTGGGTACCGTTTCCACTTTTCTGCGGGAGATCGGCGGCGCGGTGGGCAGAGGTAGAGTGGTTCTCGATCCAGTGCTGCGATCAACTTCAGGCCGTTCTTTGCTGGAGGATAGCGGGATTTCAGTTCTGCGGGAGGACCTACTTACGCAGGTTGGCTGGGTGACGCCGAATCTGGATGAAATCGAGGTATTGACCGGAATGCGCCCGGATGGTCGGGAATCAACGGCTGCTGCGGCCCGTCGGCTGCAGGCGATGGCGGCCGAAAGGGGCAATGCCGAACTGAATGTGGTGGTGACGGGCGGACACCTGGCCCGCCCCGACGATTTGCTGCTGACTGCCACGGGGGAAGAGTACTGGCTTCGGGGTGAACATATCGCCTCGAATGCCACCCATGGCACCGGATGCGCCTTCTCAACTGCGCTGTTGTGCGGGTTGATTGCAGGTGCCGGCGCGGCCGATGCCGTGGGCAAGGCCAAGGCGTACGTGGCCGCCGCAATGAAGGCCGCTTATCGGGTGGGACAGGGGAAGGGGCCGGTGAATCATTTATTCGGCTTTTAGTTTATCGCTGGAGGGTTTGCAGTCGAGTCGCCAGTAATCCGTTTCAGTAGCAAGGGCGCGAGGAACAGGGGCGTCTCCTCATCTCTCTGCGAGATCTATTTGAATGCGAGTGTTTTTGGGAAAGGAGACGTCTTTGCCCCGAGCGATCCAGCGCCGGTAGACGCTCTTGGCCAGCGCGTAATAGGCAAATCCTGAGGCGACGTCCCTGTTGCCCGTGGCCGTGGACACGAGCCTGCCGATCATTCCGAATCCATTGCTCACAATCGCGGAGTTGAGGGGGGAGCCACCATCGTCTCCGTGGGAAGCGGCGGCCAGAACCGCCAGGGTCAGCGTGCCCAGAGCGCGGTGTGGGGTCGTGGCCCGGGCACCTCCTTCAGAGTCAATGGCGAGGTTGTCACCCGGTGCGGCCTCGGCAGCGACCACGATTCCGTGCACCGGGGAGGTCTTCTCCGCAAGTTCGATCCTACGAAACGAAAAACGCAGCCGCCCATTTCTCGCGAACATGCGGGCAGGCCGGGACTCGACAACCGATCCGCCGAGAACCGTGCCTTCCGGCAGCAAGACATGTTCTCGCTTCTGATCGAAAAGCGGCTTGGAGAGGACAGCTTCCACGGTCATTCCCACCGGGCTCTTCGCTGAGGTCAGATTCCTGGTAAGGCGGGCCTCGATAACGCCGAATGGTTTACCCCCTCCGAGCTCCACCACTGGCAGGGGTGCAGCGCTACCAGCGGGCTGAGAAACTTCCATGGGCTGGCTAAGCTCGGCGTCGAACTGCTCTCCGGTCCACAAGTCTTGCGGATGGTAAGGCAAGAGGTGATAGGCAAACTGACGCAGGCGCTCGCTTTTTCCTGGACTAACGCATTGGCCAATAGCCTCCCGCCTGCGAACGTTCCACTCCGCCTTCAATCGGGCGGCTAGGGAGGTATGGGAGACAGTCGCGGTCATGCGAACGACAACGGCATTCCGCTCGATAGCGGGTGCAGAGAATTCCAATTGAACTCCATCGGGTAACTGCAGCCGCTCAAAAAGAATCTCGGGTTCGGCTAGTGGGGTAAAGTCCCCGTCCAGGAGCGCGTTGACGCGGACCCCGAGTTGGACAGCGTGGCGGCCGATGACAACTCCGTATACGGGCGTATCGACTGGGAGAACGATGTGGTCTACGAGATAGACAGGGGAGGTGAGGTGACCCTGCACCTGGGTGCCGATGCGGGTAGCGTAGCGATGGTCCAGGGCGATACGCAGTGGGAGGCCGGCTGGCAAAGTAGCAGTTGCAGACTTCGCCTGTGCACCCATTGCATGGGGAAGCAGCGACATCGCGGCAAAGCCTAGAACCAGTCGGCCGAGCATCCTTGATTGTCTCTCGATGCTCAGAGGAAGGTCCGCACCGTGCGGGATTCTCCGGACATGGCTTCACACTAGCGAAAGGGCATGAACCACGTCAATCGCGGTACTTGATGTTAGCTAGTGTGGGCCGAAGTGCGTCGGGAGGTGCCGGGGGAGGCATGGGCGGGATTCGCAACGTCTTCGTTGACAGGAAGAAAGCGTCGCAGATAGTGCAGTGGATCTTCGGTAGCCGCCATCTCTCGCAAGTGATAGCGCCAGGAATTGGCCTTCAGAGTTCGGCGGGTGAAAGCTTTGCGTTTCACGGTGACAATCTGACCACCGGCGTCCTTCCTGGTGTAGCTGACGGCGGGTACAACGAAACTCATCTGCGTGTCCTGCTTCCAAAAGCAGCGGGCAAAGGAGTGGGAGAAGACGAGAGCGTAGTAACGCGAGCCATCACAGAGCAGATCCAAAGCCTCGCTGGATCCGAGCCACTCCGGCTGGATATTGGCTTGAAACCATCTGCGAAATCCAAAACCGTTGGTTTTCGCCTGACTCAACAGGATGCGGAGTACTGTCTGGCGCGTCATTCTGAATCCTCGCACTAATTGGGGCGCCACACAGACAGGGTTCGCAGTTATGAATCTGGCCGAGCGCACTGCCAGCGGGCTGCAACAGGAACAGGCAAAAATATCGGGGCGGCACGCTTCCGTCAAGTTGACGACAGACTACGATGCTGGGCTGCCTGATAACCACCTTGCTTCTTTGCCTGCTAAAGACCATTGGGGGGTCTTGCGTTTAGACTTGTTGGCGAGCAGTGCATCAGCTTGCATGGTCAGGCTGTCCAGGTTGGTTGCATCGTCTCGGGGAGAGTAGATCTGAGAGGGAAATGGACGCGCGTTGCAGGATTCGTCGCCGGCATCCTGTTGTTGATCGCAGCCAGTTGCGTCTGTCCTGCGGAGAATGCCGGCGGGGTGAGCACAAACCCGTTGAACTACGAGCCCCTGGTTCGGGAAGCGTATCAGCACTTTTATATTCTGGACTATGACGGAGCAGTAGCGCGGTTTAAGCAAGTAGCGGATGCTCATCCCGATGACCCTCTGGCCACAGATTATGTTTTGAATGCGAACATTTTCCGCGAGCTATATCGCCTGGATCTTCTGGATACCACCTTTTATGCCAACGACGGTTTTTTGACCGGGCGACATCCTGTGCCGGAGGATCCCACAGCCAGGGAACGCATCTTTATGCTCACAGATCGCGCGGTGGAGCTGGCGAACCGCCGATTGAGCGCGAATTCGCGGGACGTGGAGGCCCTGTTTTCGCGAGCATGGGCACGCAGCTTGAAGGCGGCCTACCTGGCCATGGTAGAGCGAAGCTTCAGTGGGGGCTTTCACTTAGCCAACCAGGCGCGTAGCGACGACGAGAGGGTATTGGAGATGGATCCCGGCTACGTGGATGCGCGGATGGTGGTGGGGATCTACCAGTATGTGGTGGGAGCCCTGCCGCTGCCGTTCAAAATCATGATCGGCTTTGCGGGCATTCATGGGTCGAAGGAAAATGGCATGCAGATGCTGCGGGCGTCCGCCGCTCACGGCGTGCTTACAGAGGTGGAATCGAAGACAGTCATGGCTCTGTTTCTTCGGCGCGAGGGCAAATATCAGCAGGCTATAGGCGTGATCCGAGATTTGAAGCAGCAATATCCGCGAAACTTTCTTTTTTGCCTGGAAGAAGCGAATCTGCTGAAGGATGCCGGGGAGGGGCCACTGGCAATTGCGGCGTACCGCACGCTGTTGGCGGAGGCCCGCAAGGCAGACTACTTTCCCTCGGCACACATGGATCTGGCTTGGTTTGGCCTGGCCGAGACGCTGCGAGGGCAGAGGCTCTTTGGCGAGTCTGCCCCGGCGTATCAGCATGCGGCCTGGCAGCCGGAAACAGGAGCGGAACTGCGGCGCCGGTCGCTGGTGGCTGCCGGACAGGTTTTGGACCTGATCAATGAGCGCGAAAGGGCTCTCGCGAGCTATCATGCTGCCATTGATGCAGGGCCGGATTCGACTCAGGCCGATCTGGCACGCAAGTATATTCGTTCGGCGTATGTGGGTCGTTAGCAGCACTCGGTCTGGCGGTAGTGGGTCTCCGATTCAATGCTCTTAACGCGGCGTGATGAGGTTTGATACCGTTGTTGCGGAGGAACTTTCTCCGTCGCCAGCACGTAACTTAAGCCAAGGGAGCGCGGACTAACCGCGCTGGTGGAAAGGAAATTTATGGCCATGTATTGCAAGAATTGCGGTGCCAGTCTGCCCGAGAATGTACAGTTCTGCTCCGCTTGCGGGACGGCGACTGGCTTTGCTGCGCAGGCTGTTCCCGGAGCGGTGCGCAGCCCGCTGGTACGTCCTCGCGAGGGACGGAAAGTCGCTGGCGTTTGCGTGGGATTTGCAAAGGCTTACGGCTGGGACGTTTTGCTGGTACGCATCCTGATGATGGTGGGCGCGATTGTCATCTTCCCCTTGGCGGAAATTGCCTACATTGTTGCATGGCTCGCAATGCCGGATGAACCGTTCAGCCTGCCGTTCACGACCGGCGTGCCCCCAGGCAGCTCGTAAGGCCCTTCATTTTGCTGCGTTCGAGGCAAGAGTAGCGAAGTGCGGCATTCTTGATCTCAAAGAGCCGCGCAGCGGTCCGCTACTTAGAACCCTCCAGAAGTTGAACTGCTTCAGGTAATTGCTGGAACGCATGCTTTCTTGAATTTCGACGATGGGTGAAAGCGCATGATCTATCGCTCGGGAGACACAGAGCTTTTCTATGCGACCAGCGGTGACGGTCCTGAGGTGGTGTTGCTCCATCCCACGCCGGTAACCCATAGCTTCTGGACGCCGCTGGCCTCCTCGCTTGCGGGCTACCGCCTGATTCTTCCTGACCTGCGGGGCCATGGCCGGTCGCAGCTGGGGGATAAGCCGGGTCAGGCGCCTTTGTCGATGGGGGTACTGGCGGAGGATTTGCAGCGACTCCTGGATACGCTTGAAATTGAAAAAGCATTTTTCTGCGGGTGCTCGATCGGCGGATACGTCCTCTACGAACTATGGCGGCAGGCGTCGGATCGAGTGGCCGGCATGGCGATCTTCTGCAGCAAGCCGCAGCCGGACAGCCCGGCCAATAGGGCCAAGCGGCGCGAGACGATCGCTGAAATACAGGCGCATGGGACCGATACCTTTTTCGACACCATGTCACAATCGCTGGTGGGAGCCTCGGCGAGACAGCGTGATCCCGCGCTATCGGGGACAGTCCGCGAGATGATGCGGATGGAACCGGATGCCGTGACCGCAGTTCAGCGGGCGCTCGGGGAGCGGCCTGACTCCCTACCAACGGCAAGGACAATCAGAGTTCCCCTGCTGGTGGTGGCGGGAGGCGAGGATGTTTCAAGCATGCCGGCCGAAATGGAAGTGCTCGCTCCGCTCGTTCGGGGCGCCGAGTATCACCTGATAGGCGATGGCGGCCATTATGTAGCTCTGGAACAACCGGAGCGTGCCGGGGCCATGCTGCGCACCTTTCTGGACCGCAACTATGGTTAAACGCCACCCACGTTCAAGGTCAGGCCAAGGTCCGGTTTGGAAAAATCCGCAATCCTCGTTAGTCTCAAGAGCAACTCAGTTCCATTTGCATTGCGCTGGGGCTCCTTGACATCCAATCGTCCTTTCCAATATCCCGAGAAGAATGGACACCTGCATTGTGGACCAGTGCGGATGGACAGCCTTGCGCGCAAGTTTGGCACACCGCTCTACGTCTATTCGGCGGACGAGATTCTGGGTCGGCTGGATATGTTCGCAGCGGCTTTTAAGGGCATCGATCACCTCGTTTGCTACTCAGTCAAGGCGAACTCCAGCCTGGCAATTTTGCAACTGCTGAACGGGCGCGGTGCGGGGTTCGACATTGTGTCCGGCGGCGAACTGCAGCGCGTGCTTTCGGTCAGCCGGGAAGCGGCGGAGCGGGTGGTATTTTCCGGGGTGGGCAAAACCTACGTCGAAATGGATCTCGCCCTCGACGCGGACATTCTCATCTTCAATGTGGAGAGCGCGGCGGAGCTAACCTTGCTCGCGGAGCGAGCGAAGAAGAAGAGGAGGCTTGCCCGCTTTGCCTTGCGTGTGAATCCAGACGTATTTGCGGAAACGCATCCGTATATCTCGACTGGTCTGCGCGAGCATAAGTTCGGAATCGATATAGGAGCAGCCCGCCGCGTCTATCGCGAGGCGGCCACATCGCGCTGGCTCACACCGGTCGGGGTAAGCGTACACATCGGCTCACAGATCCGGTCAGCGGAGCCTTTCGGCGCGGCGATGGGGCGTGTGGCAAAGCTGGTGCGCGAACTGCGCACAGACGGGATTCAGATAGAGAGTGTTGATGCCGGAGGCGGCCTCGGAATCGAATATCGTGCGGAATATAGCTTCAGACCGTTGGAGAAAGTGACCGAATATGCCGCCGCCATGACCGCCACTCTTGGTGGGATTCCCGTCAGGCTGCTGCTTGAGCCGGGGCGTTTCCTGGTGGCACAGTCCGGGGCGCTGGTGGCGCGTGTGCTGTACGTGAAGAAGAATGGGAAGAAGACATTTGTGGTGACGGATGCAGGCATGAACGACCTGATACGGCCCTCGCTATATCAGGCACATCACGAGATTGTGCCGCTGCTGCGAAGGACTGGGGGCAAGCGCGTTGTCGACGTAGTGGGTCCAGTCTGCGAGACGGGAGACTTCTTTGCCCGGGACCGCGAACTGCCTCGGCTGGAGCAGGGCGACCTGGTAGCGATTCTGGACGCGGGAGCTTACGGCATGTCCTTGAGCTCAAACTACAATACGCGGCCAAGGCCAGCCGAGGTACTGGTTGAGGGGCGGAAGGCGCGCCTCATTCGTCGACGGGAGACAATACAGGACCTGCTTGGGCCGGAAGTGAATTTGGGGTAACTCTTCGATCAGGCTGTTATCGGCCGGTGGAGCGAGCAGCCGCCAGCGTGTTGGGGTCTTCAGCCAGGCCAGAAGCGCTCTGCGCCTGTCCTCCAGACGTAGCCGCACCGGTAACTACACCGGAAGTATCCGGGTTCGCGGGTCCCAGGCCTAGCTTGATCAATGCACGGGAGTCTGGCATGATCTTCGTCTGCCAGCCATGGTCGCCCTGGAAACGCTTCATTGCCTGCTGGGTTTGATCGTCCCACTGGCCGGTCGGCTCCCCGGAAAGATAATTCTCGTGGATAAGTGCCTGTTGGATCTCGCGTGCACGATCGGAATCTATCTGTCGCTGACCTTTGATTTTAGACTTTTTAGGGGACTTCTGCTTGTGCAGCAATCTTGAATTGCTGTGCCTACCGGTTGGTGCGTGGTGGACGGGGGTAGCGTACACCGCCGTGGTGGCGAGTGCGGCAAGAAGCGTTACGAATAAGCCTGCTCGAACTAGAAGCATGCGAAAAACCTCATTTAACTAGTATATCCGGCACCTGCCATGGAAGGGTATCGCGTGGCCACTCGAATATGCAAGAACGGGTACCGGCGCCCAGGAGAAATACCTGGGCGCCGGTATCCCTTTCGGACCAGGCGTTTACGGCAGTGTGCCCCCGACGTAGTTGATGCCTCCCTTAGGCTGCCGCGGATCGACAACCTGGAAGACAACATCCGAGCCTGACTTGAGTCCGTTGATGGCACTGCGGAACTGATCGACGGTGGAAATAGGCTGCTTGTTTATCTGGGTGACGATCAGGCCATTTGCGAGACCGATTTCGTCGGCGAAGGATCCGGGTTTCACTGCCTGGATCTGTACGCCGCGCAAGCCGGTCTTAGTCGCCAGATCGCTCGGAACATCGCGCACCGCCATGCCCAGTTTGGTCTGCCCAGCGTCGTCGGGCCCGGGAGCATTGTCCGAACGATTTGCCGAAGTTTCGCCGGGAGCAAAGACCTTGGAGCGGTCGCCAATGGTGACGCTGGCGGCGGCTTCCCTGCCTTCTCGCACATAACCGAGCCGGACAGAAGATCCGATCTTGCGATTGGCGATCTCGGTCACGAGCTCATCGCCATCCTTGACCTTCTTTCCATCGACGCTAGTGAGTATGTCTCCGGCCTTGAGGCCAGCCTTTTCCGCCGGCTGCCCGGGCTGAACCGCGTTGATCAAAACGCCAGTCTTGAAGCCATACACACGGCCCACTGCGCTTGGCAGATTGGGCTGGAACGAAATTCCTATCGATCCGCGAGTGACCTTGTGCGTCGCTCCGATGAGATCGTTATAGGTCGAGATAACGGTATTCGAAGGCATGGCAAATCCCACACCCTGATAGCCTGCGGACTGTGTGTATATGGCGGTGTTCACACCCACGACCTCGCCCGCCATGTTGACCAATGGACCCCCGGAGTTGCCGGGGTTGATGGCCGCATCGGTCTGTATGAAGTGCTGGAACTGCCCTGCTGCACCGGGTTGAATGGTTCTGTTTTTCGCCGAGACGATGCCCGCGGTGACAGTCTGCGAGAGCGTAAACGGACTTCCGATCGCAATGACCCAGTCACCCACTTGGGCAGCATCGCTGTTGCCCAGCTTGACCGTGGGTAGCGGCGCATTGGCGTCAATTTTGATTACGGCAAGATCGGTATCCTTATCGGTGCCGATAACGCGAGCCGGACGACCCATATCGCCGTCGGGATCGGTCGAGAGTTTGACGTAAATCTTGTCGGCTTTCTCGACTACGTGGTTGTTGGTGAGAATGTAGCCCCTGGGATCAACGATAAAGCCGGATCCAAGAGACGCGCGCACGCCGCCACCATCGCCCATACCATCTTCGCCATCTCCATTGCCACCACCGCCACCGAAGAAGTGGTTAAAGAAATCCTGAAAATTCTGGCCGTCCTGGCCCTGACCTGGTCCCTGGGCGCTGCCATCGCCTTCTTCGTCCCCGCCGTCGGGGGTGTTGGGCACTGCACCATCGGGCCGGTTCGGCATAGGCATCCCGCGTCCGTGCGGATTGCGGCGTTTGGTACCCTGCTGTTTTGGCAGCGTCTCTGTATTAATGTTGACGACTGCGGGACCGACCTGTTTGGCAATCTGCGAAAAAGTGTTGGAAAGGGTGACGGGATTGGGAATCTTCAGGGGAGTGGCATCCGAGCTATCCGTCTGAGCCTCTTTGCCTTTAACGCCGTGGGTCATGACCGAGCCGACGAGAACGCCAACGGAAAGGGTGGCGAGAATTGTAAAGACGGATGCAAGGTGACGGACACGGAAGCGTTCGAGCAACGAATTCATTAAGGTCTTACCTCATAATCTTTCGAGCAGTCTTGTAGTTAGGACTTCAGCGAACAAAAGTCCGAATTGCGCATCCTCCGTCTCCAGTATAACCAGCGGAAGTCTGCGGAAGGGCAGATCTACGGACAGATATCCTTTAGACGCTGAACGGGCCAAACGGTTACAACAACTCTGTCTCTTCCAGTGGAACCCCTTCGTGACCGGTTGGTTGTATGGGCGAAGGAATCAGTTCAGTGAGGCCGATAGCGCCGAGGATAAGAGCCGCGCCCACGGACGCGCGGAGTCCGAGGCGTTCATGGAGAACGACGTAGGCGGTCATCCACGCAAAGACCGGTTCGAGGGCGAGGATCAGGGCGGTGTGGGTAGGGGGGAGGTACTGCTGCGCCCAGGACTGGATGGTGAACGCCGCGGCGGTAGCAAGAACGGCAGCCAGCACGATTGCAAACACAAGGCGCGGCGTGAGGTGGATCCACGACCGCTCGAGCATGGGTGTGCTGACAGCCATAAACATGGCGCAGAAGCCGACCTGCAAGACGGCGATCTGTTGAAAGGGAATCCGTGGCGAGGTGTGTGACAGCGCCAGCACATGCAGCGCAAAGCCCAGAGCACAGACGATCGACAGTACATCACCCAAATTTACTGCGGTGAAGTTATATGAGAAGAAACCGCCCGAAGCTGGCGGCGAGGTGAGTAGAACAATTCCGGCGAAGGCGAGGACGGCCCCGATTGCTACGTTCCAGCGGGGGGAGTGTGTTCCGGGTAGACGCAACCAGGGAACGGTGGAAAGCAGCGGAACGATGACGACGACCATGCCGGTGAGGAAGGCGGACTTTGAGGGTGTGGTGAGCGCGAGACCGGCCGTTTGGAATTGGTATCCGATGGCAAGGCAAGCGCCTACGACTGCTCCGCTCACCCACGCGCGCCGGGTGAGGCTCCGCAGGTGGCGGCGATATACAAGCGCCAGGCAAGCAGTTGCGAGCAGCATTCGCAGCAGGTTGAATAGCAGCGGGGAGATATCGCCGAGCGCGCCCTTGATGAGAACAAAAGTGGCTCCCCAAACGAAGACTACACCGAGCATCAAGATGTGGGCGCGATAGATCGTGTAGGCTCCCGGGGCGTGATTGTTTGCCTGTTTCATGGTAGAGGAAAAGACGGCTGACACTCATCGGTTAGGAAAGGAAATGGTGACGGGTCTTTAGAAAACGGGACAGCATCGAATGCGACATTGGGCGACAAGGCTTCTGTTTCTCGCTTGATGCGCGATCCGCTCGAACAGGATCCGCAATTTGCCTCAAAGTTCGTGACAAATGTTAGTCTTACCAGTGGGCGAGCTAGAAACGCGAAACCGCATTCCTGTATGCGAAACCGTCTGGTTTCAATTAGAAAAGGTATTTTAATGCGGTAGAAAGTGCAATTGTCGACTGATTCAATTTGTCCGCGCTGCCTCACCACTTCGCATTCTCGCTACTGATATTTGGTCATAAGAACCTGTGAGACTCATGCCTTACAGATCTTTTAATTATTTAGATCCTAGTTACCTTGCTTCCCCTAATCAGAAGCGGGGGCTGATAGTGAAGTTGAAGTCTCAACCCGCGACTCGGTAGTGAGAGATATATGGATAATAGGGTGAAAAAGGAGCCCGATGGGGCATTTATTCACAAACTGGCGGATGTCGCTACAGAAAATATCGGCGATGGCACCAGGGTGTGGCAGTTCGTTGTTATCTTGGCCGGAGCACAGATCGGCGCTAAGTGTAACATCTGTGCGCATGTTTTTATCGAAAACGATGTTGTCATTGGGGACCGGGTGACTATCAAGAGTGGCGTTCAACTCTGGGATGGATTGCGTGTGGGCAACGACGTATTCATTGGACCCAATGCTACGTTTACAAACGACCTCTTCCCGCGGAGCAAAAAGTATCCCGAAAAGTATCTGGAGACGATCATAGAAGACGGCGCATCGATAGGGGCCGGATCCGTCATTTTGCCCGGACTTACGATTGGAGCTGGCGCTCTCGTTGCTGCTGGTGCGGTCGTAACCAAAAGTATTGACCGAAAATCTCTGGTCCGCGGTAACCCTGCCCGACACATCAAATTTATTGAAGAATGAGCGATACGTGAATATCGAGCTTTGCAAAATCATTGATCTTCCTAAAATTCAAGATCCGCGCGGTAATCTGACTTTCATAGAGGGTGGTAATCACGTACCTTTTGATATTCAGCGGGTCTACTACTTGTATGACGTACCGGGTGGTTCTGAGCGCGGCGGTCACGCCCATAAGGATTTGCATCAACTTATCATTGCCATGTCGGGAAGTTTCGATGTGTTGCTTGATGACGGCACCAACAAGAAACGGGTCCACTTATGCCGTTCCTACTACGGCCTCTATGTCTGCCCAATGATATGGCGGGAGCTCGACAATTTTTCTTCTGGCTCTGTCTGTATGGTTCTGGCCTCGAATAAATATGATGAGAGTGACTACTACAGAAAATATGCAGAATTCCTTCGAGCACGGGGCCGCGGATGAAAGTACCATTTCTTGATCTTGCCGCAGCCTACTCGGAACTCAAATCTGAGATAGAAGCGTCTATTCTTGCCTCGCTTCGCTCGGGCTGGTATATCGGGGGGCAGGATGTAGAAGCCTTCGAAGGCGAATTTTCTTCTTATACAGGAACCCAACATTGCGTGGGGGTCGCCAATGGTCTGGATGCGTTGCATTTAGCATTGCGTGCCATGGATATTGGCTTGGGGGATGAAGTCATCGTCCCATCTAATACCTACATCGCTACCTGGCTGGCTGTGAGTCAATGCGGAGCAGTTCCAGTGCCGGTGGAGCCGCTCGATTCCACCTACAACATCGACCCCGCAAAAATTGAAGCGGCAATTACTCCGCGCACGAGGGCCATCATTCCGGTGCACTTGTACGGGCAGCCGGCAGATCTTGATCCCATCCTTGCAGTGGCGCGCAAGTATAGATTGCGACTACTGGAAGATGCTGCCCAGGCGCATGGTGCCCGGTACAAAGGAAAGCGTATTGGCGGGCACAGTGACGCTGTGGCATGGAGTTTCTATCCAGGGAAGAATCTAGGTGCGTTGGGTGACGCTGGCGCCGTAACTACAAACGACCCCGAGATAGCAGATCGCATTCGTGTGTTGCATAACTACGGTTCGCGCGTGAAGTACGTGAATGAAGTACAGGGCTACAACAGTCGTCTAGACCCGGTCCAGGCCGTTGCCTTAAGGGTCAAGCTGAAGTATCTGGACGAGTGGAATGCCCGCAGGGTAGCGATCGCAGCGCACTACACAGAAAGACTAGCAGGTACGGGGCTGGTGCTTCCCCAGGTGCCTGGGTGGGCTGAGCCGGCTTGGCACCTTTACGTGGTGCAACACGCAAAGCGGGATGCTGTCCAACAAAACCTGCAGGAAGCTGGTGTTGGGACCCTGATTCATTACCCGATTCCGCCCCATCTGCAGCAGGCCTATCAAAGTCTCGGTTATGTTGCTGGCCAGTTTCCCATTGCAGAAAGCATGGCCCGGCAGTTACTGAGTTTGCCCATGGGGCCGCAGTTGGATGAGGCGGGCATTGAGGCGGTGATCAACGCATTGGACGCATCGGCTCAAGCATGACCGAAGCGAAAGCATCCTATCGTCGCATCTTGAGGAGCTCTTCCATCATCGGAGGGGCATCGTTTATCAATATCGCGATCGGACTGTTGCGCAACAAGGTTCTGGCCGTGCTACTTGGGCCAGCGGGTGTGGGTTTGGCCAGCCTGTACAACGGCCTGATGTCAACCGCATCTACGTTCGCGACCATGGGCATGGCTGCGGTCGGTACGCGACAAATTGCTGAGGCCTCCAGTAAGGATGACGCACGCGCGCTGCTGGTGGCGCGACGAGCGTTGTTCTGGGGAACGATGTTCCTTGCCAGCGTTGGTGCATTGGTAGTTTGGTCGCTGCGTACGATCCTGGCGGTGCGCGTCCTCGGCAGCGCGTCCTATTCGGGCGTCGTCGGTTGGCTGTCGCTTGGAGTCGCTCTATCGGTAGCCGGTGCATCGCAAGGGGCATTGATCCAGGGCATGCGCCGCATTGGCGATATGGCTCGCCTCAGCGTCTTCAGCTCAATCCTCAACACCGTGCTGGGTGTGGGATTGCTGTGGCGGTGGGGCAAGGCCGGATTAGTGGCTTTCGTTCTGGTCGGCCCCGTGGTGGGCTTTGTAGTCGGTCACGTATACGTGTCGAGACTGCCGAAAGCCGGGGCGGATACAATCACGCTGCAGGAATTAGCACGCGAATGGGCAACACTCTTGCGCCTCGGCCTGGCATTCATGGGCGCAGGATTTGTCGCCTCGTTGATCCAACTGTGGATCCGTATCGATGTGGGTAACGTTCTCGGTGCCGAGTCGCTCGGCCAATATCAGGCGGCCTGGTCAATCTCAATGCAGTACATCGGCTTTGTACTCGGGGCTATGACAGCAGACTACTATCCCCGGCTGACAGGCGTGATCCATGACCACAAAGCTGCTGGACATCTGGTAAATGAACAAACAGAGATAGCCATGCTACTCAGCGCGCCCGTATTCATAGCAATGATGGCGATGGCTCCGTGGGTCATTCATCTGCTCTACGCTGCCTCTTTCACCCCGGCCATTGAAGTCCTGCGCTGGCAAGTGCTGGGCGATGTCCTCAAGGTGGCCAGTTGGCCGTTGGGGTATGTGATCCTGGCGGCGGGGGACGGAAAGACATTCTTCTGGTCCGAGAGTGCTGCAGCGCTAGTTACTGCAGGTTTAATCGTGGGGCTCGCACCAGTGATGGGATTGCGTATCACCGGGATGTCTTACCTCGCGTGCTACGCCTTCTACCTGCCGCTAGTCTATTGGCTCGCCCGCCGACGTATTGGTTTCTACTGGTCTAGAGCAGTCCTTCGCTTATCCGTCGTAGCGTTTGCAATGTGTGCTGGCGTGGGCATAATCACTGCGATAACTAGATGGGGAATGTTGCTTGGCTGCCTGGTAGCAGTCGGGTTTGGAGTATTTGCGTTAGGACGAATATCGCATATGAGTGATATGGGCGGGGCAGTAGGGCGGTTGGGAGCGATGGCGCGGCAAATTACTAGGGGAATAGGCACGAAGCATGGACAGTAACTTCGTTCCACATTCAGAGAGAGAAAGTGCAGATGCGGAGACCCTGGTATCCGTTCTGGTTCCGTGCTATAAGCATCAGGAATATGTGATTGAATGTCTGGAGTCTATCAAATCTCTAGGCTACAAAAGGCTGGAGCTAATTATCAGTGACGACTGCTCCCCGGACAGCACCTTCGCGTTGGCAGAGGAATGGGTACAAAGGAATGCATGTAGATTTGAACGCACCCTTATCGTAAAACAAGAAAGCAACATTGGCGTAGTAAGAAACTTACAATTTCTATTTGATAGCTCTCAAGGTGACTACTTGACATATATCGCATCCGACGATGTATTCGTCGAATCTGCGATTTCATCTCGAATGAAAATATTACAAGAGGATAAGACTATCGACGCGGTATTTGCGAATGCGCAACTCATTTCTAGCTCTGGCGCCGTGGTCAAGGAACGGTTTATTGAAAAGGGAATTGTGAAGGAGTTGTCGTCCACTAGGCTGTTGGTTTCTAGTCTCTTGCTAAATTGGTACGTGCCGGGACCCGTGATGATGATGAGAAGGGAGGCAGTTCTTGAAGGCGGTAGTTTAGGGCGCTTGCCTGTTGATTTGAAAGGTGAAGACAGGTATATCTACATTCGCCTGGCATCTCGGGGCAAACTTAGGTTTCTTGATGTGGTCGTTGCCAAATATCGGACCCTGCAGGATAGTCTGTCGCAGCCATCCTCTCCGTCTAGCTTCGTAACAGAATACTTTGTACAGGGCGACAAGAGTAACAGGAATCTCTTGTCTGGCTTTAGCCGAATTATCATCGAAATCTTAATAGCCCAATATAATGTCGAGCTCAACAAAGGCAAAAGTAGCATCTCCGTCTATAAGTGCAAGAATCTATTTTTTCGGTTGGTCACTCGGAACCTCAGAATGATATTGTTTGTCTGTTCCATGATGTGGAAGAAGTAAGTATGACCCGGAAGAGCTGGCGCGGTTGCCTGGCACTACACCCCTCCAGGCCGGGAATTAGTAACAACGCCAGTGGGAGTCTTGCAATGCAATCAAATGCGATTCAGCGGCAGGAAGGCGGTCGACGCACAGGTGGGGATCCCACTGCGGAACAGCCTCTGGTTAGCGTCATCATTGTGGTACGAAACAGTAGAAACGATATTGAAAATTCTTTGGCCAGCGTGTTCGCCCAAAGCAAAGATGTATGCGAATTGATAGTTATAGATGGAGTCTCGACAGATGGAACTCTCGACGTTATAAAAAAATACAATAAAGATATTGACTACTGGCTGAGTGAACCGGATAACGGTATATACGACGCGATGAACAAGGGCATCCGAGTTGCTCGCGGGAGATATATTTATTTCCTGGGTTCTGATGATCTACTGGTTGTAAGCTTGGAGAGCCTGGCGTCGGTACTGGTTGATCAAAATACAATTTACTACGGGAACGTTCGTACGCCCTCAAGCGAATGTTACAACGGCCCGTGGAATGTATGGAGATTGGCGAGGTGTACTATCAACCATCAGGCAATGTTCTATCCCAGTGTGGCGTTTGAGACTGAAAGCTTCTGTACGGACTATAAGGTCCTTGCGGATCATGCCTTTAACTTACGTTGTTTTGGCAATAAGCAGCTACATTTTCAATATATTCCCTGTCTGATTGCCTATTATTCGGACACCGGAATGAGCACGCGAGTCGTTGACAGTGCATTCTTGCGTGATCGGCTAAGTCTAATTCGCAGGTATCTCCCTTGGCGTGTATATCTTGTGTCTTGCTTGAGAGATCGAGTAAGACGCCTAGTTAAGGGTTACTAGAATGGCCAGACAACTGCGCGTGGGCTTTATATCGGTTCAGGACGCTTCCGACATAAAGGGGTTTTCCGGGATTACATCTCAGATGCTCTCCCACCTGCGTCAACAGGGAATTTGTATTGAGGTCTATAGCCCACTCAGCGAGGCGATCAAATATTTGCTAGCTCCCTTGAAACTTCTCGCAAGGCTGCGCAAGAGAACTTGCACGCTCGAGCATTATCCGCTGGTTGCCAAGTCTTATGCGCGGCAGATACGTCGACTGATCCGCGAGCGGCCTGTCGACGTGCTTGTCACCAGTAGTTCGGTGCCGGTCTCTGCGCTCGAGTGCTCACAGCCGATCATCCCTTGGACGGATGCGCCGTTTCACCAGATGTATGAGTATTATGGCGGAAGGTTTCGAAACATGACCGAGGCTGGCGTGGAACGGGCCAAGCGGATGGAGCAGTCTGCGCTGGATCACGCCACGTATGCGGTCTACAGTTCCGAGTGGGCGGCGAGGTCAGCAAGACAGCTGACGGATCCGAAGAAGGTCCGGGTATTAACCTTTGGTCCTAACATCTCCATAGAGCACACGGCCGAAGATGTCCGAGTATGGGTAGAAGATCGCAGAAGACAGCGGCCGCGCGCTTGCAAGCTTCTTTTTATTGGGATCGATTGGTCGAGGAAGGGTGGTCCCATTGCAATTGAAACGGCTAAAATCCTAAACGAATCGGGCCTGCCTACCACGCTTACCATCGTTGGAACGGACCCGCAGGAGGTTGTACCGGATTATGTCGAGAAACTTGGGTTCATCAGCAAGTCGACGCCCGAGGGAAGAGCCCACCTCGCCAGTCTTTTGCGCGAGGCAGACTTCTTCATCCTTCCTACCAAGGCGGAAACAGCCGGCATTGTCTTCTGCGAATCGAGTGCATTTGGTCTTCCATCCCTCTCATACTCGACCGGCGGCGTCCCGGATTACGTTCGCACCGGGGTGAATGGTGTCTGCCTTCCGGTCGGAACTGCCGCCGCAGTGTTCGCAGCAGAGATTCGGGCTATACTCCAAGATCCTGGAGGGTATGTTGCGCTCTGCTTAAGTGCCTTCCACGAATACGAAAGCCGCCTTAACTATGACATTTCGGCGCGCGCTCTGGTCGACCTGTGCCATAGTGCGCTCGAGAAGAAAAGGTGACTACCGATGGATCGGTGGACTAGCTTAATACAGTTGCGTTTACAGGGTGACGCCCAATTCGCGCTCACCACGTTGATGGGCGACTCGATGGAAAAGGGTAGTGTATTTCCTGGCGACGATTGATGGCGCGAAAAATTGCTCGAACCTTTGTCTGGCACTTATGGCCAAGCCGGTCCGTAGTTCAGCGTCATCGCAAAGGCGTTCCAGACTTGCGGCGAGATCAATTGCTTCGCCGCTGGTGACGATGCCCGCTCTGCCACCATCAACAATCTCCCGTTGGACCTCCCAGTCAGGGACCACTGGAATCGTACCCTGGGCCATTGCTTCAAGGTATACCAGACCGTAACTCTCAAAATAGGATGGCATCAGGAATACGTCGCTCTGTCGCATCAACTGCAGAACCTGATCATGGGGTACTGCATCCATGACCTGCAGATTTGGAAGCAAAGGCGTCGCAATCGTTCCGTCTGTTTGTCCGGAGATCACGGTAAGATGAACTTGCCTTTGGACGCTGGTGGGCAGGCGCTCGATCGCCGCGTAGATTCGGCCCAATCCTTTTCTTTTTGCTTCATGCCCCACGAACAGGCAGCGAAGAGGACCCGACCGCTCAATCTTTTCATTCATGCGATCCAGGTCAATGGGTGTGACGTCCGGCAAAAAGAAGGGTACGGCCACAAACTTTTCAGCAACCTCGGGAAACCACGCGCACAGGCGCTCTCGTTCTGCCTCGGTTGAAACTTGAACGACGGCAGCTTTCAGGAAGCCACTCTTTTTCACTTCATATTCAATATCAAGCTGCTCCTTCGACGCACCCCAGGCCAAAGTCATGGCCCGATCGAGTATCGAGTTTTGCCACACGACAGCAATCCCGCCAGCATTGCCCGGAAAATCATCGTGGCAGAAGACCAGTTGGCTACCGCTTTGGGCAAACTCCTTGCGGTCGAGCACGGAGTGAGGGTCTTGCTCGAACGAGATTTTGAGTTTCCGGCAGAGAACGTGACGGGCATATCGAGCGTTCACGTGGAAGGCTGTCCAATTGGATCGCGCCGCGTAGAACACGCAGTTCCGCTCGAATTCTTGGATTCGGGGGATGGTGAAGCGGGTGTAACGCCAGTCCGTGTTCGTGGGACGGAGGAACCACTTCGGAGTTTGAATGTATATCTTGGTGTCTGGACTCATCATGACAAGTTTATCGAAACCTGATTTTCGTCTAGAATCCCAGCCTGGCTGCCACCCATTGACGAACTAAATTAGTGTGCCGTTCTGTTCCTAACGAGGCGACGTAAGCATACAAGAGTACGGCAATGAGGATTAGAAATGCCACGAGATTGTGTTCAACATCCGGGTTCCATCGGCTGCCCCGAATTGCGAACGAGGCAACAAAGACGAGGAAAGGCATATGAACCAGATAGAGCGAATAGGACCACGCCGCCATACTTTTTGAGGCCCGTGTGATGAGATTCGGCTCGAGCATAGCTCTATCCCGCGCAGCACTCCATACAAATAGTGCGCAAGCAACTCCAAGGACTACGTCACCTGCGAACCCGGATGGGAGGCGGTTGGCACGCATTGTCAATAGTGCGGCGCAAAGAACCGGCGCACTGACGACCACTGAAAGCCGGTTGACACGCTCAGAGAGTTTGAGCGGAATACGCACGACCAGTGCGACCGCAGCCCCCAACAGCCATATAACAAAGTAGAGTGAGATCTGTTTGCCTACAAAAACAAGTCCGAGAAGCAAACACGATCCGCCCAAGAGTAAAACACGCAATTGTTTGCTTGAATAGATGTACTGGACTGGAATCAGAAAGACATAGTACCAAAATTCGTAACTCAAACTCCATAATGGGTCATTACTACCGTAGGTAGTCGAGGTAATTCCCTGTAGGAAGAATAGATTCTGTAGGAGAATACCGATACCGTGCCTCGCCGCCACACCAGGTAGGAGCGCGATGGTTTTAATGGAGCCATCATAGAATCCACGGGAAAAGAAGTAGAGTCCAAGAGAATCCCATAGCCAGCAAAGCAGTAAGGCGGGAAGAAGCACTACAACCAATCGGGTAATACGTTGATTTAGGTAGGACGGTATCGACCACCGGCCCAGTTGCGTGGCTCTCAAAGCGCTACCAGTTATCAAATATCCGCTCAAAACGAAAAAGATCATCACGGACGGCCTGCCTATTCCAGTCAAGAAGTACAGCAACTTGACGCCGGAAGACGGAGCCAACAGAGTTGAATAGTCTTTGAACAGTAGGATTCGCCAGTGCGCCAAAACGACAAGCAGCGCAGCTGTACAACGCAAAATGTCTAGCAACATGTCAGACCGTCTCACTGTCATTCCGGACGAAGCTGAAGCAAGGCCAGCATGAGCTTTATTGCAGTACATCCCCCTAGTCGTCAGCAATGCCTTCGATCCTTATTCAGGTAAGTTAATTTAAGGCCATCATGTTCTTGAAGTCATGCAGCCGTATGTTCGCTTAAGTGTTGGATGTCGATCGGTCTACTACCCCGATTCAACAAAGTATCGGAAATATCCATCGGATTCGGTCGCCAATGGAGGGTAGTCGTCAAGTATTCGGCGCATATTTAAATGCCTATAGAGCAGACGTTACAGAAGCGCGAACAGGGCCATAACCCCTGCCACGAGTGGCAAACGGGCGCAAGGGGTGCTTTGCGGCTTGAGACGCTGCGGCTTCGATGAGCGAGCAGATGATCACGAGCACAATCGATTGCTCCATGCGGACAGTATAGCCAAACGGAGAGAACAATACCCTCCAGAACTCACCTATCAATAGGTAAGCGAAATATGGTGACATTGGAGGCTGCTCTGATACCAGCTTTAAGGTGGCCTTTCCGCTCAGATACAAAATGTAAAACCAGAAGACCGCGCCCAGAAACCCTGCCCATACCCAAGCTGACATTAGATAGGAATGGATTGGAATGACGTCGCTTACATCTGCCTGTCTCTCGTCATCGAGATATCCGGCCTCTCCTTCGATATCTGCCAGCATCTGACTGTACTTAAGGTCCTCAGCCCACGATCCATGTCCCAGGAGGGGACTATCGAGCACGGCTCTCCATGAGACAAGTGTTTCTGGACGACCGCCAACCAGCAGTCCAAACTTTCCGCGGGACTGTTCCTGATATTTTTCCTGCGCCCTATCCCCCAGTGCGCCTCGCGCAGCGAGGTAAGAGTATGTCTGTGTGGTGCCAACTCCAACTAAAACAACTAGAACAAACAATACCACCGTGCGCATAGGAAAACTTTGGCTTCGTGCCTGCGGCCGCGGCCGATGATCAGGACGCAGCCGCAAAGACGGCCTGCTTCTTTGTCTCCCAAAAGAGGCCAGCGGAATGACGAGCATGCTGGAAGCCATAATGATGAGCATCTCTGATCGATAGTTTTGCAGCAGATTTTCTCCAGCTATGCCGATCAGTAGGAGAAACGCGATCCAGTACTGTCGCTTACCGTAGAAGTAAGAACTAACCAGAATGACCGCAGGAATGACAAAGATTGCATAACCGAATTTCCAATTCAAGCCTGTAGCATTAGGATCGGGTTCGGAATTCAGGATAAAAGCCAACATATAACCTATAATCTCGCCGATTATCAGGAGAACGATTCGTCTAGGCTTCTTGTATGCAAGAGCCGAGACAACAATAAGATCGATCGCAAAGAAGGAGATTGCAGCCAAGCCCTTGGCCATCAGTGGGAAAGGACTATGCCGATAGAAATCGGTAACGAGTTGGGAAAGAAACCAGAGCCCCATCAAGATAAGAATTGTCCTGTTGTAGCCTCTCCAGATGCGCTTCCATGCCAGGACAAGGCACGGGAGTACTGCCGCCAGAGTCAACAATTCTCCGCCCGGAAGTGTGCCAATCAGCGTGATTGGCAGGAAGTTGAGGAGCGGAATTGCGAAACAGAGGACATCTAAGGCATAGGAAGCTAAAGACTCTCGCTGGGAGATCGAGGGGGGGCGCGCAACTGGCCGGAATGCGATGCGCGGTTGTCTGGAATAAGCCCCAGCGGGAGTTTGCATTCAAAGCCAATCCTTAGTGAAGTTATTCATCCCGAGTGCACTCTTCCTGAGGACGGCCCGGAAACTTAGTTATCGTTCTGCTCACCGCGATAGGTGTAGTAGTCCTTATAGGAGCGTCCGTAGTACTCAGCGTAATCGGGCGATTTATAATCCACGGCATTGAGAACGGTTCCCAGCAGATTGGCGCCAGACCGCAAGAGAAGGTCACGGCTCCGCACGGCAACGTTCGAGGTTGTTTCGCCGTAGCGCAGGACCAGCGCGACGCCATCACTGGCGGGCACAAGAATCATCGCATCGGAGACCGTCAGCACGGGTGGTGTGTCCATGACGACGAAGTCGTAC
Organism: Acidobacteriaceae bacterium; assembly: GCA_025355385.1. GTDB lineage: Bacteria > Acidobacteriota > Terriglobia > Terriglobales > Acidobacteriaceae > JANXZS01. Next base: position 2,949 of record JANXZS010000118.1, on the reverse strand, counting down.
TGGGAGCGCAGGAAATCGATGAGGTTGTGCATCTCGCGGGACCCGAGCAATTCGGCGGGCATGGGAGCGATGGGACCAGCCGGCATAATCTGCAGCGAGGGAACCTTCGTGTACTGGTGGATTGCCTCTTCCGGCGTGGCCTTTCCGCTCAGGATGGTCGAGAGCCCGACACGGTTTGCAATCTTGAAGCGCGTATGGACTGAAGGCCGCCGCAGATCGGCATCGATCAGCAAAACGCGGGCTCCACTAAGCGCAAGGATGATAGAGGACAGCGTCGCCACAGAAGTTTTGCCTTCGGCTGGTTTTGAACTCGTCACCAGAATCACCTTCGGAGGACTGCCGGGCCGCGAAAGTAGGAGCGACGTCCTGAGGGCACGGTACGATTCCGCCACCTGGGACCAGCCCGACTCGACGCCAGAGGTAGCGCTGGCAGTGAAAGCATCCGGAAGGATGTCCTTTCCTTCAGCGGACGGAATGACACCCAAAAGCGGCAGACCCAGCTTCTCTTCTACATCGGCAAGAGACTTGATATTGGTATCGAGCAGGTGGACGAGGAGGGACAACAGAAGGCCAGCCAGAATGCCCGCCAGGAACCCTACTCCCAGATTGAAGGTCTTACGGGGGCTACTGGGCAAGTCAGGAGCATCTGCCGGGTCCACCATCCGAATGCTCGTAGAATGCAAGCCAGCAATGATGCCTGCTTCCTGCAGTCGCTGCTCCAGCTGGTCGTACAGAGTGCGGGTTGATTCATATTCGCGGCGAGCAAGCGAGTACTCTACGACCTTCGAGTTGGTGTTGTAGGCGCGTTGCTTCTCCGCATCCAGCTCGGCCCTCAGGGTTGCTTCATTACGAGCCGAGCCCTCGACCTCTTTTTCGGCTCGCTTGACGATGGTGGCTTCCGCGTCGCGTATCAACTGGTCCACCTGTGCTATCTCGGCACGCAGTGTGACGAGGCGGGGGTAGGCCCCGCCATACTTGGAGAACATAGCCGAATCTTCGGCGGTCAGCGCTGCCTTTCGCGCGCGGAGCTGGCCAACGACTTGATCGCTGCTCAAGGTATCCAGAACAGATGGCGAAGAACTTTTCATTGCGATTAATCGGGCTTCCTGCATCATCCGGTCCGACTGGACCTTGGTAAGATCGGTGTTCAATCCTTCGAGACGCGCGAGTGCGATGCTTTGTGTCTGGTCAATGCCTACGATCCCAATCTGGTTCTGCATGGCGAGCATATGTTCCTGGCTCGCCTGCAGACGGCGCCTTAATTCTCCGAGTTGCGCCTGCAGCCATTTGGACACTTGCTCTGTGGCCTGGTAATTGTCTTTGAAATTGTGCTCGACGTAATTTTCAATGAGCTTATTGCAGATCTGAGCGGCCAGCGCCGGATTGGGTGACAAGAAGCTGATTTCGAGGATATTCGTATGGCCCAACCTGGTAGCAGCGAGTCCACCTTGAAAAGTGGAAATTAACGCATGCCGGTCAAGTATTTGATACAAGTCCCAAGGGCGGCCAGGGGGATGGGGCGCGAAATCGTTGTTCTTATCAAGGTTCAGAGAATGAATAGTTTCAAGCGCCAAGGTCGAACTGCGGAGTATTTCAATCTCAGTGTCCAGGTGCGATAAATCGATGTAGGAATCTCCACCGCCCTGAGCTGCCTTAAATTGATTGGCGCTGTCTTGGGTGAGTTCGATATTCGAAACCGCACGATAGATTGGAAGACTGCGCGCATTCTTGTACGCTGCGATTCCTATACCCAACAGAGTACAGACTGCGACCAGCCATAGATATTTCTTGGCGAGACGCAGTAAGCTGGCGAGCGAGACCTCGCGGCCCGCCGGTGGCATCCACGGACCGCCGCCGTCGCCGTAGCCCATGGGACCGCCGGACTCAACAGCACTTGGACTCGGATCAGGATATTGAATCATTCTGCTGAAGAACCCCAATTGCTTTCAGTAGGTGTAGTGACGCCGTGGGAACGGCGGGGAAGGAGATAGCTCAGGTCAGATGATTTAAGCTTCGCCAATGTGAGGCCAATCGAACCGCAGCCCGGGAAAGGGAACGCCATCACGAAGACGACCTCAGCCGAAGACGAGTTTCCCTCGTGAACATACCTCATTATATGGGCACCCACTATCGTTGACCAACCTTGCAGTCAATGGCGAACTCCAGAAGAGAATCTGCCCAACGCTTCGGGGTGTACTGCCGGGAGAGTTCGTGACTGGCGCGCGACATTCCCTCTTGTCTCTCCACCCCCATCGCGCTCACCCACGTCATTGCCTCTGCCAAGCCGACAGGGTCACCAGTGCTGACTAGAAAGCCGTTGTAGTAGTTCTGCACCAGGTGTGGAACTGAGCCAACGTTTTCCGCCGCGATGATGAGCAGGCCCGCGGCGGAGGCCTCGTGCACAACGAGCGCCCACGGCTCGAAGACGCTGGGGAGGAGTAAACATCCGGCTGACGCTAGGACTCCGGGAAGTTCCGAGGGTTGCACAAATCCCTGGATCTGGACTCCCGGCTTTCCTTCGAGCAGACTGCTTAGCGGGCCGGTTCCGCAGACTATCAACGGCCACGGGGCCTTGGCATTGACGCGGTAACGCTGGTACGCATCGGCCAGCGTGCGAATCCCTTTAACCTCAATAAGGCGTCCAACGAATAGGAAGGCGCTGGGCAGAGGGCGCTTCTCGTCGAGGCGCTGCTGATGCTTTGCGGCAAAGGCCGCGAACTCGCAGCAGTATAGCCCTTGCAGAATTCGCCGAATGGGATAGTTTAGCTTGCGGGCGAACGTGGCTTGGCGCTGGCCCGGGACCCAGGCTGCGTCTGCCATGGGCCTCACATAAAACGGCGACACCAAAGCCCCCAGCCTTTGCTTCAAAGTTGCATTCCAGCAATTATCCATCGTCATGATGCGCAGGCAGCGGCCCTTTAGAGGCTTCATGAGCCGGCGGTATATTGG
>JANXZS010000057.1 GCA_025355385.1 Acidobacteriaceae bacterium | reverse complement strand
TGTTAGCGAGTCCGATGGGATACTTCTGCCGGTCATCTGTGTAGTTGCCAAGCCCGCATCCCCAGTCGCCGGTTCCTTTTGTCGACGACCCCAAATACCATGAAGCATCCATATTGAAGATATCGACGCCGATGTCGCGGGCAAACTCAATTTCATGAAGCAGTGCTTCTTCTACTCCCTGCGCTTCTGTCGCCCAAAAATCGTACACAATCCACGGACTGTTCTTTAGAGAGACAGGGAAAACATGCTGGCGCATGTAACGCCGCACTGTGAAGAAGGCCTCTTCGAGATCCCCATGCGCTAAGCCCAGAAATACTCGTGGCGCGGGGAGCCGTTCTCCGGGTGACATATCGTAGGTTATATCGGCGACATTCACGCTGAGCCACGTTCGATCGCCCTCCCTCTCTATGCGGTAGCTCCAGCCGCGCTCCCACTCGATTCCTATCAAGAGAAACTCGCCTTTGCCCACCGCCTCCAAGAGCAACAGCCCGCTATATTCGGGCGCATTCCAGCGTCCTCCGGACAGTGACACGGGACCCTTGACAGGGATTGATTGCAAACCATACTCGTTACGGCGGATAGCATGAACCTGCAGAGGCCCAAGATCGTCCCGCAATGCAAAACGGAAGGGACCGAATGCCGTGATGCCCGCGAGCGGAGTCTCCAAAGCGTTGTGAAATTCGGCCCGAACCTCCAGGATAGGGAAGCCGGTAAGGGCTTGCAGCACGATGTTCGCACTAACGCCTTTGTTGACCTGGGAAGTAAATTCAAAGTGGTCGCCTGCACCCTGCCGCGTACGAGCGCCGGGAGATGACGCCCATCTCTGAGACGCTGTCCCTGCCGCTGTAAATACCGGTTCGAGCGGGGTATCGCCTCGGACCCATTCAAAGCCCGTATTTGGATTCTGCAGAGAGCGGATCTGGGCAGCACCCGCGGTTGGGAAATGCAAAGTGAGCGAGAGCCCATCCGAGGTGAAAGTTACATCCTCGTGTGCTACTGCCCATGTGGTTTTCGCAGCAAGCGTCGAGAGCAACAGGCCACCGCCTGTGACTTGGAGAAACTCGCGCCGAGTTCTGTCGAACGGTTTCAACGGCATCGGTACTTCTGCTCTCTGCTCGCATTTTTCATAAAAGAGGTATTTGTCTCGAACTCACCATCCGCGGTAAACGCATCTTCCGCTAGATCGACCACTCCATCGACTCACTCCACTCGGGTACACAAGCCAAGTGAGTACTGAAATAAAGAGTTCGCGCAGCGGACGACGACGTCTCGGAGACTTCGTTAAAAATGAGACCTGCCTCAACATAGACGAGGCAGGTCGGTAGGGAGGGCGAAGTTTTAGAAGGTTAACTGAGCTCCAATCTGCATACGCCGCTTGAAGTCCACAATGCCAGTGATCTGCCCTGCCGTGCTGCTGTCAACACCGGAGTTGGGATTTGAAAGATTGGTATGGTTGAGCGCGTTGAACACATCCCACTTGAGGTCCAGGTGAATCTTCTCAGTGAATGCGAAGGTCTTTTTCAACGATAGATCGGCGGCGGAGAAGCGCGGGCCTAAAAGGATATCGCGGCCCGAGTTGCCGTACATGTATAGTGCCGGGACTGTAAAGGCCGTCGGGTCGAACCAATGGGATCGATTTTGATTGGACACTTGCCCGCTCCCAATGCGATTTGGTCTTAGGCTAATGGTCGAATTCAGGGAGGCATTGTTGTCGAGCCCCGGTGTAAAGTAGAACCCGCCTTCAAAGTTATAAATTCCACTGAGTATCCAGCCTCCGATCAAAACTTCTGCCGCGCGATTCATACCGCCCGCAAAAGCCTGGCCCCTGCCAAATGGAAGATTCCAGACGGCTGCGGTCACCCAGGAAAAGGGGCGTACGAAATTCGAGTTCCCATAGTTGCTCGCAAAGTTAAATTGATTTTGCGGACCGAACGTTCCTATATCAAGAGATTTTGCCCAAGTGAAATTACTCAACAAATACAAGGCACTCCCGAAGCGCTTTTGAACAGTGGCCTGCAACGAGTTGTAATTACTTCTCGAATCCGGATAACCGCTAAGCTGATTGTTCCGCTGAGTCTCCCCGGTCGTCCATCCGAACTTAGAGAAATAAGGTCGCCGCGGATCGAAAGCGCCAGGTCCGGGAATGGGGGCATTCACATCAACGTTGGTCCACAGGTGACGGCCTAGGTTTCCCAGGTAAGCAACCGTGAGGGTAAAGTCTTGTGGAAACAACTGCTCCCATGCCACGTTCCATCCGTTGGTGTAACTATGAGGGTAATCTCCAGTGCCGGGGAAGTATTGACTGAAACCATTGGGAAGGGGAATCAACCCGTTGGAAGGATAAGCAGGCAGCGGGGCAGGCAGACCAGGGCCTTGATCGAGTGTGAAGGGCAGCGCCGCATACGGGGTATCAGGACTAAATGACTGACTCTGCTTGATCGGCCAGCAGCAGCCTTGGGTGCCAAAGGATGCTCCGTATGGGTTGAGGAAGTAGCTGCGACCGTATCCACCGCGAAGGACCATGGTGTCGGTCAACCGATACGATGCTCCGACTCGCGGTGCAAACTCCGTCTTTAAGGTCTCAATACCTGCATACTTGCCGGCTAAGCCGGTCAGTTCTACATTCCCTGTATTTAAGTTCAGATTCCCAACGCTCTGCCCCTCGGGCGTGTAGATCGGAGTGGTGTAGTCCCATCGCAGCCCTATCGTGATGTTAAGTTTTGGCGAGATCTTCCACTTATCCTCGCCGTAAAAAGATAGTCTCCACTGCTTCTCCTGTGGTTGAACCAGCGTTATGTCTCTGCCAAAGCTATTGCTGAGACCGAGTAAATAGCTTGCCATCCCCAGGCCTGAGTTGGGCACGTCCGCATTACCTGTGAGATTCTGAGAGAAATTGAAGGATCCACGACCACTGACATCAGTCCGTATCCCGTAGAACTTATGGAAATCGCCTCCAAATTTGAAGGCATGCTGACCCATCGTCTTGGTCCAGGTGTCGTAAAACTCCAAATTAGTCTCGTGCTCAAAGAACGGCAGCCCTATATCTCCCATGGTGAAACCGCTCGTGGGTCCACCAACTGTCAGTGTAGGCAATCCGCTTGTATAGACTGTGCCGAGGTTGATATCTGGAATGCCTGCCTTGGTCGCGGCGTGAAATGCCGCATCCAGTTGTAGTTCCGAAATGTCGATTCGCGAGAAGGCGAATCGGAAGTCTTGCTGCAAGCTTGAAGAAAAGGTGCGCTGATAATTAACCATGCCGCTGTAGACGTCGTCTGTCGAGTCACCCGAGTTCGGGGCGCCCCCCAGCGATGGACCGCCTCCCAGGGCACCGAATACGTTGTTGGTCAGGAAGTGCGCATGAAAGTAGCTGAACTTCCCAAAAATGAGCGTCTTGGGAGAGGCGAAAAAGTCAAGACGTCCATCAACTTGATTCTGGTCGAAGATACCCGGACGGGAAATCGTGAAGTTATTATCTGCGACATTCGGGCTTGTCGGATCCGGCAACAGGGCCAGAAGATTCGTCGTGGCCGGGCTGATGCGATCAGGGCAAATTACGTTGAGAACTCCGTTGCACGAGAACTGAGTTCGCCCGGTGCCGTCAGGATTTCCCGTGGCTGGATCATAGATCGGATTCGTGCTTGCAACCGAGCTGAAATCTCCAAGACGAAATGGGGCAATCGGGGACGTGTAGAGACTGGAAGTCGAAAGATTGTTCCGCATTCCCTGGTAATCGCTAAAGAAGAATAGCTTGTCCTTTAGTACTGGACCCCCAATACTGCCGCCGAACTGATTCCAGACGTTGCCAGGCACGCCATTGGGCTGGCTAAAAGAATCTGCAGCAAAGAAACCGGCAGTGCGATAGGACCAGAACGCTGACCCATGGAAACTATTCGTGCCTGATTTAGTGGTGGTCTGTAAGACTCCACCACTGACACTACCGTATTCTGCGTCGTAATTGCTCGTTGTAAACTTTACTTCCTGAACTGAGGCGTTCGTGGGTACGAGGAGAGAGTAACCCTGGATTACCTCGGTATTGTCAACGCCATCCAGTATGTGGGAGTTGTTATTCGGCTGACCTCCATTGATATTCACGTTGAAGTCTTCGCCTGAATTTTCGGGATGAAGATCGAGTTGACCACCCGGCATGGACACCCCCGGAGCCAAAAGTGTCAACCGGGTGACGTTGTTGCCAAAAGTAGGGAGGTTGTCAATTTGTTTTGCCTGCATGCTTAAGCTGACGTCTACGCTGTCGGTCTGAAGAACAGGGGCATCACCAGTAACGGTGATTGTGGCGGCTGATGCGCCGATTGCTACCGTGGCGTCCACCGGGAGGGCCGTTCCGGCCTCGACCGTGACATTCTGCCGGATGTACTTTGCGAAGCCGGTCTTTGTAACAATGATCGAGTAGGTTCCTGGCAGGAGACTTGGAAATCGATACAGCCCTGCGAGGTTCGTAGTGGTCCGATCGACCACCTGGGTGTTCGTGTTTGTCGCTTCCACTGTCGCACCAGTGAGCACGGCGCCGGAGGAATCCTTCACATAACCTGTGACGGCCCCGGTGACGGCTGTTTGTGCGTGCAACGAGCTAACGCATATGAGCAGCAACACCGCTATTAATATCTGGAGACGATATATCGACGCCTTCATTGTGAGCTCCTTTGAGGATCGCGTTCTTTTTGATCTGCCATCACAGGCCGTGCCTTGACTAGCTGCGCTTTGAATCTGGAAGGACGCATTCGAGTGATGCTGGCCAGATGCGGTCGTCGATCCCAACGCGAAGGAAATTAAGCTTACTACTCAAGCGGGAGTGAATATAATTATTGTCAACACTAATGTCAACAAATTTACATCTGAAAAAATCAATACGACAATTACTGTGGAGAGGCGTTGTCAACAACGTGACATCGTTTGGCTTACGAGTTCGCTCCTCATAAGCTGCACTAGATACAGGCGGGGTCGCAGTGGATGAATCCCCAAGGGGAGACGTCGCCCTATCGTTCTCTTCTGTTCTGCCCTATCCAACTGGCTCAATCGGCCCTATTTCTAAAGCTGATTCCGGCATTATGAAGTGGCTTACTTCGGCGGTTTGTTTTGGCCCACCCTCTGGACCGAGCGAACTCCTAGTCTTGACTGAGCGCGAGCTTGGTCTGGGGGCGGGAGTTGGACTGGAGATCGAAGGTGGAGTTATTC
>JANXZS010000306.1 GCA_025355385.1 Acidobacteriaceae bacterium | reverse complement strand
AGTACAACTTCTGAGCGTTACACTCAGCGGCAGGCGAGACTGGAAACAGTCGCGCCTGCCGGAGGGTTTCCCCACAGTGTCCGCAGTGCGCACGACGTCCTACTTGGTCGTATCTGGAGGATTGCTGCTATTTCTCCAGCTATTGTCACCCTGCCCTGCCACGGGGCAAGCAGCAAAACATCTCCACGCCGGCTCCCCGCAAAAACAAAGCTTGAGTGCAAGCGACAAGAAGGAACTGACTTCTGCGCTTAAGGCGCAAGATAGTGGGAACCGTCGTGAGGCCGAAGCCTCGTTAATTGATCTCGCCCATAGGAATTCAGAGAGTTTTGATGTCGCCGAGGCCCTGGGCCTTCTCTATGCCGAATCAGGAGAATTTACTTCCGCTATTCCGCTCCTTGAAAAGTCCTGCACCCTGGAAGGTTCCTCTGCATTGGCGCTTGCAAATCTGGGCGCCGCTTACCTGAAAGCCGGTCGCGATAGCGATGCGGTTCCGGTGCTGGATCGCTCACTGGCGCTTGATCCTCGCAACGCGCAAACCTTAACTTCTTTGGGAATCGCGCATTCGCAGACAGGCCACCCGCGACAGGCAGCGTCGGCATTTGCCAAAGCAGCTGTTGAGAATCCTCGAGATCCGAGTCTTCTCTACAATTGGGCTCTTGCGCTCTTCAACTCCGGGCAAACGGCGCAGTCAGCAGAAGTCTTATCACGCGTGTCTGACAAGGACTCCTCCGCGCAAACACAGTCGCTGCTCGGCGATATCGAGGAGAAGCAGGGGCATTATGAAGAGGCGGTTGCGCACCTGCGCGCTGCGGCAAACCTTGATTCAAGTGAGTCAAATCTTTATGCCTTGGGAATTGAGTTCCTGCGGCATTGGACATTTGACGCCGCCATAACAATTTTCCAATTTGGCATTGAGCGATATCCTTCAAGTTCTCGTTTACTTCTGGGTCTGGGTATCGCGCGCTACTCCATGAACGATGTAGCTGTTGCCGCTCCGATTTTTTCGAAACTGCTCGCGGCCGACCCTGACAGCACCCTGTATGCCGAGCTGCTGGGACATAGTTGCAGCCTGATGGCCGACGCGAGCCAAGGCTGCGACCAACTCGAAGGATTCGCGGATCGACATCCAGGCAATGCAACAATTGCCACCTACGCTGCTGCTAGCATTCTGCACCGGCCAAGCACCTCTGAGAATGTGAGCGCAGCCCGCAGATTGCTGGATAGAGCAATCGTCGAGCAGCCGACTTTAGCCGAACCCTACTATCAAATGGGCCTGCTGGAGCAATATCAATCCCGCTGGCCGGAGAGTATTTCGCCGCTTGAAAAAGCCATCGCGCTCAAGCCGTCGCTCTCAAAGGCGCACTATCATCTTGCGCTTGCATACTCGCATGCTGGAGCGCGAGACAAGGCCCATGAAGAGATTCTTCTCCAAAAGCAATATAGTCAGCAGGAGAAAGATGACTTGAATGCAAAGTTTAAGGAAGTTACTACATTTATGGTGACCATGCGTTGAGCAAAGATATGCGTTTGAATCGCCAGATGAATGCTGGCGATATAGCTCGCGAAATCGCATGGAGCCGAAGGGAATTCCTGCGCGGCGCCGCTGCAGTGGTGGCCGGGGGCGCAACCACGAGCTTTGCGCGCGCGCACACATCCGTCGCTCGGAATCGCCAGAAGGCAGTAGTTGTTACCTTCGGCGGCGGGGCGCGCGACGAGGAGACCTTTGCGCCAGACGGGCAGGAAAATATCCCCAACCTCGTGCAGACGCTCTTTCCTCAATCTACCTTCTATGCGCAGGTGATCAACCGTGGCATTCTCGGGCACTATGTCGCGACCGCCAGCCTCGCGACGGGTGTGTATGAGACCTTCAATAATTTCGCCGCTGTGTCGCCGCATAACCCGACTGTGTTTGAGTATTTCCGCAAGGACCTACGACGGCGCGCCACCGATGCATGGGTGGTCGCTCCCAGCAATGGGTTCAACCGAATCGGCGAGAGCGACCATAGGTTATATGGAGCGGGACTAGGGGCGGGTGTCATACTGCCCAAGCATCTACTAGCTGCAGCGTTGCCGTCTCAAGGTTTGGGAAATTACGAGCATCTGCTGCGTGATAACTATGAAGCTCCTTTCAACACACCGGCTTTGGCCGGCAATGAAGTAGAAATGGAAAGGCTACACCATCTTCTCAAGCTTTCAGTGACGGATTTCTCGGCACACGCCCGAAGCCTGGCTAGTCCCGATGAACTTTCTGTTTACATAGCACGGCGTCTGATGCGGGAGCTCGCCCCGAGCCTGCTCTGGGTCACATTGCATGACATCGACATAGCTCACTCGGGCGCATACTCGCTCTACATCGACGGCATCCGTCGCTCCGATCGCCTTTGCGCCGATATCTGGAAGACAATCCAATCAGATCCGGAGTATGCGGGCAAGACAACGATGTTTATCTTGCCGGACTTCGGCCGGGATGCCGATACGGATCCGGGTGGGAACGGTTTTCAGCATCATCGCACGGGTGATCCCCTTTCCCGCACAACCTGGATGATGGTCATGGGGCCCGGGATCCGACAGGGGGTTGTCATTGACAGGCCGGTGGAGTCGATTGATTTAGTACCAACGCTGGGCTCGCTGCTTGGATTTTCGGCACGACTTGCGCACGGTACCCCATTGGTGGAGGTGGTCTCGTAGCTATGCTTCCCGCCCAGCTCAATGCGGAGAACGTCAAAGACTACCCACCCCAGGGCCGCCAGTTGATAGTCAGCCAACTCGATGTATTGCGGCAGCTGCCGGCAGTACTCGTGCCGATTCTATTGCACGAAGCCATGGTCTACGACTGGAAGTTTCCCAAGGAGCGCAAGGATCTGGACGACCAGTTCACTTATCTAAGTTCGTTGCCAAAAGTGGAGCGCGATCAGCTGCTTGCTGGATTTTCAGCAATCACACTTCCAGCTGAGACGGCGAAGCTGGACTGGGTTAATGCTCCAAGTCAATTCATAGAACATCTGACCGCATCTCTGTGGTCAACCCATCAAATGGATGACTTTCGGGCGGCTGCCGATGAGTATGCCAGGTCCTGGCGTGCGGCCATACCTGTAGCGCTGCCCCCGGTCTCCCGACTAGCAATCGTAATGGTCGGTTCCGGTGTCAGCACAGCAGACTATCCTCTGTTCCGAAAGCTGAAACCACATGGTGTTCACTTCACACAGGTTAGTCCGGAGCAGGGTTTTGCGACGCTCTTGCATGCGGTAACTACCCGGGCCGCGGCTCACCCGGAGCCTTTTGCTCACTGGTATGTCGATGGCAGCGAGAACGTACAGCAACTGAGCACGGCTGTCACTTACGTGTCCTATGCGGGGATGGAGCCCGCGAGAAACGAACTGCTGATCCGAATACAGCGGGCCATCCAGTCAGGCTCTGGGGGGCCCGAAGCGCTGCGCACAATGCTGGCGCAGATGATGCCGCAAGATCTCGGCCTGCCCTCCGAAGGCGCTGCAGCACTGCTCAGCCGATTTCAAATAAGCCTGCTGACTGAAGGGTCCGGTACGCAGATCTTCAGTACTACCTTCGCGCAGTGGGCCGCGCGCGAGGTGCTGCGACGAGCTCAGCCAGTAACGCTACTCGTGCGCTATTCTCCTCGCCAGCGGCAGAGGCCAATGAACGAATTGCTTTCTGGCGCACCTCGGTCAATGGAACTGGATCCGGCCGGATCTTTGGTTGACGCCGACATGGGCGCCTATTACACGTGGCTCAACCAGCAACGTCTCAGTGGAGCGAGGGAGTCTGCCTTCCTTGTCTGGTTCGAGGAACATAATCAGGCCTTGGCCATCGGACCAGCGACACCGCGCGGAACCTCGTCTTCTTCGCCCACCGATCTCAGGCAGATACTTGCCTGGATAGGCTAGGAAGAGAAACGGCGTCGCGAACATCGCAAGCTACGCGTGGAGCTGAGGAGTTGAAGGGCTCGGTCCCTGAGGCACAAGCGAACGTCATAAGAATGGGGAGAATCATCTTGCGTTATCTAATTGCAGTTCTGGCCATTGCGGGGATCGTCGTCTCGTCTCTCGCATTGCGTGTTCACTATTCCAATGAAACGCAGCCGTGCAGCATTAACGAGCACTGGGATTGTGGAATCGTAAATCATAGCTCCTTTGCCGAGATTGCAGGGGTGCCGGTTGCAGCGGTCGGCATTGCTGGCTATGCGGTTCTGATGCTCATCGCAATCATGGGACTTAGTCGATGGACGCTTGCAGCCTCTCTGACAGGGCTTGCTTTTGCACTGTATCTGACTTACATCGAACGCAACGTGTTGCAGGTATGGTGTCTTTATTGCGTCATTTCGCAATGCGTCATCGCGGCCATCACACTTCTTTCCTTCGTCGAATTGCTCTTGCGCCGGAAACACGCTGCTCAATAGGCAGTGCCACTGGGGGACTTGTACAGAATTTCGTCGGGGTGCTTTTTCATTTCTCTGTGCCTGCGCAGTTCCAGGGAGATCGATGACTTCACGTCACGATGTGCTCTGTAGGCGACTCGTTGAATCAGTTGGCGACAGCGGGCCAGCTGTGCAACACTTGAAAAGGTAGAGCGACAGACACCGGTCCTCATCGGAATTGACTTCCGGGGGAAAGGGTGGAAAAGGTTTCTGACTGCTCTTCGCCCGCTTGAAGGGTACCTGACCTGATCCATTAGCCTGAGTTGAGAGCATTCAAACTGGAAAGCTTTTATGTAAGGGGCCCATAGCTCAATTGGTTAGAGCAGCGAACTCATAATTCGTTGGTTCCAGGTTCAAGTCCTGGTGGGCCCACCAAAACTACAAGAACCCTGCTAGAGATCACCCTCTGTGGACCGCCTGTTTAGGGCGAAAAACTAGTAGCGCTCAACGCGAGAAGGCAAGTCCTCATTACACCGCTTCGTGCTCCAGGAGTGTTTTTTCGACCGCGATGCCATCGACTCCGATCGCGTGCCTGATGCGCATCCACCGTCTCATGATCGAGTGCCTGACGCCGAGGTGATTCTTCCGTTACGATCATGCTCGTGGCAGCAATCCTCGAAATTCGTAATCTCTCGATCTGGTTTCGTACAGAAGGCGGCGAATCGCCTGTGGTCCACGACCTGACTTTCTCCCTGGCGGAAGGAGAGGTGCTCGGGATTGTGGGGGAATCTGGCTCGGGCAAATCGGTGACTGCGCTGGCCATCCTCGGACTGCTAGATAGGGCCGCAAGAGTGGAAGGATCCATTCGTTTTGCGAGGGATGAGTTACTCGGTCTCCGCCCGGAGATGATCCGCGCGTACCGAGGCCAAAAGATTGCCATGATCTTCCAGGAACCGATGACTGCGCTGAATCCGGTGATGACGGTCGGCGAGCAGATTGCCGAAGCGTTGCGCACACACAATGCCAAACTTGCCCGGCGGGAAGTGCGCCGCCAGGTGCTGGAAGCGATGGAAGCAGTGGCTATCGCCGAGCCCTCGGTGCGATATGGAGACTACCCGCATCAGTTTTCCGGGGGTCAGCGTCAGCGCATCCTCATCGCCATGGCGATCATAAGCCACCCACGCCTGCTGATCGCCGACGAGCCAACCACTGCACTGGATGTCACCGTGCAGGCACAGATCCTTGAGCTGTTACGCGACCTGCGTTCACGCTTTGGCCTCTCGATGATCTTTATCTCGCACGATCTTGCGGTCGTCCAAAGTATTGCCGACCGCGTGCTGGTGATGAGGCGTGGCTATCTTCTGGAGGAGGGTTCGCGGGCGCAGATCTTCGGCGAGACCGCACACCCGTACACGCAGAGCCTGCTGGGCGCGGTTCCAACACTTAGAACCGACCGGGCACTCCCGCTGGCGACTCTCGCGACTGCGCTCGACGATGCTTCTGGGCAGATCGTGGAGTGCGGCCCAGGCCATCGAGTTCGCCAGCATCCTGTCCCATAACTCTGCTGGGATGGCGTGCCGCAAATTGTGCGCAAATTTGGCAACTGCATGGAATCTCTATAGATTGTGGGATAGCTCTTCGTTACCCCATCTATTCATGCGCGCTCTCGTTCTCTCCGACATACATGCCAACCTCGACGCCCTCGATGCGGTACTGGCGAGCGCGCCGGAACACGACACCGTGTGGGACCTTGGGGACGTGGTTGGGTATGGAGCAAACCCGAACGAAGTAATCGAGCGCGTCAGAGACCTGGGCAAAGTGTTTGTTCGCGGAAACCACGATCGCGCTTGCTGCGGCTTGGAATCGTTACTGGACTTCAACCCCATCGCCGCATCCGCTGCGCGATGGACGCGCACGACGCTGACCAGCGAACATATCGTCTGGTTGCGCCAACTATCGGAAGGCCCGGTGCTATCCGATGGGCCGGACGTGAGTTGCGTACATGGCTCCGTGCTAGACGAGGACCAATATGTGATGACCCTGCGCGATGCCTGGCTACCACTGAAGGAGTCGCAGACTCGCATCACGTTCTTCGGCCATACGCATGTGCAAGGAGGCTTCGCCTCAAACGAAGAAGAGTGGTTCAAGCTGGAGCCGCGCTACCATGGCGGCAACGAGCCTGAGGAGTACGAGTTGCCGCTACGTAATGGCCTGCGTTACCTGCTGAATCCGGGCGCCGTGGGCCAGCCCCGGGATCACGACTGGCGCGCCGCCTACGCTCTCTACGATGGCGACAGGAAGACGGTCACCTTCCATCGCGTACCTTACGACTTGAAAATGGCCCAACAACGCATCCTGCGTGCAGGTCTGCCGGATCGCCTGGCTTCACGCCTGCGCGAGGGGCGCTGACCATCGTCCTCCGATGCAGATAGCCGTAGGCGGGGCGATGATGCGCGAAGCGATGGACGATGACGAGAAGGACGGAGAGCAATCGGTACGGTGACGCAGCAGGGAGGAGGCGGAACGATCCCGCCCCGCTCTCACTGCGGCGGTGTCTCTTCCGTCGTTACTCTGCTGCGGCGCTTTCTTCGCGCAGTACATTCACCTTGAGGTGAGCGGTGACTTCACGATGGAGCTTTACCGGAACGTGGAACTCTCCCAGCGCCTTGAGCGGTTCATCCAGATGAATTTTGCGGCGATCGATAGCAAAGCCTTTGCTCTCGAGCTGCTGCGCGATATCCGCCGATGTGACCGACCCGAAGAGATGCTCATTCTCGCCGACCTTGCGCGTGAAGCTGAGCGACACGGCATCGAGCTGGGCGACGAGAGCTTCTGCTTCCGTCTTCTCCTTGGCTGATTTGCGCACAGACGAAGCCTTCATCTGTTCGATTACGGTCTTGTTTGCAGCATTGGCTTCCATAGCCAGTTTTTTCGGTAGCAGGAAGTTCCTGCCATAGCCGTCGGCCACCTTCACCACATCGCCGCGTTGGCCAAGATTGATTACGTCTTCTTTCAGAATGACTTCCATTGCGATCTCCTGGAACATAAGGTATTGCGGTGCCCAGAACAGGCGTACATGCGGCAGCCTGGTGAGAGCACTTCACAGGCAGCGGTCCTCCGGCGTGGCGCTTGCGCGCAGAGCCGGTATGTTCCTGCTGCCGTTTGAAAACCTAGAAGCGCGCTGCGAAGGGCAGGAGGGCGATATTCCTCGCCTGCTTGATTGCCCGGGTAAGGCGACGCTGGTGGGTGGTGCAAACGCCGGTCAAACGACGCGGCACGATCTTGCCGCGTTCCGCTACAAAGCCCTGCAGCAAGCGGACGTCGCGGTAAGGAATTGCATCGATCTTCTCGGTACAGAACTTGCAAACCTTCTTGCGACGGAAGAATTTACGGCCGCCACCGGGGCCACCACTGGGACGGCCGCCGCTGCGTTGGCCCGGGCCCGATGACGAACCGGAGGAGGATGGCCCCGAACTGCGGGGCGCGCTTACTGGAGTGTTATCGTCTGCCATTTGCTCTTCTTCTTTCGTGGCGGCCAGGCGTGAAGCCTGATGCCGCGATCTGGTCTTCCAACGAGGGGAAGACCGTGAATTCATAGCCCGGGAGACTGCCTGTGCTCAGGATTCTCCTGCTGCACACCGGAGGATGATTACGCAGTCGCGGGAGTGGCTGCTGGCGGAGCGGCAACTTCCGATACCGGTGCGATGGGCTGCGCCACAGGCGCGGGCGCTTCCACTGGAGCGGCAACTGGTTCCGCTGCTGCAGGAGGAGGTGCCACGGGCTGGGCGCTCATCTTCTTACGGCTGGCGCGGATGGCGCGAACCTTGGCCAGACGCTTGTCCTCTTCGTCCATGCGCACAGTGATGAACTTGATGACCGGCTCAGTGACGCGCAGGCGACGCTCTAACTCCGCGATCAGCTTGCCGTCGGCTTCCACCGTCAGCACAATGTAGTTGCCGTCGTTGAACTTGCGCACCGTGTAGGCCAACTTGCGACGGCCCAGCTTCTCGGTCGACTTGATGGCGCCACCACCGTTGGTAACGGTCGCCTCCAGAGCGGCAACCAGCTTGTCCAGGTCTTCGTCCAGCACGTCCGGACGAATGATGAACATGACTTCGTAAACACGATCCATTCTGTTCTCTTTTCCGCGGACCTTTTCAGGCCTGCTATGCGACTCCGGGCTTTTTCCCGTATCTGCTTTTCCTGCCTATTCCGCCGGGCTGTTTCGCTCTCGACGGTTGAATTCGTTCATTGTCGCGTTCACGCCTGCCGTCAACACCATTTCCACGGCCCGGGCTACGCGATCCAGTACTTCGTCCAGAACCATTAGTTCCGCTTTGCGCATGGGCGTCAGCAGGTAATCCTTGCCTCCGCGCCGCGCGCCTTCCGCGTCCGCCGTATCCGGACCGACTCCAATCCTCAGGCGCAGCCATTCGTCGCTCTTGAGTGCCCCTGCCACCGACCTGGCTCCGTTATGCCCGGCCGCACTACCCCGCTCCTTCATCTGCAACCGGCCCAGTGGCAGATCCAAATCGTCGTAGAGCACGATCAGGTCCTGCAGCGGGTCAGCTTCGAACTCCGTCACCAGAGCCTGCACGGCAATCCCGCTCAGGTTCATGAAGGTTTCCGGCTTGGCCAGAATCGCGTCATTGCCCACGATCCTTGTCGTCGCCGTCAACGCACGACATCTACGATTGTTGATCACTGCCCCGCAGCGCTCCGCGATACGGTCAATCGCCAGATATCCGGCATTGTGCGGTGTGAACTGATACTCCAGTCCAGGATTGCCCAAGCCGATTACCAGGAACGCGCCGCGCCGTTCCCGACCTTGTTTCTCGTTCTGGCCTGTGCCGGAGCGAACCAGCCGCTCCGGCCCTTCGAAAGCGTCGACCAAGGGTTACTTCTTCGCGCCCTTGGCGCCCTTGTCTGGAGTAGCGTCGCCCTCTTCTGCGTCCTGCTTGCCCTTCTTTACGACCTCGGGCTCGGCAGCGGTGGCCGCGGCAGCAACCGCATCGGCGGCGGGTACAACCTCCTCGCGGATGGAAACTACGTGCGCAACCGTCGAATTTTCGTCCGTCAGGAACTTGAGCTTGGGGTCGCGTTCCAACTCGGCCACGCGTATACCCTCGTTCATCTTCAGCCCGCTCACATCCACAACGATGTGTGCCGGAATGTCTGCCGGCAGGCACTCGATCTCCAATTCGCGCAGCACCTGATCGAGGATGCCACCCTGCTCCTTGACGCCAATGGGCACGCCTATCAGCTGGATCGGCACTTCGACCTTCATGGTCTGATCCATGGCGATACGCTTGAGGTCGATGTGGATCAGCTTGTCCTTGATGGGCTCATACTGCCAGTCCACGATCATGGCCCGGGTGCGTTTACCGGCGATCTCGACGTCAAAGATCGTATTGTGCCCGGACTCCGACCAAAGAATCTTTTGCATCTGCTTGGGGTCGAGCTCGATAGCCTGTGCAGGCTCCTTGGCGCCATAGATAACGGCGGGAATTTTGCCCTGCACGCGAACACGCCTTGCGGCGTTCTTATTGAACCTGCCCTCACGGGCGGTCGCTGTGACAACTTCTGGTGTAGCCATTTTCTCTTA
This sequence comes from Acidobacteriaceae bacterium, assembly GCA_025355385.1. GTDB lineage: Bacteria > Acidobacteriota > Terriglobia > Terriglobales > Acidobacteriaceae > JANXZS01. Next base: position 4,144 of record JANXZS010000306.1, on the reverse strand, counting down.
TCCTTCGGGCACAGCCTTTGGGGCCACTCCCTTTTCGGGCCGCGAATACTTTCGTGACCGGGTCTTTGTGACCAGGTTCAGCTGAAGAGCGTGCTGACACTGGTCTCCATGTGGATGCTCTCAATCGCCGCGCCTAACAGCCCCGCGATCGACAGCACCTTGATCTTTGCGACCTTCTGCGTCTCTTCCCGCAGAGGGATTGAATTCGTCACCACCAATTGCTCCAGGCGCGAATTGATGATGCGCTCCGTGGCCGGACCCGAAAGCACCGGGTGCGACGCACAGGCGTAAACCTTGGCAGCGCCCTGCCCGAGCAGCGCATCGACGGTCTTTACCAGCGTGCCTGCCGTATCCACAATGTCGTCGATGATCAGGCAAGTACGCCCTTTGACATCGCCGATCACGTGCATCACTTCCGTCACATTGATGTCGGTGCGCCGCTTGTCCACAATGGCCAACGGAGCCCCCATCTTCTGCGCGAAAAATCGTGCGCGTTCCACGCCGCCCGCATCGGGCGAAACCACGGTAAGGTCCGGCAGGTTCAACTCCTTGAAGTAGCTCACCAGAACCGGGCTTGCGAACAGGTGATCGACCGGAATATTGAAGAAGCCCTGAATCTGGGCCGCGTGCAAATCCACAAACAACGCTCTATCCGCTCCCGCAGTGGTCAGCAAATCCGCCACCAGCTTCGATGAGATGGCCACTCGGGGCCGGTCCTTTCGGTCCTGCCTCGCATATCCGTAATACGGGACCACCGTAGTGATTCTGGCCGCCGACGCCCGCTTGAGCGCATCGATCATAATCAGCAGCTCCACCAGGTTCTGGTCTACCGGGTAGCAGGTTGGCTGCACAACGAAAACATCAACGCCGCGAACGTTTTCCAACAACTGAAAGTACACTTCGCCATCGGCAAAACGCTGCGTCTTGGTCTCACCCAGCGTCACGCCGACATGTTTCGCAATCTGCTCGGCGAGCGCCCGATTGGCCGATCCGCTGAAAAGCTTGAAGCGCTTATCGTCTCCCAGCCGCCCGGTTCGCTTACGCTCTGCCGCCGGCTTGACTCCACCGCGCTGGCTCAGACTCTCTTGCATGGACGGCGCGCTAGCTTGCCCGTCCGCACCAGTTGCTGCCAGTCCCGCTGCTTCCATCGTCACAAGAACCCCCCAAGCTGGTTTGCGTTGGATGTTCCGGTTAATGATTGGCCGGGCTTGCCGCTTCCCGTCCCTGCTTTTGTGGTGCCCGGGTCCTAAGTGCTACCCGTCGCTCTGGGCAGATTCTGGCTGGGCGACTAGGATTCGAACCTAGACAAGTGCCTCCAAAGGGCACTGTCCTACCATTAGACGATCGCCCAGTACAACGCCAAGGGCCATCGGCCCCGTCTCTGACAGCTATGCCGCAGCCTACGCCCCTGAAACCATCTCGCGCCAGTACTCCTGGCGGGGAATGGTCCGGGTGAGTAAGCCTGCAATCCCCTGCCTCTGAAGCCGTTCCAGAGCCGCCTGAGCTGCCAACTGTGTCCCGTACAACCCGAACAGCGCCGAGCCGGAGCCGGAGAGGGCCGCAAATAGCGCGTCCTCGGCAGGAGCCGAATCGCCTGAAACCGCAAGGATACGCTTGATTTGACCGAGGGAGGGATGCTGCGAGAAGACGACCTCTTCGAAGTCGTTTTCAATCCCGGTTCGGACAAGCGCGAGAAGCGGGTTCTCGGGCCGGTCTTCTCCCGAGGAGAAGACACCGGAGGAGTGCGACTCGCATGTGGCTGATACCAGCCCAGACGCAAAAGCGCGACTCAACCTCTTGAGCTTATCGGAGTTTGCGGGAGGGGTCAATTGGGAATCGGCGTCACTCTCCGAGATTTGCGCCAGATCGTGGCGTGCGTCCCAGTCGCGAAAAGCCTGCGGGGTGGATACCCCAATGGCAGGCGCGGCGACCACGCACCACGTTACAGGCAGGTCCGGGAGCGGGTATACCTCCTCGCCGTGGTTCAAACCGAGCACGGTGCCACCGATGAGGAATAGCGGCACGTCAGCGCCGATCGAGGCAGCTAGGCCAAGGCGGGCTTCTCCCGGGAGACGCGCGCCCAGTTCGCGCTCCAGCCCGACGAGCGCGGCCACGGCGTTGCCCGAACCACCGCCGAGCCCCCCCTGAACTGGCAGGTTTTTCTCGATACGAATGCGCACCTCGGCAGCGAGGCGCATGGCTGTCAGCGCCGTCTCCACCATGCGCCAGGCTGTATTGCGACGGTCCTTGGGTACCCGTTGGTCATTGGTCGTAAGTTGAATGGTGGTCTTCGCAGCGGGGCGCGCCTCGACGGTCATCAGATCGTGCAGCGCGAGTGTCTGGTAGATCGTCACCAGACCGTGATATCCGTCCGGCCGCGTGGGGCCGATGGCAAGACCGAGATTGATCTTAGCGTGCGAGCGAACCAGCGTGGGCATGTGTTCGTTATTGTAGCCGCTGAACAGGGCGTGCCCAGTACCCGCTTCTGGTGCGGATTACTCAGCGGCATTCGTAGCAGGTGAGAAGATAGTATCTGGGGCGAACTTCCCCGCCCCACGGGACCAGGACACGAACGATGTTGAGAGTGATTTCGACCCATGTTTTCCTTCGCCAGCGGCTGCATCCAGGATTGCTGGACCTGCTGGCTCGCGGAGGCGCCCAGGCAATTGAGCTTTTCGCCGCGCGACAACACTTTAACTACTCCGATCGTGCCCACGTGCGCGAGATTGCGGAGTGGTTCCGGTCCAATCCCATCAAGGCTTTTTCCCTTCACGCTCCGCTCTTTCCCGATCTGGAGATGGGCCGTGACGGGGCGCCGTCGATCAACGTCGTCCATCCGGAAAAGTCTCGCCGCATCGATGCGATGGACGAAATAAAGCGCGCGCTCGAGACAGCCGAGCAGCTGCCGCTGGAGTATCTGATCCTGCACCTGGGCGAGCGAGAAGATACCTGGAACGCCAGGACGCTGGAACACTCGCTCACCGCTCTCGAACACCTGCAGGCCTTCGCCAGGCCGCTGGGGGTGAACCTGCTGATTGAAAATCTGCAGAACGAGGTGACTGCGCCGGCGAACATCCGAGAGATTCTCGCGACTGGTCACTTCGACGATATCGGCGTCTGCCTGGACCTCGGCCACGCCCATCTGGGCGAAGGCGTTCCGGCGGTATTGGGCGCGCTCAAAGATCGCATCCGATCCACGCATATCCACGACAACAAGGGCGACAAGGATACCCACCTGTGGCCGGGAGAAGGCAGTATCGACTGGACAGAGACCATTCGGGATTTGAAGACGGCACCGAAGCTGGAGGCGGGAGTGCTGGAGATCCATTATGGCCTGGCGGAGCCGCACGAGGCGGTGCCGACCCGCGCGGCGGAAACCTTCAAACTGCTTGAGCTGTAGTAAAGCGCATCTTCGCAACCCCCGATGCAGGATGAAACTGCGAGCTCGCGACCAGCCAGGCCATCTCAAAGGAAACAGGCTTACAACACTACGGCTGGGATGCATCCGTGGGATGATGCGGGACCGCGACGCCGCGGGGCAGCACGATATGTCGTGCGATAGTGTGGCGACCGCCTCCCAGTTGATGGACAGCGCGTCCGCCTGTAAGTTGTCCAGCTTCGACCTCTCGCGCAGGAAGGCGAATAGCTCCCGCTGCACTCATGGCGGAGGACGGTGCACGGTGCAACGCGGCGGGCATGGGCGTCACCGGACGCACAGTGCCGGAGCGATGGGTTATCAGTCCAAACGAAGCCAGTCCCACCACCAGGATCGAGGCAGCGATGCGGGCGCGGGGCGGGTGTGAAGCCATGGCACCAGAGTCGGGCAACTTTGCGGCGCTCAACCGGGATTCGACGCGATCATTCAGGCCGGAAGGCACACGAACTTCGCGCAGGAGATTCAGGGCGCTTTGAATGTCAGCCTCGGATGCCGAGGATTCTTGCTCCCTCCATTGCGAGGCCTGATGGCGGCGTGTGGTCGGGTCGGTCATTCGTGGCTCTTCTCCAGCAAGCCTGCGAGCAGGCGGCGTGCGCGGAACAGGCGCGAACGAACAGAGGAATCTGTGGTGCCCACGACGGCTGCGATCTGCGGCGTCGAGAGCTCCTCGAAGGCTGAGAGGAGCAGCACCTCACGCTCTTTCCGGGG
>JANXZS010000236.1 GCA_025355385.1 Acidobacteriaceae bacterium | reverse complement strand
CAAACATGTTCAAACAACTCGCATGAACTTCATAACAGGCTCTAGTGCCATGAATTACTTCTTGCCGAAACGGTAGACGATCCCTGCCGTAAATCCGAGGTTGAGCTGGTTCGCGCTGCCGAATCTTGTGTAGAGAAAATCCGGGGTCACGCGAAGGGCAAGCGCGGGGCTGAGGTTGTAATCCACCGGGATGCCGCCGCTGATCGCAACTGAATTTCCGTTTGGGTACAAGCCGATTAACTTGCCCGGCAGACCACCGGCATTGGTGTCGAAATTTCCGTGGGACAGGCCCCCCATCACACGAATGCTGGTAGCAAAGTGCTGCCCCTGCGTTATGCGGTATTGCGGGCCCGCCAGAATGACATACTGGCTGATGCTGGGCTTGAATACCTGGAACTCGTTGTTATATGTGTACGCCGTGCCGTAGTAGCCGCGAGCGTCGACGGTGACGCCCAGGCGCGGCTTGATGTAGTCGGTCAGTCCGGCATTCCACGCGGCTTCGGTCACGCGCTGCAGGCTGTTGCCGGGACGAAAGCGCTGGTAGCCGTAGCCCCCATAGGCCTCATACTGATGCCCGTAAATGTCCTTGATGAGGGTCTGGATGCGCTGTTGCCGACGTGCGCGTACCCGTGCCGCTGCCGACTCCGGCCCCGCCGCCGCTGCTGGTGGGGGTGCGGTCTTTGCCGGTGCCTGGGTTGCTGGTGCGGTGTCGGTGCTGTTCTGGGCGCGCATCTCCGGCGCGGCAAGAAGAAAAAAGGACAGAAGGGCGTACAGAATATATCGGTTGCGCTTGCTACGGTGCATGAACCTGAAAGCCTCCACTGCTAGCTGCCTAAGAAAGAAGGGCAGAATCTTCTCTGCCTAAAAAAAGAAAGGCAGCAATCCTCTCTGCCGAAAAGAATGAGCAGAAAAATCTTCACTTCTTGTATTAAAGCATCCGCGCCGTGCTTGTGACTCTGCTTTCGGCTAGAATCAACGACACGGCGCTAACCCGCACAAATAAAACCGTCCTCCGTGAGGCGAAACCCTATGAAGACATTTCTGTTGGGCCTGCTGCTAGGCATTCTGTTCATCCCTCTGGCTTCGTTTGTGTACTTCCACTTCGGACACCCGCCGGTAGCCGTCGCCGACGAACCCTTTCCCATGGAAGCAACAATTGTCCACATTCCATTGAATGCACGCATCCGTGCGGAGGCGCCCAAAACAGCCCCCATTGAAGCCAGCCCCATCAATCTGGAAGGGGGAGCCCATATCTACCGTCAGCAATGCGCCACGTGCCACGGTCTCTATGGCCGGCCATCCTCGTTCGCGGAACACCTGTATCCGCCTGCTCCCCAGTTGTGGCAGCCGCACGGCAACGGTGTTGTGGGAGTCAGTGACGACCCACCGGGTGAAACCTACTGGAAGGTCGCCAACGGCATCCGGCTCGCCGGCATGCCCTCCTTCAACAAGGTACTGAACCAGACGGAGATGTGGCAGGTATCCCTGCTGGTCGCGAACGCGGATAAAACGCTGCCGGCCCAGGTTCTTGATCTGCTCAAAAAACCCATCGACTACGACCCGCAGGTAGCGGGCGGTTCCGTGGCAGTCCAGGTGATTCCATCTCCCGCGCCGGTCGCCCTATCGCCGCCTCCCTTGACCAAATAGCTCTCTCCTGCAGCCCCGACCGTTGCGAGCGCATGAGCCGAAAGAGGCTCTAACGCAGCGTGTATCCAACTCCCGCGGTGAACTGGAAGGAGTTCTTCTTGAAGCCCGTGGGGGGATTGTTCAGGTAGTTGTCCACGGCGCCCAGATTGAAGCTCAGCCGCTTGTATACCGGGAAGACCAGTCCCCCGGCCACGTTGGACGAGTATGCATTGGTGTCGTTGTAGGAGATGTTTATCACACCTGCTTCGTTGAACAAGAGCCCCGCTGGCAGCTTGCGCATATAAGACTCGCCGAAGCTTGAGCCAACCAGGCTGGTACTTGGTTGAACCGCCGGCAGGGGAACTATATAGGGATCCGCAGAGAAGGACTGGTGCTCGTAATGAACATCTGCCTTCGCATCCAACTGCTGTTTCTTACTCATGATGACCGAATATCCGGCACCACCTCCGTAGATCTGCTGCAGGCTCAAGCCTTGCGAGTAGTTGTGGTCCCAGGATGCATCGACCAACCCATAAAACCGCGAGGTGAGATACTCATCGCGCTCCACATCGCCGTGGAAGATCGAGGTCTTGGTATCGCGCGTGCCGGGCTGGTGAACCTTCCCGTAGATATCAGTAAAAGTGGCGGTGGTGCGGTTGCGCGGCGTTAACCAGGGCACACCGGGAATGGCCCGCGCCAGCGCGATACCAACGTTGGAATTGTGGCTGGTCTGTGTGGCCTGCACAAAGGCCGCACCCCCGGTTATGCTGCCGTCCCAACCGTGGAAGAAGCTCGGCTCTCGGCGCAGCGTGGTCTGGAAGGCCGACTCGTCGATGAGATAGTCCGCGTTCTTCGTGGGAATCGAGGGGGGCGCTGCGCCCGCATCACTCTGCACCTGGATTTCTCCGCCTGCGGCGTGGATGGTTCCCTGGGCAATTGCAGAGTCGGGCGTCTTCCTGTTTAACTTCTGGCCCTTCTGGATGACGGCGAATTTTTTGGTGGTACGCAGATCTTTCACCTTGTCCCAGCCGACGGTGATATCGCCCGCATTGTCGCTGTGGAACACGACTTTGTCGCCGCTCGAGTGCAGGAACGTTCCCGTCAACTGATCTCCATTGCTGAACACCAGCACGTCGGTCCCCGGCTTCGGTGCATCCGCACCAAGAGCGAGCGATGCTCGATCGCTTCCGCAAAACATTACAAGCGCCACTAAAGCTAATCGAATGCTGGCGAACAGCGGATCGGGAACATGGAACGATTTTGGCATAACGATGTTGTCTCCTCAAAAAAAAGGTTTTGGCAATCGAACGAGTAATGAATTGACTGATTGTGATGCTCCCGGAGGCTCACGGGTTAGCGCAATATCCACCCAGCCTAGACTCCGGACTTCACGGGACACGCGGCTGATTTTTTATGATGACAGCGACTTCGGACTGCCCCGGGCCAGGATAGCTTCCAGGTCGCCGACCAACCGCCCGGAACTCGGACGGGCGCGCCGATAGCAGCCACAATGAGCGCATTGGCCTGTTCTCGCTAGTCGACTCTCTGCTCCTTGATCGATCTTTGCAATCCCGAGCAAAATGATGTTTCAAAAGCTGGTTCTGGGGATGACCCCATCGCATGTGTTTGGTTGGTGCGGTAAGATACTTTTGTGGAGTTCGCCTCAAATCTTGTCTGGGCCGTTATTGCTTTAGGTCTGTTGGGCATGACTAATAGCGGAGTACGCTCAGGGACGATACGGCTCTCGATGGCGTCCGCGATAACGTTGGGACTTGTCCTCTGCTTCATCCTGCTCCCAGCCATTTCCATAAGCGACGATTTGCTGGCAAGCGATCAGGCTGTTTTACCGCCGTCCGATCAGACCTGGCGTATAGCTTCTGAGAATGCCGCTGTAGGCCTTGACGGTCTGCTTGCCCTCGCTGCCTATTTATTTCTGCTGACTTGCGTCCAGGTTGAGTCGCGGCGAGTCCGTGAAGACCACGCTGGCGACCGGCCTCTTGCCGGACGACTCGTGCGTTCACAGCGCCTCCGTCCTCCTCCCTCCTTAGCGTAGTTACCCCCTCACTCGAAATCCCCCCATACTGACCAGCCTCTTCACGGTATGCCCTTTGAGGTGCGTTCCTAGTGCGCAAAATTGTCCTTCTTTTTACTTGCATCGCGTTTCGAGTGGGCGCGCAGTCCATTCCTCCTGTTTCCCCTCAGCCGACGACACGAGCGGCTTCGGCGGTTACCGGGCCGCTCACGCTTGCTCAGGTGTTGGATCTCGCTCATCGCTGCAATCCAACCCTGCTTTCTGCTGTCCAGCACCTCTCCGCAGTGCGTGCGCAGGAGGTCACCGCCGGGTTGCGGCAAAACCCCGGTGCGCTGGTCGGAGCCCAGATGGTCACGGTGAGTCCTGGTGACTCGAACGGGACGGAGTTTTACCAGTTCGGCATCTCCCGGCTATTTGAGCGCGGGGGAAAACGTCAGGCGCGACTCGACACGGCACGCTCCACCACCGTGCTCACCGGTTTCCAACTGGACGACCAGAGCAGGCAGATCGATCTCGCCATTCGCCAGGAATTCTCGCGGATGCTGTACGCAGAGCAAGCGCTCAACATCTCTCGCGAAAATCTTGAAGGCTATCGAAAGACCGTTGCGCTAATGCAGGTGCGGCTCGATGTGGGGGCTGTCGATCAGACAGACTTCGACCGAATCGAACTCCAGCTTGTCGCGTTTGAGTCCGACGTTGACAACGCTGAGTTGACATTGCGTCAGGGAAGCATAGCCCTGCAAGCACTGATCGGCCTGCCCTCGGCGAGCGATAAATTCTCTATCACCGGAACGCTCAACCCTGCTGCCGTTTTAACGTCCATCGATCAGCTTCGCAGGGATGCCCTCGCGAACCGCCCAGACCTGAGGGCCGCACAGGCGCAGTTGCAGACAAATGCCGCTGCCGTGAAGCTGGCAGTCGCGAACGGCACAGCCGATCCGACAATTGAAGGCGAGTACGAACGTGCCGGCTACGCAAACACCCTGGGTGGAAGCATCAATATTCCACTTCGCATCTTCGACCGCAATCAAGGCGAGAAGGAGCGCGCTCGCTACGAGTTGGAAAGTAGCAGACTTGCTCTCACTGCGTCGCAAAACCAAGTGGTCTCTGATGTTGACACAGCGTGGGCCGCTTACCAGACAGCACAGGTGCAGGTTGCGCGGTACCGCTCCAAATACCTAGCCGAAGCGGGGCATGTGCGCAACAACCTCGAGTTCAGTTATCGCAACGGGAATAGTACGCTGCTCGATTACCTCAGTGCTCTCTCAGATTATCGGCAGGTAAACCTCGCTGCGTTGAATGCCAACCTACAGCTTCTTCTGTCATTCGAGCAACTTAGCTATGTCACTCACACGGAGCTCGTTCCATGAAAATACGAAGTTTTGTTCTCCGGTCTTACGGACTTCTGACCATCGCGGTCGGGTGTTATCTAGGGCTCATGCTTGCCGGCTGCAGGAACGACGCCGATCCGGCTGCTGCGGAGCAGCCCAAGGCAAACCTTAAGGTCGAGACTGTCCACCTCCAGAATGTGGCGGATACGCTCGAAATCCCCGGACGTGTCGAAGCCGACCCCGAACACGTAGTACATATCTTTGCTCCACTCAGCGGTCGATTGTTGAATCTCAATCTGACGCGGGGCCAAGAGGTGCACAAAGGGCAGACGATCGCGATGCTACAGAGCGGAGATGTCGCTCAGGCCCGCGCCGATTTCGAGAAGGCTCACATTGAGACTCTGCGCGCAGATCACGCGTTGGAACGGGGTAAGCTGCTGGTCGCACACGAAGTAATGTCGCAGGCCGATTTCCAGGAAATTAAGGCTGTAGAGGAAGCTGCCCACACCGAACAGGAACGTGCCCGGCAGCGCATTCATGAGCTTGGATTCTCAGAGAACGGGGCCACTGACATGACCGCCATCACCGCTCCCATTGCGGGAACCATTCTTGACATCGGGACTGCCAGCGGAGAGATGCAGCGATCGCTCGAAACCACCAGCGGAATCGCCACCGTCGCCAATTTGGACACGGTCTGGGTAACCGGCGACCTGTTCGAACGTGACCTGGGTGTGGTGCATCCGCACGATGCGGTAAACCTGCTTTTTTCAGCTTATCCAGGCGAGACACTGCATGGAACGATCGGCAACATCGGTGATTCGCTCGACCCGATGACACACGCGGTCAAGGTTCGCGTAGTTCTCGCCAACCCGGGGCACAGGTTAAAGCCCGCGATGTTTGCAACGCTGCGGATATCGCGACCGTCCCAGGTGCAAATCGTGGTGCCTTTGGAGGCAGTCCTACATGACGGCAACAATACTGAGGTATACGTGCCCACTGCCGGCGGCAAGTACGCACTTAGACAGGTGGCAATCGGAGCGACACGTGGGAAGCAGATCGAGATCCTTTCCGGCTTGCGGGATGGTGAGCAGGTCGTGACCCAGGGCGCAGCATTCCTGCGAGAACCGGTGGGAAACTAAACATGAGTTCATTTCTAAATGCTCTTCTGCGCTATCGCACTGTGGTCCTGATCGTGTTGGCGGCAGCAGTCGCGGCCGGCACCTACGGCGCCTTGAAGCTCGACGTAGAAGCCTATCCAGACCCTTCGCCGCCGCTGGTTGAGATCATCACGCAAAACCCTGCATGGTCGGCCGAAGAGATGGAGCAGCAGGTGACCGCTCCAATCGAGTTGACGCTGAATGGAACGCCTCATCTGGAGCAGATTCGCTCGATCAGTATCTTCGGCCTAAGCGATGTGAAGTTGTACTTCAAGTTCTCAAGCGATCTTTTCCACGATCGGCAGGAGGTGCTCGCGCGCTTACAGACACTTCAGTTGCCAATGAATTTACAGCCGCAGCTTTCACCTTGGTCTCCAATCGGCGAAATCTTCCGGTATCAACTTAGCGGCCCTTACTCCAGCAACGATTTGAAGGCGACGCAGGACTGGCTGGTTCGCCGCGAGCTAAGGCAAGTCCCCGGCATAGTCGACATCGTGACATTTGGGGGAACCACAAAGCAGTATCAGGTCGAACCCGACCCGGACAGCCTGTTGGCCTATGGTGTAACTCTGCCGCAGCTTGGGAGCGCGATCCAGAATAGCAATGCCAACGCCGGCGGAAATTACCTTTCAGTCGGCGATCAGAACGTAAACGTCCGGTCTCTCGGCCTGCTGAAGAACACGGATGACATCGGCAATGTCATGATCGCGCAGAAAAACGGCACGCCGGTACGTGTTAGGGATGTCGCTTCGGTGAAGGAAGGATTTCAGCCGCGACTCGGAAAGGTTGGCCGCAACCAGCAGAAGGACATCGTCGAAGCCACCGTTCTCCTGCAGAAAGACGAGCAGAGCCTTCCTGCATTAGGCGCGCTCAAGAAAAGGATTGCCGAACTCAATCGCAGCACGCTGCTGCCGCCCGGAATGCACATCAGCACGATTTACGATCGCACTATGCTCATCGATTTGACCACGCACACGGTGGAGCACGTCATCTTCACTGGGCTCATATTGGTCACGTTGATACTGCTGTTCATGCTCGGAGATCTGCGGACGACTCTAATCGCCGCCGCGACGATTCCGTTTGCCGTGCTTTTTGCATTCTCCATGATGGCGCTGACCGGACGGTCGGCCAACCTCATATCCATCGGAGCGATCGACTTCGGCATCCTGGTCGACGCTTCGATTATCGTGCTCGAAAGTGTCTTCCGCAAGCTGTCCCGTCGCGAACCCGGCATGGAGGCGGCAGGCGCAATCGTGCAGGGCGTACAAGACGCTGCGAGGCCAGTTCTGTTCTCGACGCTGATTATCCTGATTGCTTTCATTCCCTTGTTCACCATGCAAGGGGTGCCGGGGAAGATCTTTGCACCTATGTCGGTCACGTATGGGTTTGCGCTAACGGGAGCTCTGATCTTCGCGCTTGTGTTCGCCCCTGTCCTTACCGACGTCTTCGCGAAGAAGGTGCCAGTTGCTTCGGACTCGACGGCTACGAAGTCGCAAAAAGATGAAGAAACGCGACTGAGCCGATTCTTCGCCCGGCACTATGCATACTTGTTGGAACGGACTCTCGATCGCTCCAAGCTTATTTGGGGCATCGCCACTTGCGCGCTCCTCGGAGCAGTGCTGTTGTTCGTCTTTGCGATCGGCGGCGAATTCATGCCGCCGCTCGAAGAAGGTAATCTTTGGGTCCGCGCTACTCTGCCGCAAGACATCTCCTTCGAACGCTCGACAGCCTTGGCGGATCAGCTTCGAATTGACATGCTGGCTTTCCCTGAAGTTACGCAGGTTGTGTCGCAGGTCGGCCGGCCTGACGATGGTACCGATGTGACGACCTTCAACAACCTCGAATTTGGTGTCGACCTGAAGCCATCGAGCCAGTGGTCTCGCGAACTCAATGGCAATAAGTACAAACTGATTGAGAAAATGCAACGGGCGTTCTCGAAGTATCCCGGTGCAGTGTTCGGATTCTCACAAACGATCCAGGACAACGTCGAGGAAGCGATGAGCGGCGTCAAGGGAGAGAATTCGCTGAAGCTCTTTGGCGACAATCTCGACGAGCTGACACGAATCGCCGGTGAGATACAGAATGTCATGGAAGGTGTGCGCGGTGTTGCAGACGCCGGCGTGTTTAAAGTAAACGGGCAGCCGAGTATGGTGATCGACGTTAGCCGAGAACATGCCGCGCGCTATGGCATATCGCCGGCTGACGTGAATGCTGCCATCCAGGCGGCGGTCGGCGGAGCACCCATCAGTCAGATGATTGAAGGCGATCGCCGCTTTGACATCACTCTGCGTTACCCTGAGGAGTTTCGTTCGAATCCAGACGCGATTGGGCAAATTCTCCTGCCGACGCCCGATGGGGGACGCGTGCCTTTGTCGCAGGTAGCTGACGTGGCTATTCGAGAAGGTAGTTTCATGATCTATCGGGAGGGCGGACGGCGCTATATTCCGATCAAGTTCAGCGTGCGCGGACGTGACCTCGCAGCCACGATTGTCGACTTGCAGAACCAGATTCGCGAGAAGATCAAGCTGCCGCAAGGATATACGTACACTTGGGCCGGCGAGTTCGATTCACTGCGCAAAGAGCAGCAGAGGCTCGCCATCATTATCCCCATCAGCTTGCTGGTGATTTTTCTACTGCTCTATCTGCAATTCCAGAGGTGGGTGGATGCCCTTATTGTGCTGGCCACGCTCCCATTTTGCGCCATAGGTGGCGTCCTCTCTCTGTTGGCCACACGTACCTCATTCAGTATCTCGGCAGCCGTCGGATTCACGTCGCTTATCGGTGTCGCTACGCTTGCCGCAGTCGTGTTCCTTTCAGGGATTCGTCGCATACAACGTACCCACCCGGGAGCGAACGCCCTGACGGAAGGCGCGCTGGAAGAACTGCGGCCGGTCTTGATGGCTTGCCTTGCCGCAGGCCTCGGTCTGCTGCCGGCCGCGATGATGAATGCCATCGGAGCGCAGGCCCAGCAACCACTCGCGCGCGTTGTGGTGGGAGGGATGGTAACGACCATCTTTGCGGTGCTATTCCTCATTCCGTTGATGGCATCCACGACACAATCCGCCACTCCCGTCGTCGTTGAAGGTGGCTCGTGAAGGGCTACAAGTGCTTTGCCAGGAAAATAGCAGGGCTACAGTATCCACTTGCATCGAAATTGGAGGTCCAGTGAAACGCTCATCGTTTTACATCATTCTCACTCTTCTATCCTTTGCACCAGGCGTGGCCCAAGTCAGTCAGGACAGTCGAGCCGTCTATATCACTTCGACTTCCAAGACGGCGAGATTGTTCCTCAACGAACAAGAGTTTCCTGTTTCCAGTATCGATAAAGTCACAGCATTACCTCTTCACGTCTTGTTTGTTCTAGACAATGCACCCCATCAAGAGTCCTTAATGCAGCTCGCAATAAACTACGTAGCCAAGCTCGCGGGGAGTCTTCATAACCCTGATGTCACTTACACGGTGCTGGCGTCGGGCAAAGAGGCTAAAGTGATGGCTGAAGCGAGTAATGTCCCGGATCTCCTGGAGCAAATCAAACAGGTTGATTTAAGTCCCCATCCAGATAGAAACGACTCGGAGGGATTATACGAGGGGGCATCAAAGGCGGTAGATATTCTCAAGCAGACGTCGGGCGTGCGCAGTATTGTCATTTTGTCGGATGACGACGACGACATCAAAAGCAAGGAGATTCAAAAGCTCAAAACGGAATTTGCTGAGCATCACATTCGCTGTTACTCCATCCTGCTTGCGAACCGGGACTTCTACGGCACAAAAGCAAGATCCGCTGCCGGTATTCACTTGAGATCGCTCTCCACATTTACCGGCGGAGGACAGTACCAGACGAACTGGCAAGAGCGACGGGCAGACCTCTCGGTTCTGAGCGCAATTACTGCAAGGATGACTGAAGGCAGTATCATCTCGTTTACGCTTCCTGAGCATCAGGGAGCTAAACCTGGCACCTATAGCCTCAAGGCTCAGCTCGGGCAAACCGGGAAATCGTACAAGACCACTCCATTTGTAGTGAGCCCGTAGCACGTTACGGCAGGTAGATGCATGTCACCAATCTCCTCACAGGGACCAGCGCAGTTTTGCTTAACATTTCCACAATCCGAAATTGGATCAGACCTTGTTCGAGTCAACTGCTGGTAAATCGCCGAGTCACTCAGCGAACGCGAAGAGGAGCCCCAAAAGCTCCGGATTCCGGTTGGATCACGGGCAAATCGGAAGTTATCCGGAATGCCGAAAAGTCTAGTTACCAAAACAGTCGAGTTATCAGATCGAGCTTACATAATCCCCCTTTTGAGGGCCTGCTTCGAGGTCCGGGGAATTGTATAAGAGGGAAACCTGACCTGCGGTTTGACACCGCGAACCTGGCCCCTCGCCTAATGCCCGCCCCGGCTTTAGAATCGTTGCATGGCGCTGACCCGCGAGCAGGCTCTTGAATATTTTCACTCCGACGATCTGATCGGCCTGGGCATGGAGGCCGATGCGCTCCGACGCAGGCTTCACCCTGAAGGCGTCGTCACCTACATCGTCGATCGCAACATCAATTACACCAACTTCTGCACGGAGTACTGCACCTTCTGCGCGTTCTACCGGCCGCTTAAAGGCCCGAGAGCCTCGGAAGGCTACATCCTCGACATCGAGACCATCTACGACAAGATCGCCGAGACGCTGGAGATGGGCGGCACCGGTGTATTAATGCAGGGCGGCCTGCACCCCGACCTGAAGATCGATTACTTCGAGACTATGTTGCGCGGCATCAAGCAGCGCTTCCCGCAAATCTGGCTGCATTGCTTTTCCGCGTCGGAGATTCTGGCGATCGCGGAGTACAGTGGCATCTCCGTCCGCGACACGATTGCGCGGCTTCGCGATGCCGGATTGGCCTCAATACCTGGCGGCGGTGCCGAGATTCTCGACGATGAAGTTCGCCACCGCATCGCCCGGCTGAAGTGCTCCACCGCAGACTGGCTGCTGGTGCACCGCACCGCTCACCAGCTTGGCATGCGCACCACCGCCACCATGATGTTCGGTGTGGGCGAGACCTTCGAGCATCGCATCAATCACTTTGAAGAGGTTCGCCGCCTGCAGGAAGAGACGGGTGGATTCACGGCCTTTATTCCGTGGAGCTTTCAACCCACCAATACTGCACTTGGCGGTAACGGGTGGGATGAGGCTACCTCTGTCGAATACCTGAAGGTGCTCGCCATCGCGCGTCTCTATCTCGACAATGTAGAGAATGTGCAATCCAGCTGGGTGACCCAGGGACTGAAGGTACTGCAGATGGGCCTGCACTTTGGCGGTAATGACGTAGGCTCGGTGATGCTCGAAGAGAATGTGGTCAAGGCCGCCGGAACCGCTAACCGAACCACCGAAGAAGAACTGCGCCGCCTGATTCGCGACGCCGGATTCAAGCCCGTGCAACGCGATACGCTCTACCGGACCATGTTTCTCAACTAGAGGAAGCTGGGTGCCCCACGTCTCGCATCTGAAGACGTCGGTTCCATGCTCACCTCCAATGTTGGACTTCAGATCGCGTACAATTGGCAACAGAAATTAAGCTAAATAGGCCACTGCGGAGGCATGAACCTGTTCGCCCCTATGCTCCTGAAGCTCGCAGTTGCCAGGACTTTCGCAGCGTCCTTCGTGTTCAAAGCGAATGCGCTTGCTGCTCTCGTGCTGGTGGGCGATCAGCACAGCCTGCAGCACTACCTGCGCACACACTATGCCGATCGCACCTTCGAGCATCTTTATCGCTGGAACCCGTTCGACATCATGCTGCTCGTTCCTTACTTTGCGGTAATGATCGTTCTGGCGCTCTATGGAGTGCACCGCTACCAGCTCGTTTACAAGTACTACAAATACAAGAAGAATCTTGACCTCGCTCCCGCAGGTCATTTTCAAGAGTTGCCAAGCGTCACCATCCAACTGCCCATCTTCAATGAGCAGTTCGTTATCGACCGCTTGCTGGAGGCCTGCTGCGCGATAGAGTATCCGCAGGATAAGCTGGAAATACAGGTGCTTGATGACTCCACCGACGAGACAAAAGAGGTGGCCCGCGAGATGGTCGAGCACTATCGCGCCGCCGGACACCCCATCGTCTACGTGCACCGCGAGAATCGCTACGGCTACAAGGCCGGAGCACTCGATGCCGGATTGAAAACGGCGACCGGTGAATTTGTCGCCATTTTTGACGCAGACTTCGTTCCCCCGAAGGACTGGTTGCTGCGCGTCATTCATCAGTTCTCGGATCCCCAGATCGGCATGGTGCAGACCCGCTGGACCCACCTCAACCGCAACTTCAGCTTCCTCACGCAGGTGGAGGCCATCCTGCTCGATGGCCACTTTGTGCTGGAGCACGGCGCACGCTCGCGCAGCGGAGTGTTCTTCAACTTCAACGGCAACGCGGGCATGTGGCGGCGTCAGGCCATCTCCGACGCGGGTGGCTGGCAGCACGACACGCTTACCGAAGATACCGACCTCAGCTATCGCTCGCAGCTTGCTGGGTGGAAATTTAAATACCTGCCCGATGTGGAGTGCCCTGCCGAATTGCCCATTGAGATGACCGCCTTCAAAACACAGCAGGCGCGCTGGGCCAAGGGCCTTATCCAGACCTCCAGGAAAATTCTTCCGCAGGTGATGCACAGCAATGTGCCCCGTCGCGTCAAGATCGAGGCAATCTACCACCTGACCGCGAACCTCAGTTATCCGCTGATGGTCGTCTTATCGGTGCTGCTGATGCCGGCAATGGTGATC
>JANXZS010000174.1 GCA_025355385.1 Acidobacteriaceae bacterium | reverse complement strand
CCTTCCTTGCTATCAACTCCGATTAGCAACGAAGGCATTGTGCACTCGGTTTGCAGTTCGCGCCACGGAATGACCCCGTCCATCGTTTCCAGAAACTGCTCACCCTTACTCTTACGACCATACTTCTCGAAGCTCGACTGTGACGCAAAGATAGACTGAAACATCGCACCTCCTATCTACTGACAGCTTTATCCAAGCTGCCTGTGGATCGCGAACTTATGCAGAGTCTCCATAAAGCTTTCTGGCGCCACGGGTGAACACATAACTACTAAATAAGCAATTCGTTACAAACTTGGAGACCAAGCTTTTTGGGTCCGTGCTTTGCAGCAGTTGTTCTCCCGGCGCGGATCTTGATAGTCGATTCTCCGCGGACTTTTATGGCGAAACCCAAGTAGCGTGCTTAACACTTGCTTGAGACTCTTTGAAGTCCCTGGTCTATGCCGTGCTTCCTTGGGTCGACCAACGGAATAATCCGCTTCCTATAGCCGTCCGGCATAACCAGACGGTGAAAGGCAACGGCAGTCCGGCGCTGCTGGCCGAACCCGGCACTGCCGATCTTGCGGGCCTCGCCCAGCACGATCGTTTCTTCTGGAATGAGTATGTGGTGATGGTCGTGGGGATATACGGGATTCGACGCAAGTACCTTAACCGGGCCGACCGAATCGCCATCAAGCCGATTCATCAAAACTGTGTTGAGCGTCAAACCCTCATAGATTACATAAGGTTAGCCCACTGCCTAATCAATGTTGACCTCCGCCGGGCGTTTGTAGTCCGTGGTGGGAATTTGCTCGCCTGCGGCCCTCGGTACGGTCAAGCCGGTCGGCTGACCGGCTGCACTGCGGCAGCAAAGGAATTCTGGGGCGGTGGTGACGACTGCTGCGATCCATTCTGCTGCTGGGGTGCTGCCTGCACCGCTGGCCTCGCATCGGCTATGTTAGGAGAACCGAACGGCGTCCGCTCGCTGCTTTGCGCCTGCCGCGAGCTGCTGTCCGGCTTGCGCGGCAGCGATGAGCTGGTGCTGGCGGTTAGGCTGTGTGCAATTATGCTGCCCATTGGCGACACACGTCACCGTCGGACTGAGGGGACCTCATCGGATCAAAATGCCCTGCCTTCCCCTCCTCGAGATGCAACCGAAACTCGCGTGGCACCGTCGAAAATCACGGAATCTGATGAGCACACAAAATCACAATTCCTGCCCTGCCGACCACTGACTCACAGGAGGCAGCAATCTGTAATAGCCTCATTGGTGTGTGGCCACAATAAAGCACTCACCGCTACGCGGGATCGGAGGATGGCATGCACACCGTAGTGAAGCGCACTGAGGATTTCCTGACTCCGATCTACCTTTGGCTGTTCTCGGCCCATCAGCAGAGCCGTCTCGAACATCTGATTGTCAAGCTCAGCGTCGCGAGTTTCCTGGTTCACGTGTCGCTGGTGTTCCTGGCGTCTACGTTGCCGCACCCTGGGCGGCTGATTGAGGCAGTCGGAACGAGCTACCTTTCCGCAATCTATACCCCCTTCAGCTTCATCCTTTTCTACGAAGCGCTGATGCTGATCGGGGCGATCCCGAAGTCTACAACACGATCGATTGCGAAGCAATTCGAGATCGTCTCGCTGATCTTCATTCGAAAATTTTTCAAGGATATTGCGCATCTGGCGGACGGCGGCAAGATCGTAAGTTTATCGCCCGAGATAAGGCATGTACTGCTTGACGTCTGCGCTGGTCTGCTGATGTTTCTTCTTGTCAGCGTCTTTCTTCGGGCCGCGCAGAAGCGGATGCCCCCGCAGGAAGAGGCATCCGCCAAATCTGCGGAGCTGCTGAAATTTATCAAGCGCAAGGAGTTCATCGCCCTAGGGCTTACTGCCTTGTTTTTCGTGTTGGTCATTTCCAACCTTTCTGCTTACGTCGGGCAGGTGTACAGCAACGTTTACCAGGGGGGAGCACCGCCAGACCCGAACACTTTCTTCTACACCGACCTGTTCACGGTCATGATCTTCACCGACGTCTTGATCGTTATCCTCTCGATCGTGGTGTCGGACAGTTACGAACTCGTCTTTCGGAATGAAGCTTTTGTCATCTCGACGATCCTGCTGCGTTTTTCGATTACCGCCGCGCCTCCCTATGCCGCGCCGCTCGCTCTTGCCGGAATTACGTTCGGAATCGTGACCGTGCTGGTCTACAACTACAACATGCAAATGAGATGGCCGAAGTCGAGAGTGATCTGACCGCGAAGAGGACTAGGTCGCCTTGCATTAAGTTCATCTTTTTGCGTTGGCGAAGGAGTTGCTCGTATCGGTACCAAGCCTT
>JANXZS010000163.1 GCA_025355385.1 Acidobacteriaceae bacterium | reverse complement strand
CACAGATGGCAGCGGCGTCGAGCGGAGTAGTCTGTTAGCTGTGGAGTTACCCGCTGCCATGCCTGTCGTTCGAACGTCAGAGTTTTCCCCCACGCTGATAGTGTTGTTGCCTAACAATCCAGTGTCTACGCTCATGAACAGAGTTCATCACAAACACTACCGCTCCAAAAGATACGTCGCTCTGACGCTTACGGTTGAACCGTAAAATCCAGCCGGTTGGATTCAAGGGCCGGACGTTCCCTGCTCCAGAAGTTCGGCCCTTGACCGAGAGTATTAGGAACAGGGGATTTGTAAGTGCAGGTCAGGTGGTAGACGCCAGGCTTTTTCACCAGCTCAGACAGGAGAACTCGCTCTGTCCTACCCCACAGATGATCCGGGTACAGAGTCACGAACCGTTCGTTAGCTGGCGAGGAAGGCTCTGGAGGAGGAACCAAGTCGTCGTCGAGGCTTTCTGGAACAACTTCCTTCCCGGTGTCATCGGTGACACGCAGAATGACACCTCCGGCGTGACCGCGAAGCAACTTGTTGTACAGCGTAACCGGCCTCTCTCCAACGTTCTCCATGCGGATCGTCAGCTGGAGAGACCCATCCATGCTCAGCGTTCGATGATCTTGGATTGCTAGTTGGAGATGAAGCTCGGACTGCTTAGTTTGGCCGACACTCGCCACAGACACCATCAGGACTCCACAAGCAACTATTCTGTCGCACATTAGCATGTTCCCCTCATTTCATCGGTGAGTTGTAGTCGCCGGAGAGACTCTCCGGATTTGCAATGAGGTTCTTCAAGTAGTTTGTTTCGGTCAAGTTGAAGCCGATCTTTTGCCCCAAGCCCAACTGGAACTGAAACGCGCCCTTTTCCGCGTTTGTTCCTCGGCTGGCTCCGTAGCCTCCCATCTTGAACTCTTCGACGTGATAGCCGTCGTGCCCTATAGCCGAACCAAGCCAAGCTGTTGAGCCTTGCTTCACGTAGTCCGTCGTTAGATGGAAGTCCCCTCCACTCTCGTTTACGAAAGGGCGCTTCAGAGAGCCGTCCACGTCAGTGCGCTCGCCCTCTAGGGTAACCGTTTCACGCACATGTTTCTATTAGCCGCTTGTTTTCAGCAAGTTCCCCAAGCGTAACTTTTAGTGACTCTACAGCACCCATTCTGGGGCGACGTGTCCTCTTAAATCCGGTGCAGAGCACCGCGTACTTTCTGTGGTCGGCACAGCTCCCGGATGAAGGCCACAGAGGCGGCAAGGCCGCCCCCGAAGAAACGGCCTTTTAGTGCATGCGAGTCATAACGAACCCAACCGTGAGCACGACTGCGAGGGTTGACCCGTACCAGTATCGAGAGCCTCCGATCCTTGCGGCAACCGACAGAAGCCCTGCGGCTACTATGGCCCCCAAGAACCCTGCTGCTTCTCCGGGATAGTGCCATCCTCCCTTGAACGGATCGAGGAGGGCTAGCGCCTGTTATGAAGTTTGCACCAAGATAGGTGCTTACGTTGGCTGGCGAATCTATCGATGATGGATGGATGTCAAGCAAAGGAAAAGTGGGTTATCCGAGTGACGTTTGGGATGAAGAGTGGGCGTTTGTGGTGCCGTATTTGCTTTTGAGCCGCGAGGACAGTGGTCATAGGGAGCACGATCTGCGGGCTGTCTTCAACGGCGTTCGCTACATTGCGCGGACGCCGTAATCAGTGGCGGTTCATGCCGCACGACTATCCTGCCTGGCCTGCAATGTTTCAGCAGATGCAGCGCTGGATCAGAGCCGGATGCTTCGAGCGGCTGGTTGAAGACACACGCCTTCTGCTGCGCCAGTTTGCCGGACGCAAGGGCCAGCCGACGGCAGTTTGTATCGACAGTCGTACGCTGCCATCCACGCCCGAGAGTGGTGTCCGTGCAGGTTATGACGGCGCAAAGCGGCGCAAGGGCTCGAAGGTTCACATCGCCGTTGACACGCTGGGCCACTTGCTTGCACTGTCTGTGACCCCGGCCGATCAGGGCGATCGCACTCAGGTCGAGGCGCTCGCCAAAGACATGCAGCAGGTCACCGGAGCTACGGTCGAGATGGCTTACGTCGATCAAGGCTCCACCGGGCCAACCGCGGCGGAGGCCGCGCAAGGCCACCGCATCCGGCTCGAAGTAGTCAAACATCCCATGGCCAAACGTGGTTTCGTGTTGCTGCCACGCCGATGGGTGGTCGAACGAAGCTTCGCCTGGGCCGCTCGATTCCGCAGACTCGCACGCGACTACGAACGGCTCGACACCACACTCAAAGGATTTAAATACGTCGCCTTCGCCTGCCTCATGATCGCAAACATGTTCATACAACTCGCATGAACTTCATAACAGGCTCTAGGGAGTCTGAGAGACGCACATAAGTCTCAACCGGTGATACAGAACTGACCGCCTGCACTGCAAACTTATGTTCTGTCGATCTGCCCACCGGATCAATCACCGTAATCGAGGAATTGAATAACCCGGTGTTAAGCCCTTCATAGACGATTGGGGTCCGTTCGTTGATTACATCGTTTGCGGATATCCGCTGGAATCCTTGTTCGATACACCCGTGGGGCTGAAGGTGATCTTTCGCTGCAGCGTATCGGTCAATGTATACACACCAGCGCCGCCGCTCACGATCACGGCATTCATATTCACAGCTACCATAAGGAAATTTTGGCTGCTCACCGCCAGAGGATCCTGGGCGCCGGAGAGGGTGCCGTCCTCTACTGGGAAGGGGTTGCAAATGCCAGTTATTGATAGACGGTTCCGTCTTTGGCGGTCACCTTGACATCGGTGGCATTGGTTGTATCGAGTCGGTAAAAAGATCCGTCCTTCGATTCGGTGACCTGGATCTTTTGAGTGCTGCCTGCACCCAGATACCAGTTGCACCACGAAACGTTTCTAAATCCGTGCTCGTTACCGTTCCAGTCGGTAAACGCCCAATTGGTCACAAAATACACTTTGAGATGCGTGAAGATGGCATTCTGGGTGTGATCGTAGTCGCCCGCATATTCTTCCGACGCTTGAAGGCGCAGTAATTTCGGCTCGAGCACAACGTCATTTGTGGGACGGGAGGCTCGTTCTAGCGTGGGGATCCGAAGGCAAGTATTCCATTTACCCGATCGCGGGAGGAGATCCGCAGCCCGTACCCGCACTCATGGAGTCGGATGTCATTGCCCAGTGGAGCGAGGACGGGAGATCGGTGCTGGTCTATCGCCGGGGCGAGATTCCATGCCGCCTCGAACGCGTCGTGCTTGCGACCGGACACCAGAGTTTCTTTAGCGAGCTAGACCCAGCCGACCGCGCTGGACTTCGGTCCATGCGGGAGATCTTTATCACGGACGACCTGCAGTCGTACGCATTTACCACTTACTACCAAGTGTCGAGCTTGTTTGTGTCTGTGGCTCAACGATGAAATACCCGCTCCGGCGCATGCCGGAACAGGGGTCAAGTCTTTACAACTATCGGTTCAGGGGGTCAAGCAGATTCTCGTGCTCATGCCGATGATGCAAAAAAAGCGCGTTCATTGAACGAAGTCGGTCAACGAGCACTACTGCGATTTCGATTCAATTGACCTAGTCGGGGCGTGGCTCAAATTTCATTACCTGACAAATCCCGGACTTGAGTTGCCCAACGAAACTCGGACCGTCACTTCTGCTCACAGGCTGTGGAGACAAGATCGATGCTCAGGTGCTATGGCAATCGGCCTGTCTGCGGCTGAAGATGGGCGCAAATCGAAATGTCATATCAAGGAGAGAATAAATTGCCTAGAGCATAGATGGTCCGCTTAACGATTTGATTGTCGTTCCGTGCCCGAACTGGTCGATCTCGATTCCCAGGACGATTTCCCTTGCACTTGCAGCCTTTGCCATAGCCGGGTAGATAGGACCAACATGCTTCAACAAATGTTCTTGCGCCTTAGCGGCATCAACTTCGGGGGACGTTTGAGCAGATGCAGATACACTTACTACGAACACCACAAAGGCAAGAGGGAAGCGGAACGCGATATTTCTTCTGCGCACGAAATTCATCCACTAGTTCTATTAGTTAGTACTGGCTCAATCGAATTTGCAGATGTTTCGTCCAGGCTTCTAAGCGAGGTCGGTCGATGAAAACGGGGGGCGTGAGCTGAGAGGCTCCTTGGGCAACTCGCGGATTCGGCCGATTCCTGTGTAGTCAGCTATCCGGAAGTAATCTGGCGAAGAGTTGCCAAGTCGGGGTCGTAGTACGAATTAAAGATTGTCAATAAGGGCACCCACCCCGGGCGCCGCAGGATTGCATCGCAACTAGTCCAAAATTTTAACTTCTGAAAATTGCCAAATTAACAAATGTGAGATTTTTGCTGATCAACGTAGTCGCGTTAGCGGCGTGGCATCCCCATACCCTTGCGCAACACCGGCCGAAAAGTGTCTTTGCGGCGGGGATAGAGCAGGTCGGAGCATTACCAAGCAAGTTTAGCAGTCTGTGGTCGCAGCTTGAGCCGGTCTGGTGGCGACCCTGTTTAGGAGAGAGGCCTTCTGCCAGAAGCTGAGGGCCTTTCGGTGCGGGTTCAAATGCCTCGCACGGACACCATGCCGTCATTCCAAGATCGTCTACCGCAGGACGGACACTGGCGCGGGCCTTTGTCATTATCGGCAAACCACTCCGACTTGCAACTGTCGCAGATCCAAAATGGAGCCATGCGTGCAACTAAACCCATCGTATTGCAAGACGGCAAGGCTGAGGCCAGACAGCGTACCGAAGAGGAGGCCTACGAGAGCTGCCGTGCCACTCCGAGGCGAGGCGGGACTCGTGAGCAGCATGGCGGCATCGACCACTCGGATCGTGGTTGTGTGCATCGAGGACGCCTGCCCAACCTCCCTAATGCGCTGCATCAACGTCTGATAAAGCTGTTGCTCGCTATTAACCTCGCTGCGCAATTGGTTGACTCTCTCGGTATCGTTCATCTTATTCGTGACGCTCGCCTGCAGTATTGCGGAGGTCTCATTCAGCAGATCCTCGTGATGGCGCGCCGTCGCCAAGTCGTGGCGCAGCCGGTCCAACGCTGCCGCACGCTCGCGGGCCATGCAGCCTTCGACTTCGCGAATCTGGGATCGCAGGTGAATCGCTCTGCGATTTCCTTCGCTAAGCGGAGGCACGAGGCGGGTGACCATGGCATTCAAATCGGCGAGCTTCTGCTGGTAACCAGGGCAAATCGGGGTGTCAAGATGCTCGGGGACCGAATCCGAAGAAGCCATCATTGCCGCCCGGAGCTGCGACTCCTTCGCCATGCGGCCCGCCTGCGCACCCACGAGTTCATCCTGCAACTGACGCAACCGATCTTCGCGCACGTTGTCACCCGGCGGCGACGTCGCAAGTTCCCCCCTCGCGTTGCCGCCTCAAGTTTCCTCTGCGAATTCTCGACCCGTTCCCGCACGTCTGTCACCTGCAGAATAAGGAAGTCGCTGGCGTTTTTCGCCTCAGCTTCACGGGTCTCCAGGTCGACCGACTTGAACTCCTCAATTAAGGTATCGCAGAACTTCATCGAGAAAGCTGCGTTCCAGGAGTCACAGGTGACTTCGACCAGGCGCGTGATACCCAGGGGCTTTACCCTGATTCGCATGGCAGCGTCTGCCGCCATAGCGGAATAGGCGAGATCGTTCCCGTGTGAAAGCTGCAGGGTCCTCATCAATCTTGAGAGCAGATCCTCTTGGTTGATCGCCGCGGGGTAGGGCTCGGATTGAAGTCGTCTAACCGCACGATCAACAACGGTCCTACTTTGCAATAGCTTGATCTGCGTTTGAATACTGGATGATTGGCCTGACGAAGCACTGCTGTCGCCGGCCGAAGTGATTTCCGGCAAGGTCATAAAATCGCTGGCGACCTGACTCTATCTAGTATCAGTAGACCGGAACTCCAATCTCAAAAAGGTAGGGCCATATAGGGTCGCCTGGGGCTAATCCAGCGGCGAATATATCAGCCACTTTGACAGTCTCGGAGACTTGCTGGCGGCCTTCATTGCTGTTTGAAGCTTTCAGCGCAAACAATAGTTGAGCGACTGCATCCAATTTGTTGAGGTGGACATGAAAGCTCGCAAGCGCCGCAAAGCAACGACCCTGCCCTTGTTGATGACAAATCTAACACTGGCATCTTGGGAGACGATTGCACGCCGTACACTGCTGATGGCGCGGGATACATGTTCTCCGGCTGAATACCAACGAATGGTTCGCGAGAAGGCCGAAGCCGCGATGGAATTGACCATGAAAATGATCTCCAGCGGCGGCCGAGCGTCGCTTGCCACGCTCATGGCTCCCTGGCACAAGCGGGCAACCGCGAACGCCAAGCGCTTGAGGAAAAAGTAGAGGACCAGGGCGAAGTTATCGATCTTGAATATTTGCTGGCGTGGAATCAAGAACTCGTGAGTTTTTCTAGACCCTGGGGATCGAAGCGGTATCCGACCCATGGCTCACTCCCGATGTACCGTGACCCTTCCGGCTGCTCAATCTTTTTCCGCAGCTGAGCGATGAGTACCCGCAGATACTCCGGTTGATTGTTCCCGGCAGTACCCCATATTGTGCGCAGCAAGGTCTTATGCGTAAGGACGCGCCGCGGGTTTCGAGCGAAGAAGAGTAGCAGATCAAACTCCTTCGGTGTCAGGTGAATTTCAGCGCCTCGCACCTGGACGGAGTGCTTCTCGGCATCGATGCTGAAATCTCCTTCCGCCACTTTCAGGGCCGCAGGCTCTTCCTTCGAGGCTTTACGGAGGTTTGCGCGGACGCGTGCCAAGAGCTCCTGCATGCTGAACGGTTTGGTGATGTAGTCATCGGCGCCTTCATCCAACGCAGAAACCTTCATCGTGTCTTGCTCCCGCACAGAGAGTACGATGATTGGCGTGTTTGCAAGTCGACGAATGGCCTTGGTCAACTCAAGACCATCCATCACCGGCATGGAAAGGTCTGTGATGATGAGGTCAGGCGCAGAGTCGCGGAAGCGATCAAGCGCCTCCGCGCCATCTCGGGCGAGTGTGACCTCATAGCCGTTGCTCTGCAATGACATCCGCAACACGCGAGTAATCTGCGGCTCATCGTCTACCACAAGGATGCGCATAGCTAATCAGTTCTCTGGGTGATGATATGCAAATCGACGTGAGGCGCCTCCGACGTAAAGCGCTGTATGGCCAGAAAGTAGAGATACTTCTTCAACCCGGTCAGGGCCGAGCGGCCAAAGATTACCTGGGTTACTCTGTGCTCCGCTGCAAAAGTTGCTGCTACTGAAGCTACACGCTCGCCCTTCAGCCGAACAACCTGGGCTCCAAGATTGGTTGCGAACGCGATGTTCGCATCCAGTGTGCGCCTGCGTTCCGGTTTATTGTCGGTCTCCGTTTCCACATGCAAGACATAGAACTCGGCGTTGATGCTTTGTGATAATCGAGCACCGCGCGCGATGAGGTCGCGAGCTCCCGGGCTCGCACTGATGCAGACCACTATTTTCTCCGCCACAGACCAGTGCGCGCCGAGTTGCTTGCGCTTCACATAGTCGTCGAGGGTCTGGTCGACAGCGCGAGTCACCCTCTGGAGTGCCATCTCTCGCAAGGCGATCAAGTTTCCGCGCCGAAAGAAGTTGGAGAGAGCCCGTTCGACTCGCTCCGCCGGGTAGATGTCCCCACGCCGCATGCGGGTAACAAGCGCCTCCGGCGTCAGGTCGCTAATGACAATCTCGTCAGCGCGATCCAGAACCCAATCGGGCACAGTCTCTCGCACTGTCACCCCGGTCAGGCTTTGCACCTGCGGTGTAAGGCTCTCGATATGCTGGATGTTGATGGTTGAGAGCACGTCGATACCTGCGTCCAATAGCAGAAACACGTCCTCGTATCGCTTGGGATTCCGGCTGCCCTCAATGTTTGTGTGCGCCAGCTCATCGATCAGCGCGACACTCGGCTTCCTCTCGAGAATGGCATCCACATCCATCTCAGAAAAGAGAGTTCCTTTGTAGTCAATCTGCCTCTGCGGAATCTGCTCCAGCTTTTCGGTAAGCTCCGCAGTACCAGAGCGGCCATGCGTCTCCACCGTCCCGATGACGACATCCTCGCCCCTGTTCTTCCGCCGGATGCCCTCGCTTAACATGCTGAAAGTTTTGCCCACGCCGGGTGCATAGCCGAGAAACACCTTCAGTCGGCCGTGCTTTTCATCCGGCTCACCAGCGGCAAGCCAGTCTTCCGGAGATTTCCTTTGAGTTCCCTTAGTCGACATGATCGTACAATCTCCATGTGAACTCTCAGCGCATGGTCTCTCTGGCACGATGGATCTCGGCCGCGGTAGCCCTTACCGGAATTGTAACTGTGTACCGGCGCTGGATTCATGTCAATCCGACGACGGTCGCTTTGACTCTACTACTCTTCATCCTTGTGCTAGCCGCAAAATGGGGTTTGCAATACGCCGTCGCGGCATCCATCGCGGCCACGATCTGCTACAACTATTTCTTTCTTCCTCCCATCGGGACCCTGACAATCTCGGACCCGCAGAATTGGTTGGCATTGATCGCCTTTCTTGCAACCGCTGTGATAGCCAGCCGGCTGTCGGCACGCATTCGCGAAGAAGCCCATGAGGCCCGGACTCGGCAGCGGGAGGTGGAAATCCTGTTTCACCTCAGCCGCGAGTTGCTGCAGACTGACAACGTGACAGAGCTCATCAACGCTGTTCCCAGTTCGATTGCTTTAGTCTCCCGCGCCTCGACCGTCTTGCTTTATCTTGCGGAAGGGGATCGCGTATATCGCGGGGGGGATGCGCCGTCGGCGCTGCCTGAAGCTGCGATCTTGAAAGAGCTGATGTTGCTGCCGGCGGCCTCCCGGCTTGAGGGGGGCCATCGTGTCGCAGTTCCTCTGCGTGTGGGAGTGAAGCCTCGGGGGGTTCTGCTGTTGGAGGGTGTTTCACTTTCGGATGAAACTCTCGAAGCTATAGGCGGGCTCGTCTCTATCTCGATCGACCGGGCTCAGGCACTGGAAGATATAACCCGGGGCGAGGCCGCCAAAGAAAGTGAGCGTCTCCGCAGCGTGATGCTCGACTCGATCACACATGAACTGCGCACCCCGCTAACCTCAATCAAGGCAGCAGTGACGACCCTGTTGTCCTCCGAATCCGTGAATGTCGTTGACACCCGCGAATTGCTGACCGTTATTAACGAGGAGAGCGACCATCTCAATCATCTCGTCGCGCAAGCAGTAGAGATGGCCCAACTCGACACGCGAGAGATGCACATGCATACCTCGCCGCAGTCCGTGAGCGACCTGATAGAAGGGGTTGCGGAATCGTGTGGTGGGCTGATCTCCACCCGCGACATTCATACCGAAATCCCCCACAACCTTCCGGCAGTGCAGGCCGATCCGGCTTGGATTCAAAAGGTACTCTGCAACCTTCTCGACAATGCCGCCAAGTATTCCGCCATCACCCAGCCCATCGTCGTCAGCGCCGATCGTTGCGGCGAAATGGTGTGCATTAGCGTCGCGGACCGGGGGATTGGAATCGACCCAATGGAACAACCCATGATCTTCGACAAGTTTTACCGTGCGCAATCGCAGATTCAGCGGATTCCGGGTACCGGCATGGGCCTCGCGATCTGCCGTGCCATCCTTGAAGCCCATGGAGGGTCGATCAGCGTCACGAGCCAAATCGGGCATGGGTCGGTATTCACTTTCTCATTGCCGGTCAGTGGGTAGTCGAAGGAGATGCTTCGGGCAATTTCGGTTACCCTGCGAATCGATCCGGCACACACATCGTGGCCTTTGACACGGACAGCTTCAACGCTGTCGACTCGTTTTACCTTCCCTCTGCCCCCAGTTGATAGGCGCGGTCCATAGAAGACAACCGCAGGTACAACCGTTCTTCCGCAACAAAATTCAAAAAGCGTCAGTGTGACCGCTTATCGCGCGCTATGCTCGTCGAGCTCGCTCCGCGGCTTTTGACTGGATGACGATCCCCCTCGGTACTAACTCACCACCCACAGATCCCACATATAGCAAAAAAAGAGTGAAACGCGAAGTGGGCGGATATCACTACGGATACGGACGAAGAGATGATCCTCGCGGAGCAGGGGCTCTGTCCAGATTTGATAGGTGTTTGCGAGAACACAAATCCAACGGCTCACGATGTAGCAAGCAGTGTGTTGTTCGGTGATGTCTTCCTTTCATTCAGTGGTGCGCAGACTCTGCGCTCTCTGATCATTTGCACTCATCTGTTTTAGTGGCAGGGGATGAAGCGGTTGCACACCAGCCCATGTCCCAACTAACTCGATGACTGGTCGGCTTGAATCGGCAGCGCAAACTTTGCAAGAAAAGGAGAAGGGCAATGTCACGAGGAAGCGTGTTAAGCATATGGAAACACAAACTGCAGCATCAGCGCCTGAAGGAAACGGATGGCCTACTGTTACTGGAAAAATCAGGCGGATCGACGCAAAACAAATTGGCCACTCTAAAAACGGTAGCGATAGCGCTATTAGGTTTGATGACCGTGTATCCCAGTCTAGTGGCGCAAGCGAAAGCAGCGAAGCCGTCCGGAAAGCAAACTCCTAAGGCCGTATTGGATGGCACAGCAAGGCTCATTGGACACTCCGATGCCGCGCAAATGCTGCGGCTCGTGATCGGTCTGAATCCGCCGCACCTGCAAGAGGAAGATCAATTTCTGGAGCAACTGCAAGATAAGAACTCCCACGAATTCCATCATTTCCTGACTGCTAAAGAGTGGAATGCACGCTTTGGACCATCAGCTCAGGATGAACAGGCCGTCGCGGATTGGGCACGGTCGCAAGGCTTGACCATAACGCACCGCTATCCCAATCGGCTGCTGGTTGACGTAGAAGCCTCGGCAGCCGCTATAGAGAAAGCGTTCAGTGTAACGCTGAACAACTATCAGCTAGGCGCCAGCTCTTTCTTCTCGAATGACCGCGACCCGGTGCTTCCGGCGCATCTGGTCAGCGTAGTTCAATCCATCGGAGGTCTAAACAGCCTACATGTATTGCGTCCAGCGAATAAGAATGCGGTAGAGCCTGCTTTCCCTGTATATGCATCCGGCGCGGTGCGTGCCCCTGGCAACAGTGGTAGCCATGACAGCAAACAAAGTAAGCGGCCAGCCTTTTCGGCAAGTGCGAGCAAGAATGGCCCTACACCTAATATGACGGGCGGGGCCTACGATCCAACAGACATGTACAGTTCCCAAGCCTACGACACCAACGCCCTATACAATTTGGGGCACTGCTGCAATCCATTACAGAATGCAGGCAGCACACCGCCCGAGACCTCCATTGCTATCGCTACTGCTGGTACTCAGGATGGCAATGACTTTGCCGGCTTCCATAATCAGTACCCTTATCTCGCCGATCATTGGCAGCAGTTCTACATTGACGGAACGCCTGTCTGCTGCGATGGAGAAGGAACCATGGATATGGAATGGTCTACTGCCATGTCCAATAGCTTCGGCAGTTACGTAGATACATCCATGATCTACCTGTACGACGGCATCAACCCAAACTTCTCCACCTTCAATGACGTCTACAATCACATTCTGACCGACGGCAAGGCACGCGTCTTCAGCACGAGTTGGGGTTGCGCCGAACTTTCCTGCTACGACAGCACCGACATGGATACTGCACATTCCATTTTCAACCAGATGGTTGGGCAGGGGTGGACTATGGTTGCGGCCTCTGGCGATCAAGGAGCCACCGCGGGTTGCGGTACTGCTGATCGTGTGCAGTTCCCATCCTCAGATCCAAACGTAGTCGGCGCGGGCGGCACCACGCTCTCACTCTCGGCCGGACCGTCCTTCAGCTCCGAGGTAGCCTGGAGCGGAGGTCCCGCTGGCTGCGCCTCCAACGATGGCGGAAGCACCGGTGGACTCAGCGCATACTACTCAACTCCTTCCTATCAGAATGGCTTGGGACTCAGTAGCCGAGGAGTTCCCGACATTTCACTCAATGCCGACTGGTATAACACCCCTCAGAACTATTTTTTTGGCGGAGCCTTAAGTGGAAATGGGGGTACCAGCATCGTCGCGCCTGAAATGGCTGGCTTCTTCGCTCAGGAGAATGCTTACCTGCTGTACCTGAGTACCATCACTGGCGGATTGTGCAACGGACACTCCTGCGCACCCATGGGCAATGCAAACTGGTACCTGTATTGGTTTGGGAAAAACCCAGGCTATGCACCCCACTACCCGTTTTATGACACGACCTCTGGCTGCAACAACAATGACGTAACCGCACTTTATGGCTTGGGCTACTCGTGCGCCGGCACCGGCTACGATACAGTCACAGGCTGGGGCTCAGTGAATATGCTGCAACTGGCATGGGCCATCAATACCTACCAGGCAGGTGATTTCGGGGCGCCTACCGCCGCATTCTCAGGCCCGTCGACAGCCACGTGGTACAACACCGACCAAACGGTAAGCTGGACTCTGACGGACACTACTTCCGATGGTCTTCCGGCAACTGGTGTGGCAGGCTACAGCTCGGCGTGGGACACTGATCCGGGCGATGTTTTTAGCGAAGCTACGCCTGGAGCCGGAAATTCCTTCTACAGTGGTCCATGGGTTGCCAACGCCACGACCGGCTCGCTCGATCTGGCGAGTGCTGGTCAGGGCTGCCACACCGCGAACCTCCGGGCTTGGGACAACACGGGCGTTGCATCTGGCGATCTGACGTATGGATCTCTTTGCTACGACACCATTGCCCCAACCAGCTGGGCCACTAAAACACCTTTGCCGAACGTTTATGGTTGGAATAAGTCCTCAGTGCAGGTAACACTCAGCTCTAGCGATTCTGGTGCTGGCTCGACCGGATCTGGTATCGCTGCGACCTACTATGCTTTAGACAATGCGGCTTGCGCCCCACTCAATTTGGGTGCATGCCTGATCTACAGCAGCCCACTTAACATCACCACCCAAGCCAACCACGTAATCTACTTCTTCAGCAAAGATAAGGCGGGTAACTTTAGCGGCAAACACAGCGTTGCCGTCAGGATTGACGAGACAGCGCCGCATACAAGTGCGAGTCTGGGCGGCACCAAGAGTCTAACTATTTTCATCACTCCCGTGTTGGTCACTCTTAATCGCACAGACAATCTAAGCGGAATTGCAACCACCGTATACCAGATTGATGGCGGGGCGGTGCACAACTACACTGGGTCGTTCACAGTGTCGTTGGCCGGCAGCCATAAGGTTACCTTCCACAGCACGGACAAAGCTGGCAACGTGGAAGTCACCGGATTAGTATCATTTGCTATCAAGGCAGCGACAACCACCACGCTCGTCTCTTCCTTGAATCCGTCACTCCACACGCACGCGGTTACCTTCACGGCAACTGTTTTGCCAAAAGCAACATTCACTGGGGTAGCAGCCGGTACGGTGACATTCAAGGATGGCGCAGTGGTTTTAGGCACTGGGACTATCAACGCGACCACCCACAAGGCGCAATTTACTAAGTTGACGTTTACGGTTGGTACCCATTCGATCACCGCGGTCTACGGAGGAGCCACCTACTATTTCGGCAGTACCTCCGCAATATTGAAGCAAGTCGTGAATTGAATTCGTAAGTGAAACTCCCTGCCAGGCAGACCTAGGTCTGCCTGGCCTTTTTTTGTCAAGGGTTGCGAAGTACATTCGCCCAGGCTTCGTTTGGCGATGCGGCAATTCGCACTGGTCATAGAGAAGCCAGATGGGTGAAGCCGACCTACCGTCCATTCGTCCATCTGGCGTCTCCACTGAAGAGCATCATGCATAGACGGCAGGCTGCAACCACTATCCAACGACCTAGATAGCAGGAGCTATTCGCTCGGCCGATCCAAAAGCTCAGAAGTGCACCATACTAGCCCCGATCAATTCATCATCGAGCGCGATCTGTCATCCTGCTCCGGCGACGGCAGGAATGCAGCGCCGGGTGTAGCCTAATTTTCCCGAATCGTGTTATGCAGAGGGGAATTACCATGCTGAAATCACGCCGTACTCTGGTGCTTGGAGTTGTAGCTGCTACCGCGGGTTGGCTGACTGGCTCCCCGGGGCTCAGAGCATTGCAAGGACCACCGCGGCCCCTGCCTTCACCAAATGCGCCGAATCAGAATTTTCCCGCAGGCATGGACGGACCGGAAATAGTTAAGGCTGAAAAGGCGGCATCCAATCCATTCAATCAGGCGCAGATTGCGGCCTTAGTCCAGCAACTCTATAAGCTTTCTGGAGAATTGAAAGACGAAGTTGATCATACCAACCTCAAGGCTACGTTCCCCTTATCCGTCGTGAAAAAGGCGCAGCAGATCGAAAAACTGGCCAAACAGATTAAAGAGCGAACAAAGGGCTAGTCGGCTTCAGTTCGGACTTGTCGGATCGGCGGCGGAGTTTTGCGGGACTGACATTTCACCCGCTTCATGCGGCCCTTGGTAGGCTTGATTTCCACTATGACTTCTTTGCTCCTCAGCAACCGCATTCAGTTCGATGAAGGTTGCGCGCTCCTCCGCAGCCCTTTTAGGCTGCCCCACTTTGGCATACGCCTTTGCAAGATTGAAGTGCGCTTCTGGACTACCGGGGGCGAATCTGCATGCTATCTCAAGTTCCCGGACAGACTTGGAATGATCGCCAACTAGCAGGGCTGATCTTCCCAGCAGGTAGTGTGCTTCCGCCGAACCCCCAGCAAGCAAGACGGCCTGCTCCGCAGGAGCGATGGCTTCGGACGGCGACTGTTTTCGCAGAGCGATCGAACGCAAGCCTTAGGAAGGGGAGCTCACTTTTTGGCGAAATGGCGCTCTCGGAACGCATTTGAGCCGCAGCCTCATCGTATTGGGAAATGGCAAGCAGAGCCGTCCCATAAGCGTAGTGGAGAAAGGGAATCGCGGGGTATTGCTTCAGCAGCGCCTCGAATGCCGCGTCCGCTTTGTCGTACTTACTTTCGTGGATCCACTGCGCAATATCGCCAGCGCGTTCTGCCAAGTCGCGCTGCGATGCTTCCACCTCGCCGGGCAACTTCGGGATACGCAACATAGCTAGACCAGAGGCCAGGCGCACCTGCCCTTGCAAATCGCCAAGCCCAGCAGCTGACGCCAGCAGCTCCGATGCGCGGTCGAATTCTCCTGCCCGGACGAGCAAAATCCCCAGCGTATATTTGGCCAGTCGAATAGAGCCTGCGCCGCCGCTTAAACCAAGCTGCTCACCGCGTTCCAGATGAATCCGAGAATTCTCGTAGTCTTTCAGTGCAAATTCGCTCAAGCCGAGTACCGCCCACGCGGTTCCAATGACGGCGTTGGTCTTGAGCCATGGTTTCAACCCGGCGATAGCCTCTGCGTAGCGGCCGGCGGAGTAATCCATCATCGCTTGTCTCCACCGATCGTCCTCAGCGCCTGCGCCTTTCGCGCCAAGAACAATCAAATCATCGGGATTCCCGTAAAGAGCAATCATCCGCGGATCCCGGACTTTGGCGCCTTGAACGAGAGACTGCACTCGTTCCTGTTCCTTCTTTGCTCGTGTACTTTTCCCCTGCGCTTGGAGCGCATTCGCAAGGGCTCGGTGGGCAGCGGGCATACCCGGTTCCAGCGCAACAGCTTTTGCGGCTGCGGAAAGAGCTTCATCTTGATTCTGCAGCGTCGATTGCAAG
This sequence comes from Acidobacteriaceae bacterium, assembly GCA_025355385.1. Taxonomy (GTDB): domain Bacteria; phylum Acidobacteriota; class Terriglobia; order Terriglobales; family Acidobacteriaceae; genus JANXZS01. The sequence continues at coordinate 5,083 of JANXZS010000163.1, read as the reverse complement.
CCGCTGATCTCAATCCAAGGCAACGCGCTTTGGGGCGACAGTTTCGCCTCCTCGCGCTGCTGCACGAGCGCTTGGTTCAAACGCCCCGCCTCTCTGAATCGGATCCCATACGTGTAATGAAAATAGGGGGTAGCCGGGTAGTTTTGAATGAATTTGGGAAAGAGCGTTGCGGCGTCTGCTCCGCTTGGGGCTAGGTCCCCGGCGGCACGCACTAGCGCATCTTTCGATGGATCCAGTTCGTCGGGCAGAAGGGGAACGCGAAGCAGGGCCAACCCGAAAGCCAGCTTCACCTGCGGTGTGAGCGCACCTTGGCTGAAAGCGGAGTTGAGCAAATCCATACTGTGCTCAAAGTCCCCTGCGCGAATCAGCAACAACGCGAGGTGATAGCTCGACACCCGTACAATTTCAGCGTCGTCGCCGAACCCGAGCGACTTTGCCTTTTTCAGATGCGAAGATGCAGCCGCGTAATCCTTAATTTCGAATTCGCAAAGTCCCAGCAGCGCCCACGCGGTTCCCATTTCCGGAACGAACTCGACCACCTTCCGAAAGGCCTATGCAGCTTCGTTATATTGATTCGTCTGATAAAGAAGCGTACCCAGATTCCACCAGCCCTCTTTCCAGCCCGGCTGCATCTCGAGGGCACGCCTGAGGTCGCTTATCGCCTCGGCGTTATTCCCGGCATTTGCTTCGGCAGCGGCGGCGCGCTGCAAGTCAGCAAACCTTCTGTCAGTCCTGATCTGGTTCGAGTTAGATTCCTGCGCCTGGAATGTCGCCGTGCGCAGACAGAAGAAGACAAACATCAACAGAGCGGGCCACGATTTTGAAACCATTCGCAAAGTCACCATCGACAGACACGCCATTTGCTTGTAAGTTTAACGTTGTCACAGAAGACACTGCCAACCGAATGAAGCAGCAGGGCACCGGGCACGCGACAAAACTTTCCCGCCGCACCCTTCTCCGCAACCTTGGCATTCTCGCCGGCGCATCGCAGTTCGGGGCCGCCCCGTTTGTTTATGGCGCAGATGCGCCTGCAATCCACAGTTTTGAAGAAGTACCCCCTTCCCTCAGCGGCATTGTCTGGACGCACACCGCCGGCAAATCGGCGGAAAAGTTTTTTTGCCAGGAACCAGCGGCGCGGGCTGCGCTTTCATCGACTACGACAACGATGGCTGGATGGAAATCTACTTAGTGAATAGCGGCAAAGCGAACTTTTACAACCCTCCGCTTCCTCTGCATAACGCGCTCTATCGCAACAATCGCGATGGCACCTTCACGGACGTAACCGATGAGGCCGGCGTGGCGGGGGGCGGTTACGGGATGGGCGTGGCCGTGGGCGATTACGACGCCGACGGACTTCCGGATATCTACGTCACGCAATACGGTCGCAATATCCTCTACCACAACAACGGAGATGGCACTTTCACCGACGTGACAGACAACGCTGGAGTAGCCGCTCCCGGCTGGAGTTCGAGTGCCGTGTGGTTTGACTATGACAACGATGGCAGGCTGGATCTCTTCGTCTGCCAATTCGCTGAATTTGATCGGTCCCTCGGCTGCGGTACCGACAGCGCAGGAGTGCATCACTACTGTATCCCGCGCATCTTCAAGCCTCGCCCAAGCAGTCTTTTCCATAACAATGGCGACGGAACCTTTACCGACGTGAGCAGAGAAAGCGGGATTGCCGGGCATCTGGGCAAAGCCTGGGGCGTGGTGGCGACCGACCTGAAGGCCCAAACCAAATCAAAAGATAGAGACCGCTTACCATCGGAAATCGAATAGCGACTTGCGGTCTGATCCGTGTCAATCCGGTAGTGGAACTGCTTCGCTGCAAAACTCAACTGAGGATGCGAGTGTAGGATCTGCGAGGTGCCGGCGGGCATTGCGGTGCCCCCCATGGGCGTCGCCTGCGCGGAAGCAACTTTTGCCCGATGACAGCGTGCACACGCGGAAGGTCCCTTGAAATTGTCGCGAGAGGCGGCATTCTGAGTGGGCCAGAACCCCGGCTCCGATAGATGGTCCTGAGTCGAAAGTTGGCCAGCGAGCAGGGAGACCTGCAGTAGTAAGCACAAAACAGTCGCGATTGAATAAATCCGCCGCATGCGAATTCCTGAAGACTTCATGAAGACGCGCTGTCAATTTTTTGCTGGCATCCCGCGGTATCGAGTGTAACCGCTGATGTTCCAGGGCGGCGAGGGAGCCAATACGCGAGTAATGACATCTGGCGGCATTGTTGTTAGAACTCCGCTCGCTGTGAGGGCATTGCTTCCAGGGCTGTGGTGCGCAAGGGCTGCAATTTCCCAGCCTACCCAATTCACCCCGCCAAATTTTGACTGGGCCAACTAAACTTCAGCGATAACCTGGAGTCTGATCAGAGCTTCCGCGCGGTTCGCCAAGACAGTGCCGCCAAGGTAGGGCGGCGAATTTAATGGCGCAGCTTCACCAAAGCTCATACGTTTGAGCCGCCCTCGAATCGGTTTGTATTGGAAGCGCCTCTAGGTTGGTGCGAGTTCTTCCGCCAATTCCAGCAAGATAAATCCGACTGCTCCAGAGCCTTTTCTCTACCTGGGCTTGAACGCCTACGCGCAGGACGACGCGAAACGAGCCGAAGAAATGCTGCGTGAGGCGGTCACCCTCACGGGCAGCGATGAGGCCAAGTCGCTGTACCAGATCCGCCGTGCCTATGTGGATCTCGGGCGCATCTTGTCCAACTCCGGCCGCAAGGACGAGGCTGAAGGGTTCCTGACCAAGGCGCGCGACCTGCAGAATAAAACCATGGAGCAGAGCCAACAAAGCATCGCCTCGATCGCCAGAGATAGAGGCGATGGTTCGGCGGCAGCAGTGGTCCCCCTAAGCCGCCGGCTAGAGAACGAAGCCGCACCAGCTATACAGTCCTCCGTCGATCCATTTGCCCGGATCGACGCCGCAACGTTAGCCAAAAGCAAACTTACCCCTGAACAGCGTAATCGAGCGGAGGTCCGCGAAAACGAACTCCGCTCGGTACTTGGACTGGCATTCAGTGACCTTGCTACCTCCGAGGCGCTGCGCGGGGAATACGCAAAGGCGTTGGGTTACTACCAGCAGGCTGAGCATTGGGACGCCGCAGTGCCAGCGCTTGAGAAAAATTTGGGCCAATCAGCCTTTCGTTCCGGCAATTATGCTGAAGCAATACATGGGCTAGGCAAGGCTCTCGAACAAAAGCCCGACTCTGCTCCATTGCGCGCCATGCTCGGCATGTCCTACTTTGCTATGGACAAATATGTAGAGGCCGCCCGAACGTTCGCTCCGCTGGGCGAGAGCGGGAGGACTGATGCCGAAACGGGTTATGCGTGGGCAGCCTCGCTCGCTCACGTCTATATCACAAACGATTCCACCCCAAAGCATCTTTACGAAAACGAGGGAAACGGCAAATTCAAAGACATCGGGCTTGAGTCCGGAACTGCGGTCAGTGATGATGGCACCGAACAGGCGTCCATGGGGATTGCCGTCGGCGACTACAACCACACGGGCCATCCCTCGCTTTTCGTCACCAACTTTTCGGACGAAAATGACGTCCTCTATCGCAACGAAGGGAATTGGAACTTCAAGGAAGTCTCGTACTCGTCAGGAGTAGCCCTGCCGTCGCTTCCTTGGGTTAAGTGGGGAACAGCCTTCGTCGACCTGGATAATGACGGGTGGCTAGATCTCATTGCAGTAAGCGGACGCGTGTACCCGCAGGTTGATTCGTTGCCCTCCGGTGGTGGATACCGAGAACCCAAACTACTTCACCTCAATCAGCAAGACGGAATATTCTGCGATGCCAGCGATCTGGCCGGCGCCGCCATGAAGCAGCACCGTGTATCTCGCGGCTTGGCGGTGGGCGACCTATTCAACGATGGCAATATAGATGTAGTGGTGGGCGATATTGATGGGGCTCCGATGGTTCTGCGCAATCGCGGCATTTCAGGTCGCCACTGGGTGAGCTTCGAGCTCGCTGGAGTCAAGAGCAACCGCCTCTCCCTCAAAGCGCGGATAAGCATCGTTGCCGGGGGCATGACCCAAACCGACGAAATTCATAGCGGGGGTAGCTATCTTTCACAAAACGATCTGCGCGTACACTTCGGATTGGGCTCGGCGGACAAAATTCAAAGGGTGACCATTCACTGGCCCTCGGGCAAAATCGAGATCCTGAACGACGTCGCCGCAGACAAGTTCTACTCCGTTCTGGAAGGACAGGGGATCGTACCTTCGGAGCGTGTCCTTTCAGGAGCTCAGAAACATTAGTCAGATTTCGCCCTTGCATATTTTTAGAGGGGATGGGGAAGCATGTCCGAAATGCCGGACATCGCTGCTTATATAAGCGCACTCGAGCCCCGCATCGTGGGTAAGGCTCTGCAGCGTGTCCGGTTGGCGAGCGCCTTCCTGCTGCGAACGGCACAGCCGCCACTTGCGACAGTGGAGGGTCGGATCGTGCGTGAACTGCGAACGATCGGCAAGCGCATCGCCATTGGAGTAGAGGGCGACCACTGGCTGGTGCTTCACTTGATGACTGCCGGACGTCTGCACTGGTGAAACCCCGAGGCAAAGCTCGCGGGTCGTCAGAGTCTGGCGGCCTTCAACTTTCCCGATGGTTTTCTTGTGCTCACCGAAGCGGGCTCCAAGCGGCGCGCATCCTTGCACGTTCTGAGTGGCATCGAAGGGCTGCGTTCGATGGATCCCGCGGGCATCGACATCTTCTCCAGCCGTATCCGTCAGACGAACGCATGGTTGGCGGACAGGGATGTTTGGCGGCCCAAGTGGTGGGCGTGAGTTCTGGCAGGCGCTGGATGGATGTGTTGGCAAGCCCGGGCAGCACGGCGGCGAGATACTTACGGACGGGGATGTTGATTCGTCTGGAGGTTTCGACGATGGACAGGATGGCGGCCACGCGTGGTCCGGCTTTCACATGTGCGACGTGGGTCCAGTTGCGGCGGCCAGGCGCGATGGGGCGCATGGAGTTCCCGGCGAGGTTGTTGGATAGCTCCAGCTCGGGTAGTCGAGGAAGCGCGTGAGCTTGTCCCACAGCCGTAGAGTGTAGTTCGAAGCCCTGCCGAGCGGGCTCGAAGGC
>JANXZS010000114.1 GCA_025355385.1 Acidobacteriaceae bacterium | reverse complement strand
CTATCCACATCAATTATCGGGTGGGCAAAGGCAACGCGTGGGCTTGGCGCGCGCCCTGGCTGCCGATCCTCCGAACTTGCTGATGGACGAGCCTTTTGGTGCGCTTGATCCGCTGACCCGCGCGGAGATGCAGGAGATGCTGCGCGACCTTCTGGGGCGACTGAAGAAGACGGTGCTTCTGGTGACGCACGATCTCGACGAAGCGCTGTTTTTGGCCTCGCGCATCGTGCTGGTGCAGAGAGGACGTCTGGCTGCAGACTTGGCTTCCGATGAGTTTTCGAGGTCAGACACGCCTTCCGTGCGGGAATACGTGCGCATATTTCGACGACGGGATCCCGACCAAAACGCCGGACGAGAGGCAGCGTGCTCATGACTGGTTTCCTCTCACAACATGGGTCTGAAATCGTCACGTTGACCATCGAGCATTTGTGGCTGACGGGAGCAGCCATGCTGTTCGCGACCGGGATCGGTATCCCCACTGGGATATGGCTTACGAGGCATGCTCGCTGGGCGCGCTGGGTTCTCGGCCTCGCAAATATCATTCAGACCATTCCCAGTCTTGCGCTGTTTGGACTGCTGTTGCCCTTGCCCTGGCTGGGCGAACGAGCCGCACGTATCGCCATAGTGGCGCTTACGGGATATGCGCTGCTGCCTATCCTACGCAACACCTATGCAGGGATACGGGGACTCGAGCCAGCCGTGATCGACGTCGCACAAGCACTGGGCATGACGGGCTGGCAGCGACTGTTCAAGGTGGAGCTGCCGCTGGCAGCGGGTGTCATCCTCGCCGGAGTGCGTACGGCGACGGTTACGTCCGTGGGAATTGCTACTATTGCGGCGGCGGTCGGCGCGGGCGGTCTGGGCGAATTTATCTTTCGTGGAGTAGCTTCCGTGGATAACCGACTGGTGCTGGCGGGAGCTTTACCTGCAGCGGCGCTGGCACTTTGCGCGGACGGATTGCTGGGTTGGGCGGAACACTGGCTGCGCGTACCGGGCCGGGCGTCAGCGTGAGGCCCGCGGCCAAATGTAAGTTCCGGATCATGTGTTTGGTCTCCATCCTGTGCAGCCTGATGCTGCTGGAAGCATGCAGCCCACCGCGGCCCGATCATCCCGTAATCGGCGCCAAGAATTTTACCGAGCAGGTGATACTCGGCGAATTGCTGGCGCAGCATATCGAGGCCACTACGGGGCTGCATGTGGAGCGGCGCTTCTATCTCGCCGGGAGCTACATCGCGCACCAGGCTCTTATCTCTGGCCGTATTGATGCATACGTGGAGTACACGGGCACGGCGCTGACCGGGATCCTGAAGCAGCCATTGCAGCGCGATGCGGCGAGGACGAGAGAGATTGTCGCGCGGCTCTACCGGGAGAAGTACGACGTTGTAGTGACTGCCCCGCTAGGCTTCGAAAATACTTTCGCGATGGTCGTACGCGGGGATGATGCGCAACGTCTCGGCTTGCGCACACTGAGCGATGCGGCCCGAGTAGCTCCGACTATGCGGCTCGGGGTAGGCTACGAATTCCAGGAGAGGCCGGATGGATTGAAGGGCATGTCGGAGGTTTATGGCCTGCACTTTGCGGGAGTTCCGCGAGTGATGGATCTCGGCCTCCTCTACCGGGCGCTCAATGCCAAACAGGTGGACATTGTTGCCGGAAACTCGACCGACGGCCCCATACGGGCTTACGGGTTGGTGGCGCTCGAAGACGATCAGCACTATTTTCCTCCCTACGAGGCGGTTCCGCTGGTGAGGGAAGCGACTCTTGCACACTGGCCGCAGATACGAACCGCACTCGCCGAAATGGGTGGTAAGGTAAGTGCGGAAGAGATGCGATCGATGAATAATTCTGTTGATGGGGAGCATCTCGACCCGGCAGATGTAGTGCGGGCATTTCGTCTACGCAAGGGTTTGTAACAACGGCGGTTGCTTGAATGAGCAAGAAGGATGGAGACGATGAGCGACAGCGATGATACCCAACACGCCACGACGATTGTGGACCCTGCCCACCCTGAGGCGGCCGGGGGTCTTGAGCCCTGGTTGCGCGCAACTCACTCAAATATCCCTGCGGTCTTACGTGCCGTCGTACATGCGCTTGAACTGGCCCAAGAAGACCTGATGCGGTGGTGCCGGGATTTGACCGATAACGAGGTCAATGCAACGCCGCTCGGCCTGCCGCCGATTGCTTTCCATCTGAGGCATATTGCGCGCAGCGCCGACCGTTTACTGACCTACGCAGAGGGCAGGGAATTGAATGTGAATCAACTCCTCGACCTCAAGGGGGAGATGGTGAGCGGCGCAACCCGCGACGGATTGATGGAAGAGGTCTCCCAGGCCATCGACAATGCCAAGCAACGCGTTCGGGTCATCCGCGGCGGAGGGCTGGAAGCGCCACGATCCGTTGGCAGGAACCGACTGCCAACTACCCTAGCCGGACTGGTTGTCCACGTGGCCGACCATACGCAGCGCCACGTCGGCCAGGCTGTGACCACGGCAAAAATATTGCTCGCGCAGCGGCAATAATCGCGTTCCACGGCAGACTTCCGCGGCGCGCAATCGATCGGACGTAATCAACTGCTAATGGTCGACGAACACATCAAGTTGAGTATTTGTAAGGAGGCAGATCGAAGGCATTTTGACAGATCCTCGCTGGATGAGGACCAGAACACTAGTAATTGGCGGGAATAAAGAAAACGGCCAGGCCCTCCCCCCGAGGTACTCTGACCGTTTAGTTTGATACCGTTACTTAATTTGATACAACGAAATCCATAAGGGCAAAAAAACTGGCGTTGGTACGACTGGGATTTACGGGATCGAAACCGTGCCCATACCGCTCAAAGCCACTGTGGCTATGCTGCCACTCGATGAGTTACTGCTGATAGTAAGTTGACCCGTTGCTGATCCAGCAGTAGTTGGCGTGAACAGTACCCACAATGTTGTGGTCTGGTTGGGATCTAACGTTAGAGGTAGGCTCGCTCCCGCAACCAGGAAGCCCGAGCCCGCAATTGTAGCCGCGTTGATGGTAACTGGTGAAGCGCCAGTAGAGGTCAACGTTATCGCTTGGGCGGATGCCGAGTTCACCACAACGCTGCCGAAGTCCAGGCTGGCCGCACTCACGGATAACTGTGGAGTCGGCGCTGCCATGCCCGTTCCGCTCAAAGCGACGACTGCGGTGCTGCCGCTCGACGAGTTACTGTTGATAGTGAGCTGACCCGTCGCTGCTCCAACGCTGATTGGGTTAAATTGAATTTGCAGCGTCACCGACTGGCTGGGGTTCAATGTCATCGGGGAGCTGCCGCCATTGAGCGTGAAGCCGGCACCACTGATGCCGACTGAGTTCACCGTAATGGCGGACGTGCCCGTCGACATCAGGGTCACACTTTGCGTAGTCGGACTTCCTACCGTCACCGAGCCAAAGCTGACGCTGGCCTGCGAAATTGTCAGTTGTGGATTCGGCGCTGCCGCGCCAGTCCCACTTAGAGCGACGGCGGCGACAGGATTGACCGACGAGTTACTGCTGATAGTGAGTTGACCCGTCGCTGCTGCAGCAGTGGTTGGGTTGAATTGGACCTGCAACGCCACCGACTGGCTAGGATTCAACGTCATCGGGAAACTCACTCCCGCAACTGCGAACCCTGCCCCTGTGATCGTTGCCGCGTTGATGGTAACTGGTCCCGTTCCCGTAGAGGTCAGGGTCACATTTTGCGTCGCTGGACTGCCAATCGTGACCGAGCCAAAGCTCACAGCGTTTGGAGATACAGATAGTTGTGGTGTTTCCACTACCCCATTTCCACTGAGAGGAACGACGGCGACAGAATTAGTCGACGATGTGCTGTTGACTGTTAGTTGCCCGCTGGCCGCTCCAGCAGCGGTTGGCTTGAACTGAACCCGCAACGTCGCCGTCTGGGTTGGGCTCAACACCACCGGGAAGCTGCCTCCAACGATGGTGTATCCACCACCCGTGATCGATGCCGAGTTCACCGTCACTGGCGCCGTACCCGTAGAGGTGAGCGTCACCGTTTGGGTAGATGCGGAGTTCACCGTCACGCTACCGAAGCTTAGGCTGGCTGCATTAACAGATAGCCGCGGACTTGTCCCTGTTCCCGTGCCGGGCACCACATGCACATTGACGGTGACAGTGTGCACGCGACTGCCACCGGTGGCGATGATGGTGACCGGTATCGTCTGATTGACGGCGGAAGCAGAGGCCGTCAGGGTCAGCACTGGAGTGCCTTTGGTGATCGCGGCCTGGGAGTAGGCAGCGTACACACCCGGAGGCAATGCACCCACCGACAGAAGGACTTGCCCGTAGGCGAACGAGTTCACCTGGAGCGGGATAGCGACACCACCGGCCGCCATAGCGAACGTGTGGCCGTTCAGGTTGACGCTGAAGTCGGGGAAGGTAGGAGCAGGGACCGCACAGAGCGCAGGTTGCGTGTTGCTTGCCCAGCTGGAAGCCATGTCCTCCCCAGTGAGCCCCTGCCAACCGCGCAGATCCACCGCCTTCCCATTGGGGGTCAGGAACTTCTGCGTCGAGCCGCCGTCAAACCAACGGTTGCTATTGGAGGTGAGAGACCCCGTGAAATGACTCCAGTCGTTGCCGCCGAGGTAGGTAGCAAACACGAACTGTCCCGTCCCTGCGTTTTCAAAGATGTTGTTGTGCAGCGACGTGCTCTCGGTAAAAATCAGGTACCTCTGACCTGTTTCCCAGTCCGTTTCCTGGCGTCCGCCCAATTTGCCGGCAATGTAAATCTGTCCTTGCCATTTAGCCGTCCCGCCATTGTTATAGAAAATGTTTCCAGAAGCGGTAAGCTTTGCAGTATTGATGACTAGTGCCCCGGTTCCACCGGAACATAGCGTGCTGTTGGCGAGGGAGATAGGGCCTTCATTCGCTTCCAGCTGGAGATTCGCCTCGCTGTTCTCGGCTAGTCTCGCGTTGGTGATCGTGATGTTCTTGTTATCCGTGTCGAACCATAGCCCTTGCGCCTGGTTGCGGTACACGTACATCTGATCTACGGTGACGCTATGCGTCTGGAACAGCTTGAATCCACCCATGCCCCAGTCGTAGAAAGCTCCCATCGCTCCGCGCCAGTTGTTGTAGTCGGACTCATTGAACTGAAAGAGAGCATTCTTGGTGCGATAGGCGGTGAAGCCCACGCCACCATTGTGGCTGGCGATCGAATTCTTTACGGTGATTAGGTTGCTGGAGCTGACGCCCATGCCGCTCCAGTTGTTCCACTTTGCTTGGACACTGTCTACGAGAATATTGCTGCTGCTGCCGATGATGGCACCATGACGATTCATGCAGTTCGCCGCATGCTCGAAGACCAGTCCGCGGATTACCATGTTGGTGCGGCCGCTCACTACAAGGGTCTGCGGACGCACGGCTGCTTCCACCAGGGCAGTAGCCATGGTCGTGGAGCTTGATGGCCAGATACTGATCAGATTCGCGGCTTCGTCCACGTGGAACGTACCGGACTGTAGCGCCGCGAGGGACATGACTTGGGTGAGCGGCATACCGTTCACAAAGATCATCTCCGTACGCTGCACCACCGGCGCGAAGCCAGTCGGCCATCCAGAGGGGATAGGACAGGAACCGAAGTTGTAGGACCAGGCATGGGTATAGATGGCGGGATTACTCGTTCCCTGACTCCAGCCGGTGAAGACATCTGACGCGGCGATGATAGCGGTACCGGTTTGGGTAGCCTGAAAAGTAATCGGAGCCGAGGTCTGATTGTAAGTATGGTAGACGCCTAGAACTTCGCGATATGTACCCGGATTTATCAGGACTTTGGTGCCTATACCTTTGACGTTGTTTGCAGTCGCCTTCGTGGCTGCCTTGCTGATGGTGCGAAACGGGGATGCCTGGGTTCCTGGGTTAGCGTCTGAGCCAGACCTTGCGTCCACATATACGTAGGTCGTCTGGTTTTCCGTTACGTTCGCCTGTGCGAACATGCATGCTGGTAAGGCCAGCATTGCAAGGAATGCAATGAATATTTTCGTCAACTTCATTCAGTGCCTCGGGGGAGGTCAGGATTTGATTTGTGTTGATTATCCTGTTCATCTGGATGGTTGGAGAATCACACGGGAGCGTTAGTAACTATTACTTTGGTGGCATATTGGGATCGTTCTCTGAGGTCTATATGCGAGTCGCATATGACGCTAAGTCACTCTGACCGAGCCCAAAGTCGAGAGACTTTTACCAATCAACTCAGTGGTTTGAAAATATTGGAGATCATGGTGAGCCAGCAGGAAACACCATTTGTACGGTCGGTGGACATCGCGCAGCATGTCGAAGCCATGGGGATACAAGCACTACTGGCGCACAAAACATGATTCGATCCCGCGACTGGCTTGTTCAGCCAAGCTGGTGCTGGTTAGCCATGTGGCTGCAACGACGAAAGCGATTAGGCGTAGGTAAAGGAGGGGTCTTGCCTGCATCGCGGCCTCAGTGGCATCCCACTGATCGGCGCCCCGCGTGAACGCCTCCGCTGTTCCGCGTAGCTACCTGAATGTCTCTCAACCCAAAAGTGTCTTTCTTTGGCGCGTTCAAGCCTACGGGTGATCTCGACGAGGCGAAGTCGGCGATGCGCGGGTGGAGGAGCTGCACACCACGGCATCGCACTGTGGTCTTTGCGAGTTGCGTTAGCTCACGGTTCCAGGAGGATAGGTCGGTTCGTGACGGTGACATTCGTCGCGCCATTAAGTTTGTAGACATTTCCATCCAAGTCCCGGTACTGGCCATAGTTTGAGCCAATTCCCACGCTAGATAGCCAATCTGTAGTCCACCAGAACATCCCCCTGTAACCCGGCTTGGTGATGGAGCAGTGCCAGATGGCACCGGCGTGGGTCCACGGACCGGTGAAGCTAGCGCCAGTCAACCATTAGGTGGTCAGTACCCAAGTTGTGTGGATAGGAGTGTAACCAGCGGGGATCGTAGAATCATTAAGGCAACCGGTTTTAGAAGGTGCAATCCCAAAGCCGATCATGGTGCCCCAGCACGTGTCATCCCAGTCGTACCACAAGTTGGTGAGGGTACCAGTGCTCCCCATGGCCAATATCCATCTAGCTACATAGGCTTCGCGAAGCATCGTCGTATTGGAGTCGCTCTGGTTTACCCCGTCCGTCAGATCGTCGTTCCGTCCATACCCGCCTTCCGTATTCCAAATGGGAAGATTTGCCGCCCGTACCCGTTGCTTTAGGATCGTGCGTACTGCGTTGGTCTGCTCAAAGACGGCCGTGCGGCGCCCATGATTGGGAGTGTTCGCGGAAGTACAGGTTGGGCTGCCGTGCGAAACAATCATTGAGGGGAACGGGTAAGGTATGATGTCGCGCCGCGCACCATAGGCGTGGTAGCTCACGGCATCGGGCAGGGAGGCGTGCGGAGTCGCACGCCATGCGTCCAGCAGTTGACCTAGGGCCAAATCAAAGCGCCCCGAGACTGCAGGGTACCTGGGCCCCCACATCAGGCCAGCACAGAGCGAGACGAGTGCAAGAATTGGCCCTCTCATCATCGCCACACTAGTCCTTTCCGTTGAAGGTCTTGTTCGCTGCCGCCGCAAGGGGGTAGCTGGCTTGCTATCAGCCCACCGCACTTAGATGCTGGCCTTTTACTCAGCCTTGAGTGCAACTGCTAAAACTGTATGGGGCGGAATGTCAAAGGTAGTTTGTGATCCATTTGTCACAGAAACCAGGGAGACCGGCCAACTGGTAATGTTCCTATTCGTCGAATTGAGAGTGAACAGAGTCGACTGCGGCGAGGTAAAGCCGTGGTTGCTAGCCTGAACCGTTACTCCCGCGAAAGACATCGCCGTGGGGTTAATAATCAGAATGCTGTCAGTGGTGTTCGTATAAAAAGCCGTGACGACCAGACCCCGTGCCTGTGCTGCCGATGACAAAGTAATCGAGCTTGCCATATGACCGCCATCCACGAGATCCAGATAGCCGGGGGCTGAGATCAGCTGGTACGTATACAACTGAGGATACGGAGACGCCGTGGCACCACTTGCACTTGGGGAACAATCCATTGCGGCGTTAGTAACTCCAACCAGACAAAACAAGTACGGATTAGAAGCAGCAGCGTAATACACCATCCTGGCCGGCAGTTGACTGGCTCCCACATAGGCCGAATTGAGAATCTGTGCCACGGCAAGGCTATTGAACAACGGCGAATAGGTTGGACTATTGCGGCAACAATCTGCCAAAAAAGCCCAATCGTCGTTGTATTCATCTAGGTAGATCGGCGTCTCCGCTCCAAGGGGAGTATTGCCTGCCTTGACTAAAGCAAGTACTTGTAAATAGCGAGCCTGCTCGCCGGATGACGGATTCAGAATCATAGATAAAAGTGAGGGTGTTCCGCCGGCACCGTCCCATGTCATTCCCTGCTGTATCTCGGTCTTCCCAGCAAGGTAAATGTGATAGCTGTAGAAATCTACATAGGGCGCAGTGCGTGGGTCCGTCAGTAGGCTCGGCATTGCAATACCCGCCGAGGCCGGCCCACCTACACGAACAGGCGCACAAGTCGCACAAGCAGCATTGGCTTGCTTCATCAAAGGCGCAGCGGCGGCATAGATTGCAAGATAGTCGCTGAGCTTGTTGGTCGAACATAAGCTAGGGCCATTCGGTTCATTCCATATTTCGTAATCGAGCACAACTCCAGGGAACGTGCTGTCAAAGTGCGACACAAACGATGCTGCCATTTGGCCCCACTTGTTCAAGTCCGTGGGCACGCTCGTCGGCGGATTACTTGGACACTTAAGTGGCGAGGGCTGGAGCCAAGGGGGAGTGAAATCGATTTCAATTATGGGATGAACGCCCAACGCCTGCAGCGACTTGATCGTGCCGTCAATCTTGCTCCAGTCTGGTGTGGTGGTTGCGTACACATTTGGCACATTTGCATGCAGTCGCGTTGACGTAAATCCGGCCTGTACCACCAGGCTTTGGCTGGCCGCATCGGCAAGAATCCCCCAATAAGGATCTCCCGCTAGATACTGTGCTCCTAACATGCCGTACGGGATGACGATCTCAGTTCCAGACCGTGAACCAAAGTCAACGGTAATAGCCGCATCGCGCGCTATGCTGGGACCCGCGGTCCCGGATACCGGAACAATCTGTGGACTATTAAAAGCGCCACCAACGATTGTCAAGAACGCCCCGCGCGTACCAATCGCTGTTGGCTTATAGGCCACCGTGATCGCGCACGATGCGCCTGCCCCTAAGCTGGCACCGCAAGTCCTGCTGGCGATGGTGAAATCCGATGAGTTGGTGCCAGCGATAACCATGCTGTTGAGGGTAATCGAGGCCGAGCCGTTGTTGGTCAATATAGTGGTTTTCAAGGCCCCAGTGTTTCCAACCGGGACGCTGAACCAGCTAAGACTCGATGGGTTCACGGCAGCGCTGCCCGCCGGGATTGGCCCGACCGTCGCCGTACCCCACAGGTACAGGTTCAGGCTGCCGGAGCTATAATTCGCCGTTACCGTGCCAGTCTTCGCGCCAGCCGACGACGGAGCGAACCAGGCAGTTATAGTGCAGCTCGCATTTCTCAACAACGTGGCAGGGCAGTCATTTGTCTGGGAGAAATTCCCCGATGCCCTAACGCCTGTGACCGTCAAGGACGTGGGCAGTTGATTGGTCATCGTTGCCGTCTGCTTCAAACTGGTACTAGCGGCGGCGGTGCTCGGGAATGTGAGCGAAGTCGGGGAGAAAAGTATTGGCCCTATCACGCCCGTACCACTTAGCGCGACCAGTTGCGGGCTGCTGGCGTCGCTGTCCGTCACCGTAATCATGTCGGAGCGCAACCCCTGGGCAAGCGGGTGAAAAACAACCGAAATAGTGCAGGATGCGCCAACAGTGACAGTCAAGGGCGATAGCGGGCAGGACATCGAAGTAATTTTGTAATCTGAACCAACGCCAACCGAGGCGATCTTCAGGGCTGCGGAGGTGGAGTTCGTCAAATTCACAGTCTTTGTAGCTGACGTCTGACCGATCAGGACGGTGTCCCACGACAGGGATGTGGGTGAAAAAGACACGCCCGTCTGCGCCGACGTCCCTGTTCCCGACAGGGAGGCGCTCGCTGGCGAACCAGGAGCGCTATGGAAGACAGTTAGCGCGTCTGACCTGACGCCGGTTGCCGTTGGCGTGAATGTAACGGTAATTCCACAGGTTGTATTCACCGTAAGCGTACTCGGGCTTACCGGGCAACTGGACGAAATGGCGTAATCCTTCAGGCTCGTTGCAATGGAGGAAATCGCCACTGCCTGGGAATAGCTATTGCTCAACGTCAGGCTTTGCGGGGCGCTCGCAACACCCACCTGCACGCTGCCAAAGTTAATGCTATTTGGGATTAGAGCCACATACTTCAGCAGTGTCGATCCGAACAGATATAACTGTAATGAGCTGGCCGTGGCCCCAGTGTTGAAGGCCACTACAACGAGACCAGTGGAGGTTGCCGCCGCGATTGGACTGTATGTTACTGAGAAAGTGCAGGTGCCTCCCGCGGCAAGCGTGCTTGGGCTGACCGGGCAATTATTCGTCTGGGCAAATCGCGTGCCAACTTTTATGCTGGTCAGCGTAACCGCACTCGAGAGCGTGTTCTTCAATGTCACCAACTGAGGCGCGCTGATGCTGCCGACAGCGACATTCGTAAAGTTGACGGATGTGGGTGAAAACAGAATCGGACCCACGGTGCCGAGCCCTGTCAAGGGAACTGACTGCGACGAGCCAGGTGCGTCATCCAGAATAGTGACTAGATTTGTTCTGCTGCCGGATGCCAGCGGACGAAACTGGATCGAAACTATGCAGGAAGCCGCGGCAGCCAAGGTTGCCGGGAATAGTGGGCAGGTGGTCATATACTCGATGAAATCAGAGCCTGATGGAACTGAAATGCTGGAGATCGTGAGCGGTACAGATTGGTTGTTGGTCAACGTAAAAGACTTCGCCGCCGAGGTCTGTCCGATTTGCACCGTATTCCACGAGAGACTCGATGGGGCAAAGGCGACCGCAGCCATACAACTCAACGTCTGGAGAGAACATAGAACCACCATCGCCGCAAGTATCAGTGGCTTGAGCATCCTTGAAACGAATGAGGAAGGCTCGACAGAGAGAATAAACAAAGGCCTTTTAGCCGAAGACAGCATATAAAATTTCATGATTGTTCCTCGATTCGGAACAAGAACGGTCGATATGTTATCAGGAATCTCCAGCGCTGCGCCGTGACTGGCGACACACCCCTGTGTGATTGTGCGCTCGTACTATTTTGATCCGTTGCCAACATCACACTGCTGCTGCGCAGAGCGTTCACAGGCCCACGTATTTAGCGCGCTACAGTTCAAAGTAGTAATATCGGCGGCCAAAACGGTTTCTGGGCACCCCTCGCTCGCTTACATACTCAATCGCAGCCCCTGCACTTGATCCCACGAGAGGGTGGCAAGCCTTCTAGAATCAACAGAAGCGGGCAACGTGCGAACGATGGGCCGAACTGGTGGCCGCCGTCTGAGGTAATTCCAAGTGGTCGATACGATGAGGCCGACGGTGGTATGTCACGCGGATTGGGGCACTACTTCGGAGAAACGGTGGATCTCCCGCGCTGTTCTGGAAGATGGCCACTACAAAACTCACGCGCCCACACAAGTCGGAGACCATCGCAGTTTGATTTCGAGGATGAGGGCAGACTGCGAGAAGGCCGGAAGTATACTTCTCGGTTTCGACTTTCCGATTGGCATTCCTGCTGCGTATGCCGAGTTAGTCCGCGTCACAGACTTCAAAGGCTTCCTACTACAACTCGGAGAGGGGGAATGGAGTGATTTCTACAGCGTTTGTGGCAAGAGGTCTGATATTTCCAAATACCGACCCTTCTATCCCTACCGGCCTGGGGGGACGAAGCACAAGGATCTGCTGGATGCTCTCGGGTTGGAAGATATAAATGAACTTCGTCGCCGGTGCGAATTGAAGACCGCCGAGCGGAATGCAGCATGTCCTCTTTTCTGGACACTAGGCGCCAATCAGGTTGGCAAGGGCGCGATCATTGGATGGCACGATGTGATCGTCCCGGCCTTGCGAGATGATCCAGCAGTTAAGCTGTGGCCGTTTGATGGAGCACTGTGCGAACTGCTGCGTTCAGGACACGTTGTGGTCGCGGAAGCCTACCCAGCTGAGTATTGCCGCTGGCTTTTGGGCAAACCGCTTAGGGGTAAGGGAAGGTTGGAAGTCAGGAAGAACGCTAGCGGCGAGCTGTTGAGGTGGGCAGAACTAAGAGGAGTTCTACTGGATCCAGACCTGGAGACGGTCATCGGGCAGGGATTTGCCGAAGGAGACGATTCGTTCGACGCCGTCGTCGGATTGTTTGGCATGCTTGAGGTCGTGCTCGGCCATAGAAGCCCCGGTTGCCCCTCTGATACAGTGGCACACGCTATCGAAGGGTGGATTCTGGGGCACGTAGACTCGGATAATCCCAATGTAGACGGCTGCAGAGTTTCGCAAGATCCTTAACAACCCTCTCCGTGAGGCCCCTCGCTCCCGTTTGGTCGGCAGGTAAGGTGCGTGCCGGCCTATTAGAAGGTTGGCCTTCGCTTCAGCCAGTCGTCCTAGTGGTTGGTCGAAGACGATTGGCATCAGCTAGTTGTAAGAGACGTATCATTTCGTCGGCGTGGTGGTGATGATACTCAAGCCGATCCATCGGCCGCTGCGGCTCCAGGAACATAGGAAACGTCGTGCGCTCGTCTCC
>JANXZS010000141.1 GCA_025355385.1 Acidobacteriaceae bacterium | reverse complement strand
AGCCCCATCATCCGGCTGGTGGACACAACCATCTTCACTGCTCTCGAACGCCGCGCATCGGACATCCACATTGAGACCTACGATGATTCGCTGGTGATCAAGTACCGCATTGACGGTGTGCTGCAGGCCGCCATGGCACCGATCGCGCGCGAGCATCATTCGACGATTCTTTCGCGTATCAAGGTCATGAGCGAGCTCGACATCGCCGAACGCCGCGTGCCCCAGGATGGCCGCTTCCGCGTGCGCTACAAGAACCGCCTCATCGACTTTCGCGTGTCCATCATGCCGACCGTGCATGGCGAAAATGCCGTACTGCGCGTACTCGACAAGGAGTCGATGAGCGAAAAGTTTCACAAGCTCACGCTCGACGTGGTGGGCTTTGGAGAAGAAGATATTCGCCGCTTCCGTCGTTATATCCGCGAGCCATACGGCATGGTACTGGTCACGGGACCCACGGGCTCCGGCAAGACGACGACTCTCTACGCCGCGCTCAATGAAATCAAGAGCGACGAAGATAAAATCATCACCATCGAAGATCCGGTTGAATACCAGATCCGCGGGATCACGCAAATTCCCGTCAACGAGAAAAAGGGCCTCACCTTCGCGCGCGGACTGCGCTCCATCCTGCGCCATGACCCGGACAAGATTCTGGTCGGCGAAATCCGCGATACCGAGACGGCGCAAATTGCCATCCAGTCCGCGCTCACAGGTCACCTTGTTTTCACCACGGTCCACGCTAACAATGTGGTCGACGTCATTGGGCGATTTCTCAATATGGGCGTCGAGCCTTACAACTTTGTCTCCGCGCTCAACTGCATTCTGGCGCAGCGCCTGGTGCGCACGATCTGTGAATACTGTGACCGGCCTGTGCGCTACGACCGGGACTTTCTCGCGACCAGCGGCCTCGATTACGATGAGTGGAAGGACTTTGAATTTCACGAGGGCGTCGGCTGCATCGAGTGCGGCGGCACTGGCTTTCGCGGGCGAACCGCAATCCACGAATTGCTCGACCTCACCGACTCAATCCGCGAGCTGATTCTAGAGAAGAAGCCCAGCTCGGAGATTCGCCGGGCGGCCCAGGCCGAGGGCATGAACTTCCTGCGCGAGTCGGCACTGCAGCGCGTTCGCGCCGGACTGACTACACTGAAGGAGATTAACAAAGTCACCTTCATCGAGGCGAGCCGATAGTGGCGAACATCTTCCGTGTATTCGGTCCAAACTCCGCCGTGACGCTGCGCCCCCGCCTGGCCTGCGAAATCCTGCCGGAAGGCATCGTCGCCGCCCGTCAACAAGGCTCCGCGGAAGAGGGCGCACTGACGACGTTTGCACCGTTGCCTGCGGGTGCAGTTGCGGCTGCGCTGCATGCCCCGAATCTGATTGACCGGCAGACTGTAGTCGCCGCCATGCGCAAGGCTTTGGATGAACTGGAATCCCGCGACCGGCAGCTTACACTCGTGGTGCCAGACGCTGCCGTTCGCGTGCTGCTGCTCGACTTTGATACGCTGCCGCCAAAGGCTGCCGACGTACTGCCAGTGATACGCTTCCGCCTGCGCAAGCTGGTGCCCTTCGAGGTGGAAAGTGCTTCGATCAGCTACCAGGTGGTCAACACAGGAGAGACAGCGCTGGTTCGCGTGCTGGTAGCAGTCATGCCGCACGACGTACTCGCGGAGTACGAAGCCGTGGTTCGCGAAGCAGGTTACGAACCGGGCGCGGTCCTGTCGAGCAGCCTTGCCGCCGTCGCCGCCGTCGCATCGGACGAGCCGGCACTGATCGTGAATCGCAACGGCAATACCGTTACAACCGCCATCAGTCTTCCAGGCGACCTTTTGCTGCATCGCACCCTGGAATTGCCTGCCACTGACAGTGAGGCCATGTCTGAGCTGCAGCGAACCGTCAGCGTGGCAATGGCATACTTCGAAGACACGCTGCATATCAGGCCGCAGAGCCTGTTCTATGCGGGACCGGGTGGCGCTGCTGCTTTTGAGCCAATGTTGGGGGATGTGCAACTACCAATACAGGATCTCGTGGCCATGCCGTTAACCGGGATCTCGAGCGCTGTACCCAAGGGCTTGTTGTCCGGCGTTGTGGGAGCACTGGCAAACTAGACCCTGCCAACCCATTTCTGAGAGGGCAGAAGCAGGAACGGATTCTTCAGCGCCAGGAAGCAAGGAGTATTTGACCGGGATGAACGACGAAAGACAGAACAAACTCTAGATGCGCATTACACTCAATCTCGCGTCGCGGCCGTTCATTGAACTTCGGCCTCTGTATGCCCGCTTGCGCTGGTGGATGGCCTTGCTGGCGGTCGTGGCAATTCCCCTGTGGCTGCTGCTAAGGGTGGAAGAGCGTCGAGCTACCGAAGCTCAGGCACAGCAGGTTGCCATGACGAACAACTTACAAAAACTTCGTCAGGAACAGCAGCGCTACCGCGCACAGATGCAGCAATCAGCCAACGCGGCAGTGCTCACGCAATCCGAGTTTTTGAATCAGATTTACAAGCGCAAGGCGTTCTCATGGACGGCTGTGATGATGGACTTGGAAACGGTCCTTCCGGCTGGCGTTCAGATCATGAATCTCGAGCCGGTAACCGCCCCGGACGGGAACGTGACGATTCGGATGAGAGTAAGCGGACAGCGGGATCGGGCAGTGGAATTGGTCCGCAATCTGGAACATTCTCACCGCTTCCTCTCGCCCCGGCTTGCGGGAGAAACTGCAGAGACGGCCGGCGCCGCCAGCCAGGCCGCGCTGCAACCAGTGAGCGCCACCAGCGGCGTTAACTTCGAGATCCTCGCGGACTATAACCCGCTACCGCGCAGCACCACCCGGAGCAGAATTGCAGATCGGGCTGCTTCGCATGAGCAGCAGTCAACTCCTGCAATGCACAAAGGCTCGCACCGCGGCCCACGACCCGCCGCGCAGCCGTTGCAGGGAGGTGCGCGATGAAGCCACGTTTACCTAAGAACATAATGACGATCCTCAACCTCCATATTGTGGGATTGCTCCTGCTGGCCACACTTAATCTCTTTCTTGCTGCACGACTGGCCCTTGCATGGCACGATGCGAATGCCCAGAATCCCGAGGTGGTCCAGGAGCAACAGCTCGCGTTTAAAGCGCTGGAGCTGCAGACCCTTCCTCTGCGCGGACTGACGGCAAAAGTGGAACAGGCACGCGCCGACGCGACCAAGTTCTACGGGCAACGAATCCCCGCCGCCTACTCCTCAATCGCATCGGAACTGGGCGCGCTGGCGGTGAAGAATAGCGTCCGCCTGACAAGGGTGCAATACACACAAACGCCAGCGCTGGCGGGGCTAGCGGAGATTCGTATGGATGCTGCGCTGAGCGGAGAGTACCCCGGACTTATGCGCTTCATCAATGGCCTCGAACGCGACAAGATTTTCTTTCTCATCAGTGGGCTTACGCTGACCGGGCAACAGGGCGGCGTCGTCAACCTTCGCATGCGGGTGATTACCTATCTGCGTGCAGCCGATGCCGCCGAAATCCCCGTCGCACCAGCGGAGGACAAATAGATGGCCCTGCATATGGGAGCGGAAGATAAAAAGAAAGTAGCGATCGCCGGCGTGCTGGTCCTCGTCGTGCTCATTCTCGGTGGGAGGATGCTGATGGATTCTTTCAGCACGCCAGCGGCGGCACCTCCCCCACCAGTAGTAACCACCCAGACCGCACCCGCCAGCAGCGCCGTCAGCACCCCAGGTCATCCCGCGGCGAAACTCAGCTCCACCAATCTCGATCCCACACTGCACCCGGAATGGATGGCGGCAACTGAGTCGATGACGTATTCCGGGACGGGCCGCAATATCTTTTCTCAGCTCTCCGCGCCTGCGCTTATCGAAAAACCGAAGGCATCAGCGCGGCCCGCCAAGATGGCCGACGCAGGGCCCGCTGCACCGCCTCCGCCCCCGCCGATTGACCTGAAGTTTTTCGGCTTTTCGGCTGCCAGAAGTGGCCTGCGCAAGGCCTTCCTGTTGCACGGCGAAGACGTCTTCATCGCTAGTGAAGGCGATGTGGTCGACCGACGGTATCGCATTGCAAAGATCCTCCCCTTCTCGGTGGAGATTGAAGACCTGCCCTACAAAAACACGCAAACTCTCCCCCTGCTTCAGAATTGAGACAGCGAACAAAGCACTAGGTCTAATTCACAGATGCTGAAATATCGCGCCAACTCGCAGCAACCACCGGATGCCGAAGAGGGCTATATGCTCATCGGCGTCCTCGTCCTTGTCGCAATGATGCTGATCGCTCTGGCAGTGGCTGCGCCGCGGGTCGCTTCTGATTTGCAGCGCGACAAAGAGGACGAGTTGATGCACCGCGGATTGCAGTACGCCCACGCCATCCGTCTTTACTACAAAAAATTCGGACGATATCCCTCCAATCTCGACCAGCTTGAGAAGACCAATGAAATTCGATTTCTGCGCAAACGCTACAAAGATCCGGTGACGGGTAAGGATGAGTGGCGGCTCATCCATTTTGGAGAAGCGAAAGTAAAGACAACTGGTTTGTTTGGACAGCCTATCGCAAATACGGGGGCGGCCGGAGCTTCGGCTATCGGCAAAAATCAGCAGTCGGGGATAGCGGGGAGTTCGTTCGGATCTTCGATGGGTGCTGGAGCCTCGACCGACCCAAGCTCGTCCACGGGAGTCACCCAGATTGGAACTGCATTTGGGCAGTCAGGGTCACAATCCGGTCCCACCGGTAGCAGTACATTCGGCTCGCCTGGAGGCATTGAATCTGGTGGTGGGATTGGATCTGGAGGAATAGGGTCTGGGGGCATTGGATCTGGCAGCGTTGGATCAGGCAACCCGGGATCTGAATCCGGATCAAGCGGCTTTGGCGGCCAAGGGCAGACATTCGGTGGAGGCGGCATCGTTGGCATCGCCAGCACAAGCCCAAAGGCCTCCATTCGGGAGTTCAAGAAGCAGAAGCATTACAACGAATGGGAGTTCGTTTACGATCCGCAGCAGGAGCAGAATGGGCAAAACGGGGCGGGCATCCTGCAACAGCCGGGAACAAATAATCCGAACAATTCGATCGGAGCTCCGACCCCAGTTTCAGGGACGTCCCCCATTGGAGATCCGGCTTCTCCCACACCACAGCCTGGCCCGACGCCTCAGCAGTAGGAATTTTTGCAACATAGCGCGAAAGCCTCCCTGGGCGGGAGGCTTTCGCATTAGAAAGGAATCAGGAGTATTGAATCAGACGCTTGACTAGGCGCTAAACGAGGAACCACATCCGCAAGTGCTCTTGACCTGCGGATTGTCGAACTTGAAGCCAGCCGCTTCGAGCGTCTCAAGATAGTCCACGACGCAGCCGTTCAGGTACATGAGCGAGGTCGAATCAACGAAGACCTTTAGGTCCTCGAAGGTGAACACCTTGTCCATCATGCCGCTTTCGTTCTCGAACGACATCGAGTATTGGAAGCCGGAGCAACCGCCACCCACCACGCCAATGCGAAGGCCGGCTGGCAACGGATCTTGGGTCGCCATGATCTCGCGAACCTTTGTGATGGCAGGATGTGTCATATTCAGCGGTGCGCTGGTCTGGGTACCTTCAGAAGCTGGAGCGGATGGTGTTGTGGTTGCCATTGTGATTCCCCCTCAAAAATAACGAACGGATTCAAGCCTTAGTTTAACCCCGCATTAGCGACACAACAAGCCAATTATCCAATACAAACATGGATGCGGTCGGGTCCCGCATGGACTCACAAGCGCCGACTTGATCTATCGCGCCATCTACCGCGCCGTAATCTGCGGCGAGATTCGCTCATATTGCGACTCGGTCAGTATCCCTCTAGCCACTAGGTCGTGTGTCGATCCGTAGGGCCTGGCTTTCACGATTTGCTGGGCCTTCGTCTTGCCTATGCCCGGTAGAGTGGCCACCTTTTCCGCCGTCGCCGTGTTCACGTCCAGGCGATTCGAGTTAGTCTGCAATCCTTCCTTTACCCCCGCCGCCACTGCGTCGAGTTTGCGCTCCGCTACGGCCGCAGCCTTGCTCGTTTCCGAGGCCACTTCTTTGGCGCCTTGCGTGATCGTAGCGGTAGCTTCCGCCGACTTCTGTTGGATCTCCCGATCCCGCTGTTCCGGCGTCTTGAGCCGGTCGCTACAGGCCGCTAACCCGAACACCAGTGTCATAGCCGTTACGCCGACCCTCGCCAACGTTAGTCGATCTGCACGGAAAATGCTCATTCTATTGTCCTTAACTGTGATCCACAGAGCTGAAGCTTACATCGCCGAATCGTCACCACAGCAGAATATTGCCGCCAACTCAATATGCAGCTTGAGGTGGATACCAAGGGGTTGCCCGCGTCAGTAGCGACAACAATAATACATTGGTCACATACCACCTTTTGGGGATAATATGCTTCAGGACGATAGCATTTGCCCTGCGGGTTCGTTTTTAGTCCCGCGCCGTAAATGAGATCGGCTCAACGTGGCACCTGAGGTGTTGTATGAGCATTATTCCTCTCTTGTGGACCCTATGGGCAGGCCTGACAACGCTGCTACTAGTACTGCTGATCTATCGAAGCAACCTAACGCGCTACGAAGAGGACCAGGTTTTCCTTGAAGAGTCTTCGGAGAACCATAACCAGAATAATCAGGCGTTGCTCAAAAAGGTAAACCGTGTAACTCCCCTGGTCAAGATCGTTACGGTCTGCACCTGCGTGATGACAGCAACGATTCTTGGATTCTACGTGTGGGACGCAGTCAAACAGTTATACATGTAGGCTAGTAATCAGCGCGATTTTCCAATCTCCGCATCGCCGGGTTTCGCTCCCGGCGATGCATGGCCCAGAAAGCGCCGTACGAAGAATCAAAGATCCAGGTAGCTGCTGCTGTCAGGGTCGAGGGCTTGTGGCCCTGGCCGTCCTCAGCGCCTGAATTGAAGTTGGCTTATTGCATCGTCTCGATGCTTCCGTGCGCCAGTACGTCCACGTCTACCTGCTTGCCCACCTTAAGCACAAAGTTGCTCGGATCCTTCATTCCCCAGTCGACATATGGAACCACAAAGTGTGTGGTGGCGATGATTCTGGTTCCTTCCATTTGTACCCTGACCCCCATGCGGAAGGCATGATCGGCTCCGTGGATATTGAACGTGCCATCCACGGTAACGTCCTGCGTGCTGCCCGGCTTCGGTTCTCCTGCAATCTTGTCCGCATGAAAGAAGATTTGCGGATAGCGATCCGACTGCAGCACTTGCTTCTTCATTTCTCCGTCGCGCATTGAGTTACCACTTTTACCGCTGGCCGCATCCACAAGCAATTCGCCTTCCGCCAAGCCTGACTTCGGGTCGAAGATAAGGATACCGCCCTTCATCGTGAAGGTTCCGTGGATGGTATGAAGGGTGTCGGTCAACGTCCAGCGGATTTCGGTGTCTGCTGGATCCAGATGAATCGTCATCTTTTGCGCATGCAGCGAAGGACCCAAGGCAATCCACAGAAAACCAGCAAACCAGTAAAAGGCGCAGCGCACACCAAGCTTCATGATTCTTCCTTGATCGAATTGACAGGCAGCAAACTTCAGATGCTGACCGTGGACGGAACGAGTATTCGCCACCCTAGATGCAGACCTCGTTCGCGCACGAATCGGGGCAGTGATTCCTCTCCAATGTGAACACCGAGCATTCTGGAAAACAATGCTGGCTCGCTGGCTAGTACGCGCATGGCTCTGTTGCGAAACATTGGATAACGATCCATTAAGAGCATAACTCTTGCCATGGTCATCGGCATTTCGAGGATCGCCGCATGTCCCGACGCATAGTGAGAGAGGTCGCCGAGTTCGATTGCACGGGCGAGCAAATGCGCCTGACGAAAAACCATTGCCAGCCCCTCGCCGGTAATGGCGTCAGCGGAGCCGGACGCATCGCCGATCAGCGCTACACGACCTTTTGCCACACATCTCAACCGGCGCGTTGTTGTGACTGCCCCACGCTGACGACTGGTGGTGTCCTGGCCATTCAGGGCATCGCGCAGGAATGGGATGGAGTCCACCACCTGATCCATGCGCGCTTGCGGATCGCCTGCAATGGTAGCGATACAAACTTCGTCTTCGCCCACTGGTGTGAGATATGCCTGACCGCACCTGCCCCAATGAACCTCGACGTTCTCGCTCCATGGCCGTATGCGGAAGTGTCGCCGAAAACCAAAGCGCCTGCTGATCGTCGATCCGGCATCCAGTCCCGACCATTTGCGTACGGCGGACCCCTGGCCGTCGGCCCCGATCACATGCTGGTAGCTGCAAGGCTGGCCATCCACTTGTACTTCGCCGTTGCTACCTAGTTCGACGTGCACGCCCCACATCAGCCGAACTCCTGCTGCTTCAGCACGCTCGACCAGGATTTCGTGCAGGCGTACCCGGCGAACACCCAGTCCGACACCATTGGCAAACTGCGCGGTGACGCAATCCATCCTGCCGTTGTTGCGGTTGGCAAAATGAATGCCGCGAAACTCTCTGCCATCCGCCGGTCCCAAGGTGATGCCGAGGCGGCCCAATTCAACGCGGGAGTCCGGCATCAAGCCTTCTCCACAAGCCTTGTCGATCGGAGGATGCAAGGCGTCCGTAACCAGAACACTCGCACCTTTCTGCCGCAGCGCGATCGCTGCAGACAAGCCGGCGGGACCGCCACCGACTATGAGCACATCCGCCCCGCTTATGTTCTGAGAAACCATCGTCACCATTCCAGCAGCAGCATCTCTGCACAAAAGCCCGGTCCCATGGCCGCCAGAATGCTACGGGTTCCTCGTGGCGGGCGGTTGTGCTTCATGACGTCATCAAGAACTACTAACACGGATGCCGACGACAAATTGCCGACGCGGCGTAGTGCTGCCCACGAACCATCCAACTCGCCATTAAGCAGGTCAAGCGATTCGGCCGTGGCATCCAGAACTTTCGGGCCGCCGGTATGCATGATCCATGTTCCAATGTCGGAGCGTTTCAGCCCCTGCCCGGCTAGAAAAGCGTCGACATTTCCACCCAGATTTTCTCTAACCACCATGGGAACGTCGGGAGAAAGAACCAGGTTGAAGCCCTTCTCGGAAATATCCCATCCCATTACGCGTTCCGTATCCGGGTAGAACACCGCGGTGCTGGCTACTATCTTCGGACCACGCAGATTGGTCTCCGCGCCCGCCACCAGCACGGCTGCGGCACCATCGCCGAAGAGGCCTGAACCAATAAGGTTCGCCACAGTGACGTCTTCCCGCTGCCAGGTCAGCGAGCACAATTCCACACTCAGCAGGATCGCGACCTGGTCGGGATACGCGCGCACATAATCTGCGGCACGCGCCAATCCGGCTGCTCCCGCAACACAGCCCAACCCGAAGATAGGGTTTCGCTTGATGTGCGGATTCAGTCCCATCTTATTGACTAGCCGCGCGTCGACCGACGGACTCGCAACCCCGGTGACACTTACAAAGAAGAGCGCACCTACCTGATCACGCGCGACCCCCGCCTGCTTCAGCACGCAGTCGATGGCTTTCTCGCCGAGTTCGAGAGCTACCTCGATCCAGACGTTATTCGTTTTTCCCCATGTATCCAGTGCGTAGTATTCTTCCAGCGGCCGCGCAAAGTAGCGTCCATCAACACCGGTCCGCGAGAAGAGCCGCTCCAGCACGGCCGCGTTCTCCATTCCCTTGTCCCAGTACTTCTTCAACGTCGCGACTACTTCCTCCTGCGTAAAATAAAACGGCGGATATGCTGTCGCCGTGCTTGCAATGCGCATAATTCTCGATTTCTCTTTCCACTCGCGTGATTGCTTCTAGGATAGGAGCAAGGCAGAACTGCGATCTCCCTCGCAGCGAATTGTCTTTGTTGCCATCAAACAAGCTAGCGTGCGGCAGAAGACAGCGATTGCAGCACGACCTCATTTGTCGTTGATCTAAATCTTAATCGCACGTCCGGCCAGCAGCAGAGCGTCTCTCCAGAATTGAACGGAGGAGTGCACTGTATCCATCACCTCCACAATGGCGGTTACAAACGCATCCAGGCTCTCTTCACTTGCATTCAGCGGGGGGAGCTACTTTCAAGACGAGAAAATTGTTGCCGCAGATCTGTGTCAGGATTCCGTGTTTGCGATAAAGACGCATGACCAACAGCTGCCCGAACATTCCTTTGTCCGTGGTTTCTCTCCTCGGCAGTCGACGTAGCGGATATTCATCTCAAGCAGTTCAAGCAGCCTGACCCACTGGGGATTCACGTGGGTCCCATAACTCAAGCTGGCAGCCGCATGTGTCGTCGATGACGGTGCAGCCGGGCGCAGCGCAGAGATCCGCATTTTTTTGGAGTGGTTCCCCTATCTAAGGCGCGTGGCAACAACTACTTGCATAAGACGATCCAGATTCGCCTTCGTCAACCAATTGCGTAGTATAGGTGGGATAATTGTATTTAACGCCTGAATTGACAGCCTCGCGAACCACTGAGGGCGCGGAGAGTAGACGCGAATGTCGAAGTATCTTTGGGTCGGGATAGGCGGTTTTGCTGGCTCGATTGCGCGGTACGCTCTCGGGGTTTGGGTATACAGCCGCATGGGCACGCGCTTTCCCTACGGCACGTTCGTCATCAACATTTCAGGGTGCTTCCTGATTGGCGCCATTCTGACTGTGCTCGATGCGCGCATTGGCCTTTCCCCCGCATGGAGACTTGCGATCCCCATCGGCTTTATCGGCGCCTACACAACGTTTTCAACCTTCGAATATGAGACCTTTCGCTCGGTGCACGCGGGACAGGCCCAGTTTGGCCTGCTGAACATTGCGCTCAGCGTCGTGGTGGGCTATTTTGCAGTGTGGATTGGAGTGATGGTCGGCCGAGCGCTGGCCTGATCCCTTCTCAGGAGCGCCTATGCTCATCCCGGTCAAGTCTGTCCGCGTCACCATGTACATGAAGGAGGATCGCGTGCCCGCAATCCTTGACTTCCTGTTCAACCACCAGGTAGCGGGAGCAACCGCTGTGCGGGGATACGCCGGATTTGGAAGCCATCATCACATGCACACTTCTGCTCTCGTTGACATCTCCATCGACCTGCCAGTGATTCTGCAATTTGTCGATACCCCGGACAAACTGGAAAAGTGGTTTCCCCGGTTGGCGGAGTTGGCAAAGGGCGGCCTGATCTCCACGCAGGAGGTGCTTGTCTACCATCCCGCGCCGCCCGAGGCTCCAGACGATAGCGGTTCTCTGCTGCAATGAACACTAGATGAACCCGGGACTGAATCCTGGTTAAATGTGCGTCCCATACACCGCTGCGTGTGGATCGGTGATCTTCGACACATTCGCGGCAACACTCCATGGCGCATTATATGAGCAGCAGAGTTAAGCTTGTGAAGCTAGCCGCCTGACGCAGGAGTAAAGAACATGACTGATCTCGCCCCGCTCGCTGAAAGTGCTGTCGCGGATCCGCTCGTCGGGCACCCACCCGATTTTCATGTCTTCCACAAGTTTCTTGATCGCTGCAAAGGTCTACCTTCAATCACCGTCGCCGTCTGCTGGCCCCTCAGTGACGTGGCGTTATCTGGAGCGACCGAAGCCGCCGATGCCGGGCTGATCAATCCCGTTCTGGTGGGACCCATTGACGAGATCAAGGCACTGGCCAAGTCGTTGGCCCTCGATATTACCAGCTACCGGATGGTAGACGCTGCGACGGAGAGCGCGGCCGCTTCGACATCCGTCGCGCTCTGCCGCTCTGGCGAATGCCAGGCCCTCATGAAGGGCAGTCTGCATACCGAGGAACTGATGAAAGCCTGCCTGCATAAAGACCTGGGTCTGCGTAATGGCCGCCTGATCAGCCATGTCTTCGTGCTGGATACTCCGGCTTACGACCGCACGCTCCTTATCACCGATGCTGCCATCAACATCTATCCCACCCTTGTCGACAAAGTGGATATTGTGCAGAATTGCATCAACCTTGCACATGCGCTTGGCATTCCGGAGCCGAAGGTGGCACTACTTTCCGCAATAGAGACCGTCAACCCGAAGATTATTTCCACGTTGGACGCTGCAGCCCTGTGCAAGATGGCAGATCGTGGCCAGATCACGGGCGGCATTCTTGATGGCCCCTTGGCATTTGATACTGCAGTCAGCGCCAAGGCCGCCAAGATCAAGGAACTCGTCTCCGCTGTTGCGGGCGAGGCGGATATTCTGATGGTGCCGGACCTGGAGTCCGGTAACATGCTGGCAAAGCAACTGGAATACCTCGGCGGCGCCCAGTTGGCAGGCATTGTAGTCGGCAGCCGGGTACCGATCATCCTCACCAGCCGGGCCGACTCTGCGGAGGCAAGACTGGCTTCGTCCGCCGTAGCTGTGCTTGTTCACTACGCCAGCCAGAGATCCTGAGGAGTCAAGGTCAAGGAGGTCCGTTGAAGTGCGCGGACCCTCGACTAGGCATCGACTTGCTAGTCAAGCGCCAGGCTGAGCTGGTGGCGGATATCCGCACCGCGCACCCAGAAGATTACGTCCGTTGCAATATTGGTCGCATGATCGGCGATCCGCTCCAGGCTGCGTGAGATCAGTATCGAATTCAGCGCCTGCATCGTGAATTCGGGGTGTTTCTGAATAACCTGGATCAGCTCCGTATGGGCCACGCGGTTCATGCGATCGATCTCGTCATCCATCTCCAGCACGGAGTCGGCTACCTCTGCATCCGCGTTCAGCAGCGCCTGAATGGATGTGCGGATCATCCGCCCGGCAAACTCTCCCATTCCAGCAAAATCAACCGGCAGTTCCACTTCCGGCATTTCAATCATGTCCTTGGTGCGAATCGCAATACTCATGGACTGGTCGCCAATGCGCTCCAGATCGCCGTTGATCTTGATGACCGCAAGAATGAAGCGCAGGTCGATCGCCATTGGCTGTTCCTTCGCCAGCAGCTCATACGCCATCTCGTCCACGTCGCGTTGCGCAGTATTGATGGCCGTCTCATTCTCTCGGACGTACTGGCAAAGCTTTGGGTCACGACGCAGGTTCGCTTCCACTGCGGACTCGACCGCCTGCTGGCCCAGGGCGGCCATGGCGAGAAGCTTGTCTTTCAATTCGGCCAATTGTTGTTGGAAGTGAATACGTGGCAAGGTTGGGCTCTCCCCACTTGAATTGTGCATCATCCTCTGTGACAAAGTCGCTAATTTTTGAGCGCATTAAAATACTGTCATCAAGATCGGGAACTTTCAGACTTCAGCCCAGACGGGACTCGGCTTGCTGCGCTGCATGATAAATCTCGTCGAACGACTCCACTGCGTACAGCACCGGCTGCATTTCGGAGGTAGAAAAGCGCTGCTCCAGCACTTGTTCCAGATTGAAGTCGCGAATCTCAGGCCCTCCCTTCACAACGTAATCCGATTCTCCCTGCGAGGAAATCAAACCGCTGCCATAAAGCTTGATGGTGCCCTGCTGCCGTATCACTCCAAACTCGACCGTGAACCAGAAAAGCCTTCCCATACGCTCAAGGTCTTCAGGGCTGGTGAGCACGGCGCAGACCCGGCCATAGTGCTCAAGGAAATCCGCGAATACGGCGTGCGCATGCATCGGTACATGCCCGAAAACGTCATGAAAGATGTCGGGCTCGGGCGTGTAATCAAAGGCTTCGCGGCTACGCAGATACGTCGTCGTCGGAAACTTCCGTGCCGCTAACATTTCAAAGAAGGCGTCAGCAGGCAGGAAGCCGCTAACCGGCGTCGCGCGCCATCCCGTGCGGGGCTCCAGCCGTGCGTTCACCTCGGCGAGATTGGGAATCGAATCCTCCCGCAACCCAATCAGTTCATGACCTTCCAGGTATTCGCGGCAAGCATGCTGACGCAATTGCGCCAGCCGCCGACGGACGAGATCGGCCCAGATTGCATGTTGCTCCGGCGTATACGCGGGCCAGTCCTGCTGAATGAGATACGAGCCCGCAATCGGCAGACTGCTTGTGCTGTCTACTTCAACCGCCGTTCGCGATGCTGCGGCCTTCTGGTCCGGGAATTGATTCCCAAACTTTTCAGGAGCCTTCTTCTTCACTCCAGTAGTCATTGCAGATACCCCTTACATTTGCGATGCAAGACGCGTGAGCATGGCATCCTGGAGGACCCGGCGTCAATTGGCAATGGGCAGTCAGCCGGACTGGGCCTCACCCGCCTCCTGAGGCGCGCACGATCTCTTAATAGCGATTTTTCTTCACAAACTCAAGAATCGAAATAAGCCTTCACTCTCGCCTTGCGTCTCGCCTCTGGGGGATCCCCAGCGGTCCCCCTTCAAGCCACTAGGCAACCCACCCAGACCCGGTATATCGTACTGGGGTCGTTGGGCCAAATGTCCGCCTTGAGCGGTACATGCATCCCAGCACTCGGAGCAATGACATGTCTACGCTTACACATCCTGAAATTGAAAAGAAGAAAGACTTTCTGCCGCTGAATGGGACCGACTATGTTGAGTTTTACGTGGGCAACGCCCGCCAGGCTGCCTACTACTATCGCGCAGCCTTTGGCATGAGCTTGGTGGCGTACGCAGGACCCGAGACAGGGCTCCGTGACCGCGCGTCCTACGTCGTGCAACAGGACAAGATTCGCTTTGTGATCACCACTCCCCTGCGCCCCGACGGTGAAATCGCGGGGCATATTCACCGTCATGGTGACGGTGTGCGCGATGTGGCCCTGTGGGTGGACGACGCCCGACAGGCGTGGAAGGAAACCACCAAACGTGGCGCCCGCAGCATACTTGAACCCACAATACAAAAAGACGAGTATGGAACTGTTTGTATTTCTACGGTGGCCACCTACGGCGACACGGTCCATACCTTTGTCGAACGCAAAGACTATTCCGGCCCCTTCTTGCCCGGTTATCGCGCCATTCCGAGCGATGCCCAGGCACGACCTGCCGGTCTACGTTATGTTGACCATATCGTCGGCAATGTAGGCTGGAATGAGATGAACCGGTGGGTCGACTTCTACCGGGACACGATGGGCTTTGAGTTGTACCAGCACTTCGACGATAAAGACATTTCAACGGAATACTCGGCGCTCATGTCCAAAGTGATGAGCAACGGCAACGGACGCGTTAAGTTCCCTATCAACGAACCGGCGGAGGGTCGCAGAAAATCTCAGATCGAAGAATACCTGGAGTTCTACCACGGCTCAGGCGTGCAGCACATCGCCTTGGCGACGGACGATATCCTCAAAACAGTCGCGCTGCTGAAGCAACAAGGAGTGGAGTTTCTTTCCGTGCCGCGCTCTTACTATGCAGAGCTTGAGGCGCGCGTTGGAAAAATCGACGAGCCGCTGGATGAGCTGGAGAGACTAGGGGTCCTAGTTGATCGCGACGAGGAGGGTTACATGCTTCAAATCTTTACTCGCCCGGTCGAGGACAGGCCCACTCTCTTCTTTGAGATCATCCAGCGCAAAGGCAGCCGAAGCTTTGGCAAGGGAAACTTTAAGGCGCTCTTTGAAGCCATAGAGCGCGAACAGGCGGCCCGTGGAAACTTGTAAGGCAGGCGCATGAAGCTGTGCACATTCGAAGTGCAAACGCATTTGGGAGGCTTTCGCAGACTCGGCGTGGTCTTCCCGGACGGCGTCGTAGACCTAAATTTTGCGGCGGCGTTGCAACTGGGCAATCAAAAGCATGCCGACGCGCTGGTGCCTCCTTCGTTGCTCGGCTGGCTGGAAGGCGGCGCGCGCGCACACAGAACGGCGATGGAGGCGATTGCTCATTTGCCGCCGGAAATGCGGCAGGGCAATCGAGGCGAAACACTACGGTATCGCTGGGACCAAATTCGCTTGCTGACACCTCTGCCGGACGCTCGCTCGTTGCGCGATTTTTTTGCTTTTGAGGCACATGTTAAGCGGGGATTTGAAAAGCGCGATGAGGCCATGCCGAAGGAGTGGTACGAAATGCCGGTCTACTACCAGACGGGGCACCACAACCTCATCGGGTCAGGCCAGGACGTATTGTGGCCGCGCTTCACCGAGCGATTTGACTACGAGCTCGAACTGGCCGCGATCATCGGGCGGGAGGGCCGCAACGTTAAGGCGGAAAACGCGCGCGAGTACATCGCCGGGTACACGATCCTCGATGACTTCAGCGCACGAGACATTCAGAAACGCGAAATGAAAGTGCGCCTTGGGCCTGCGAAGGGTAAACATTGGTGCTCAGGATTGGGACCGTGGATGGTGACAGTGGATGAAATCCCGGATCCCTACGACCTGGTTATGACCGCCCGCGTGAATGGCGAAGAGTGGTCGCGCGGCTACTCCGGCGATTTGCATTGGAAGTTTGAAGAGATGATCGAGTTCCTCTCATGGGACGACACCATCTACCCGGGCGATATCATCGGTTCAGGAACAGTAGGTACAGGCTGCGGCCTGGAATTGGACAAGTGGGTTCAGCCGGGCGACACCATCGAACTAGAGGTCGAAAAAATAGGTGTACTGCGCAACCGCGTGTTACGACCGTAGGCCGAAATCAAAACGGAAGGTGCTCCATGTTTCCCCTTAAAAAAGGAAAGACTACACAACAAGCGCATGTTGGACTTCCGCAGGGAACTTACGAGGAAGAACACGGCCGCAAAGGTTTCTATGGAAAGTCGGCGCACCTGTACCACACCCACCCCCCGACCGATTGGATTCGCTTCGAGGGAAAGCTGCGACCGCACCTTTTCGACCTGAACAAGCTGGAGCCGACCGACCGCCAGAATGCAGGGGGAGAACCTGCGACTTTTCTCGGCAACAATGACGTGCTCGTCTCGGTCTCTCGTCGGTCGAGGCCGATGCCATTTTATTTTCGCAACAGTGATGGTGACGAATTGTATTTTGTCCATCGCGGACGCGGTGTCATCGAGACTGACTTCGGCCCCCTGAACTACGAAAAGGGCGATTACATCGTGCTTCCGCGCTCCGTCACTTACCGTGTTGTGCCGGAGATTGATGACAACTTCTTTCTCATCATCCAGTCAAAGGCCGAGTTTAATCAGCCTGAGCGTGGCTTGCTGGGTCAGCATGCACTCTATGACCCTGCGGCCGTCACTGTGCCAGAACCCGATCCGCTTTCAGCCGATGACGCATTCGACAATAGGGACGAATGGGAGGTTCGCATCCGGTGCGAAGGCGAGTATTCCAAGGTCTTCTATCCCTTCAATCCACTCGATGTGGTGGGATGGAAGGGCGACCTCACCGCCTGGAAAATCAACCTTCGCGACATTCGCCCGGTGATGAGTCATCGCGCCCATCTGCCACCTAGCGCTCACACCACGTTCGTTACCGAAGGGGCGGTGGTTTGCAGCTTTGTTCCGCGGCCCCTGGAGCAGGATGCTGACGCACTGAAGGTTCCTTTCTTCCATCGCAATACCGATTACGATGAATTCATCTTCTACCACGACGGCGACTTCTTCAGTAAAGACAACATTGAGCCGGGATACGCAACACTGCATCCGCGCGGAATTCATCATGGACCCCATCCCAAGGCCCTCGCCAATCAGGGAAAGAAGACACACACCGATGAATACGCGGTCATGCTGGACGGTCTGAACCCGATCCATGTGCTGCCAGCGGGCGAGCAGGCGGAGTGGGCGGACTACTGGGCCAGCTGGGGCGCGGGGGCGCGGGGCAAAGAACGCAGGAAGGCGGAAACGGTACCATAGATCATGCCTGAGCACGACACCATAAAGATGCTTGCCTTTGACCCCCGAGATCATGCGCCGCAAGATATCTACAAGTTGATGGTGGGCTCGATTGTTCCCCGCCCGATTGCATTTGTATCAACCATGGACGCAAATGGTATCGCAAACCTTGCCCCATTCAGTTTTTTCACCGCAGCCAGCGCCAATCCTGCAGTTGTATGCTTTTGTCCGATGGTCCGCCGTGTAGGTTCACCCAAGAAAGATACCTTGCGCAACATTGAGGAAACTGGCGAGTTCGTCGTCAACATCGTCTCAGGCGAGTTCGCGGAAAAGATGAACGCGTGTGCCGCAGAGGTCGCGCCGGAGATTGACGAGTTTGAACTCTCCGGACTCACTCCGCTGGCGAGCCAACTGGTCCGTCCACCCCGCGTCGCCGAGTCTCGCGTGCAAATGGAGTGCCGCCTGCTACAACTGGTTCGCGTCAGTGACAAGCCAATGGGAGGGACGCTCGTACTGGGTGAGGTACTGCGCTTCCATGTACGGGAAGGGCTGGTCGAGGAGTTCCGCATCGATCCGGCCGGTTTGAATGCCATCGGTCGCATGGCGGGTAAGACCTACGCCCGCACCACCGATCGCTTCGACATGGAACGGCCGCTTTAGAACAAGCGCACGTCAGATGCAGCAGAGTCCCGCGCGCCGGATGAAGTGTGCAATTTTTCCAGTCAAAGCGACCGATGCAGGGAGTGTCATGGCTGGGACACGGGGCAAAAAAAGCCAGCGCCGATTTCGTCAAGAGGAGCGAGTCTTTTTCTTTTGCGGAGTCTTCTTGGGCGCAATGCTGGAGACGATTTGTTCCAACTCCGCTAACCGTCGCTTCATTTCACTCACTTCTTCGCCTTCCTCAGTGACCGTCGCGCGGTGCGGGTGGAGATCTTGCGCGGATCGATCTGCCTCAGGCACGCCATGCGCCCCCGCACTACGGTGCTCGACAGCCTGACCGGACATGAACTCGAAAGGATTTACCGGCGGGGCGATGGCGCGGTAGGTATTCTGATAAAAGTCGAGGATCGCCTTCATGTATTTGAGGGTGCCCTGCTGACCTGCCCTCCCCGACGCAATGACCATCTGGCGCAGAACATCGAGTGGGAAGTTGGAATTCGTCGTCTTGGCATCCTCTACGATGATCTGGGTCAGAATCAGGCGCGTGATGTCTTCGCCGGTGGCGGCGTCGACCACCTGTACATCCTCGCCGCGCTGCAGCATTTGCGCCACCTCATCGAGGTTCACATACCGGCTGTTGGTCGTGTCATACAGACGCCGGTTTTCGTATTTTTTAATGAGAACGGCTTTAGGCTCCATATATCTGAATCTTACCCCTTGACAAGCTTTGAGGATGGAGTAGCATCTATCCATGCTGCATTGCAGCAAATACTGCAGCATATAGTCCTGAGGAGGAATGATATGAACTCGACCCGCAAATTCACGAATGAAGCGCCTGCAGCAGAGAAGCAGACCGAGGCAGTGGAAACGATGACGACTTTCTACACAAAGAGTGTGGAGCGCCTTGCCGAGGCCCAGAAGAAGACCCTCGATGTGGCCCTGCAACAGAACACCGATCTGATTGGCGCCTGGAAGAAGATTGCGCAGATCGTACCGGGAACACCAGTATTGACCATCCTTGACCTGGCCGCGAATACCTTCGGGCAATTTGTCGACCTGCAAAAGGGCGCAATTGATCTCGCTTTGGAGCAGAGCCAGACCCTGGCGGGTCTTTCGAGCGAGCGTTTCGATTCAGTTTCTAAAGCGAGCGACACCCTAACAACGGTTGTGCAGGATACCGTGGAGCGCGTTGCTGCGACCCAGAAGAATGCGATTGAATTCTCTGCAGCGCAGACCAAGACGCTGTTTGACACGTTCAAAAAGCAATCTGGTGTAGCCGGAACTCCAGTCGAAGCAGCCACTGAGTCGATTCAGCGCGGATTCGATACCCTCGTCGAGACTCAAAAGGAAATCCTGAACATCGCTTCCAAGCGTACGCACGCTGACAAAGTCAGCGCCTAAACTCTCTAATTAGTGCGCCGCTCACTCGATTCAGCCCGGAGCCGGGGACCACGGAAATTGTGGTCACTGCTCCGTGGCTGCTTTCAGGTGTAGGCTCTATGCATCCAGTGGAGGAAATCTATGAGTGACGTAGACGCGGGAACCACGAATCAGCCTGATCCCATGGAAAAATTTCGAGAATTACGGGATGCCTACCTGGAGATCTGGTCAAAGAATCTGAGAGAAACGGTCAATACGGAAGGCTATGCACAGGCTTCTGGAGCAGCGCTGGACACCTATCTAAACGCTTCTGCTCCGTACAAGGAAGCAGCTGAGCAGGCTATGTTGCGTACCCTTCAGCAACTTAACATGCCTACGAGCGTGGACTTTGCGGGCCTTGCGGGACGATTCACAAACATTGAAATGCAATTGGACAGCATGGACGCCAAGCTGGACCGGATTGAAAAGCAACTAAGCCGCCCCCAGCCGGTTACGCCCGCGGAATCCAGGATGCCCATGCCATCCGGACGACGGACGGCACCTGTCCGATCTGCAAAGATGTCTCCCGAAACTCCTGAGCAGCCTGCGGTACCAGTGCCCGCCAAGAAAAGGCGATACACCAAGAAGTCAGCGCTCGAGGCTCTTGAAATCCCAAAGCGAACGACAACTGCAAAACCACTGCGTCGAAACGCCAGAAAGGGAACAAAGTAAATCATGGTACAGGCACCGGCTGTAACGGACCAGTTAGCCATCTTTGAGGAGCGTTTGAAGACCGTCACCAGGGTAATGACCACGAAGGCCCCGATCGCCCAGACGCCCAAGGAGTTGGTGTGGACGCTGAACAAGGCCAAACTTTACCGCTACGTTCCCGTTCTCCCCCAGCAGGAGCGCCATCGAATCCCTTTGTTACTTGTATTTGCGCTCATGAACCGGCCCTACATTCTCGACCTCCGGCCCGGTCATAGTTTTGTCGAGTTCCTTGTGGAGCGCGGTTACGACGTGTATTTGTTGGACTGGGGAGTTCCAGGCCCTGAGGACAAGCACCTTAAGTTCGACGACTACACCCTTGAGTACATGCCCAGGGCGATTCGCAAGATCAAACTCCTGTCTGATGTCGAGGAAGTGAGTATTCTCGGATGGTGCATCGGCGCTATTTTGACCACCATTTACGCTGCCCTGAGGCCCGACGATGGCCTGCGTAATTTAATCCTGCTTACCGCGCCACTCGACTTCTCCAACAAGGAGCAGTTGACGTTTGGCCGCTGGACCGACGAGAAATACTTCGATGTCGACAAGGTTCTTGCTGCCTTTGGCAACATGCCGCCGGAAATGATCGATTACGGAGCCAAGGCGCTGAAGCCGGTCGAAAACTATGTCGTCAACTATCTCAAGCTATGGGACAACCTTGATAATCCTCAGCTTGTTGAGAGCTGGCACGCTATGAATACCTGGGTCAGGGACAATATCCCCATGGCCGGAGGTGCCTTCCGTCAACTCATCGTCGACCTGTATCGCAACGACCGATTGATGAAGGGGGAGCTAGTGATCCGCGGCGAGCGCGTGGACCTGAGCCGGTTGAAGGCCAATCTTCTAACTGTCATTGCCGATGGAGATCACATCACCCCGCCCTGTCAGTCAGAGTCTCTTGTTAATAAGGTCGGCAGTCACGATAAGGAAGTCGTCCACGTTCGTGGAGGCCACATCGGCATTATGGCTGGCAGTGGCGCACAAAAGCGTACCTGGCCTCAAATCGAGCAATGGCTCGGCGCTCACTCCAAATAGCAAGCGCAGGCGGTGCTCGTTCCAGTCCGCCTGTGCATGTTGTCGAACACCAGCCTCCACAAAGACCCGACGAGGATGCTGCTTTAGTTGAGAGCCTCGAAGATTGCCGCAATGCCCTGCCCGCCGCCGATGCACATGGTAACCAAGGCGTAGCGGCCGCCGATGCGGCGTAGTTCATGGAGCGCTTTTACGGTTACGATCGCGCCCGTCGCGCCCAGAGGATGTCCCAGCGAGATCCCGCTACCGTTGGGATTGGTCTTTTCGGACGGGAAGCCCAACTCGCAGACCACCGCGAGGGCCTGGGCCGCAAAAGCTTCGTTCACCTCGAAAACATCGATCTGATCGGCCGTCAGCCCGGTTCGCTTAAATACCTGCCGGACCGCTGAAATGGGACCGATCCCCATATACCCAGGCTCTACCCCGGTTACGGCGTAGTCTACCAGCTTCGCAATCGGCTTCAGACCGCGCTCCTCTGCCATCTGACGATCCATTAGAACCAGAGCAGCGGCGCCGTCGTTGATGCTCGATGAGTTTCCAGCCGTAACTGTTCCCTCTTTATCGAAGACTGGTTTCAGCTTGGCAAGGTTCTGGAGAGTTGCATCGGACCGAGGCGATTCGTCGGTGGCAAATTGGGTCGTGCCACCCTTGATCCTGACTTCGATGGGTACGATCTGTTCCGTGAACTTTCCGCTTTGAATCGCATCCAGGGCGCGACGGTGACTCTCCACCGCCAGCGCATCCTGAGCTTCACGTGTAATGTTCCACTTGCGCGCCACATGCTCGGCAGTGAC
Organism: Acidobacteriaceae bacterium; assembly: GCA_025355385.1. GTDB lineage: Bacteria > Acidobacteriota > Terriglobia > Terriglobales > Acidobacteriaceae > JANXZS01. Next base: position 5,107 of record JANXZS010000141.1, on the reverse strand, counting down.
GCCCATGTGGATTCCCTCAAACGGATCAGTAAGCGCGCCTACCATCACGTCGACTGCGGCGGTATCGTTCAGACGCGCTCCCCATCGCATGCTGTTGAGCCAGTATGGTGCCCGGCTCATGGATTCGGCGCCGCCACCCACGGCGGCGTCAGCATCACCATGAACAATCGTCTGCGCCGCAGCAAGGATAGCGGACAGGCCGCTACCGCAGAGGCGGTTGAGGGTGAGTGCCGAGGTCTCAACCGGCAGGCCCCCGCGCAATGCCGCAACCCTTGCAAGATACATATCCTTGGCGTCGGTGTGGATAACATTGCCGAAGACCACTGCGGCAATATCGCCCGCAGCAAGTCCCGAACGTCGCACCGATTCGCGTGTGACACTTGCTGCCAACTCGCTGGGCGGTATGTCTTTGAGTGCGCCGCCAAATTTGCCCACTGCGGTGCGGACCGCACTCAAAACTACAACTTCTCGCTTTTCCGCCATGTCGTTTCCCTCAGTTGCCCGGTGCTGGCTGAGTTCGCAGGAGATGCGCTCTAAGTGGGCGCATTTCAGGTGATTTGGTACACGTTCCGACTCCTGCCGCGATCCGATCCAAGTGCGCTTCCCATCCAAAACCTCTAACGCGTTGCTGTCAATAGGCAAACTACCCACAGATAGTCTCGATCTGCGGGGCGGACTGCGGCTTTTCGAATCTTGGGCTTTTAACTATGCTAACCAAAAGCCACGCACGGCTCTGTTCACTCGCCTACACTCGACGTGCAATTGCTCCAGATGTGGAGTCCAAACAGGTTGTTGCACGCAACAAAACTCAATCTCGTAGACGAAGATGGAGACTGCCTGGTGCCGCCCACGTACCTGCCATGAGAGAGGGCTGCAATAGTCGAGCGCCTTGAAGCCTGCGAAAGCTGGCGCTGGCGCTCCATTGCCCACAATCCTTGCAAGGATCTGAGTCTATGACGCACATCGCGCCGCGTTCAGAGCATTTGGAAGGTCAGTGCGAATCCTTGCAGGACGGAGAAGGGTTCCTCAGAATCAGCTAAAAAGGAAGGCCCCAGGCATCTATCGATCCGACACCCGGGAAACCCCGAAGATCGCTGCTTTCCGGCATTACCACTTCACCTAAAAGTGCATACCTCCTCCGCAGATCAAGACCTCGCCGGTCACGTAATCCGACAGGGGAGAACAGAAAAACAAGACCGCCCCGGCGGCCTCTTCAGGTGTTCCAAGCCGTCCCAGGGGGCACGACTTTTTGACCGATTCCAGCAAGCTGGGTTGGACGCCGAGACGGATCTGATTGCCATGCATCTGCATGTTTGAATTGTCACCATTCAGGGGCTGCACAAGCCGCGTCTCAATCAGACCAAAACCAACAGCGTTGACATTCACGTTATACCTGCCCCACTCCTTGGCCATCGTCTTCGTCAGGCCGATAACACCCGCCTTTCCAGATGAGTAGCCCGCTTGTCCCGGGTTTCCGTCGGTCGCCGCGATCGAAGTGATGTTGACCACCTTGCGCATCACACGCTGGTTATTCGCGGATTCGCGCTTGGCCGCTTCCCGGATGTAATCGGAGGCCGCCCGCAGGATGCGAAACGGCGTCACCAGATGAATCTCCAGCATCGCTTTGAACTGTTCGTCCGTGGTTTTCTGGATAACGTTGTCCCAGCTGTAACCCGCGTTGTTGACGATGATGTCAATGGACCCAAAAGAGGCCAGAACAGCCTCTACGACTGCCTGCGGGGTCGAGGGTTGAGTCAAGTCTCCGGTTACGTGGCGCACCCGGTCGGCAGCCCCCATTGCGGCCGCGGACTCGATCAGCCTGTCTTCTTCCATATCGTTCAGCATGACGTTGGCGCCCGCCATCACCAGGCGTTTCGCTATCGCTCTGCCAATTCCCCGACCCGCACCGGTAACCAGTGCAGTCTGGCCGTGCAGCGTAAAAGATGTACCCGTGGTCAATTCTGTCTGGCCTTCCAGCGTAGTGGACATTTCTTGCACCCTCCCCTTTGTTAAAGTTGCAGAACGGCAAATCGCCGCTGCAGCCCCGAACCCTGCTTGTTGCACTGCAGCATAGTTATACTGCAGTGCAACAAATGTAAATCACTCTCATGGTGCAGGTCCATGCCCCATCTTGGGCCCTCCGCTACGTCGTGAAATCCGACTGCATGTGGACCCCGGAAATGCTCAATTCGCCGGCCCGATTTTACTCACTCGAGAACGTTGAGATAGGATAGCTGGCCGCAGCCGTAAAACTTAATGGAGGGATTCAAATGGCACGAGTGGCACTGGTAACGGGTGGCACCCGCGGTATAGGTGAGGAGATCAGCCGGGCGTTGCAGAGGGCTGGACGGACCGTTGTTGCCACATACGCAAGCAATGACAAGGCCGCCGAGGCGTTCTCGAAAGAGACCGGCATCCGGGTTTATAAATTCGACGCAGCCAATTTCGAGGAATGTAGTGCGGCAGTGACGAAAATCACCGCGGAAGTCGGTCCGATTGAAATCCTGGTGAACAATGCGGGGATCACTCGCGATGGAACTTTGCAGAAAATGAGCCGCGACATGTGGGATGCGGTGATCGATACCAACCTCGGCTCCTGCTATAACCTTTGCAAGCTCACGTTTGAACACATGCGCAACTCAAAGTTTGGACGCATCGTCAATATCGGCAGCATCAATGGGCAGGCAGGTCAATACGGCCAGGTGAATTATGCCGCTGCGAAATCTGGCATTCACGGCTTCACCAAGGCTCTTGCCCTGGAAGGTGCCCGGTTCGGTATTACCGTCAACGCCATCGCTCCAGGCTACGTTGACACCGAAATGGTCCGTGCCGTACCGCCTGACGTGCTGGTAAAGATAGTAGCGCGCATACCAGTGGGCCGACTCGGGAAACCCGGGGACATCTCCCGGGGAGTAGTGTTTCTCACGGACGACGACTGCGATTTCGTGACGGGATCTACGCTCTCAATTAACGGGGGCCAGCATATGTATTGAGCGTTCCCTATAGCGGAACTTCTCACGCCGCCACGCGGAAGCAGTCCTCGTCCCAATTGAGGCGGCCTATACACAGAATGGGGCGCATGCCACGGGCAAGCGACCGGCTAGCAATGTGGGAAGAGTCGAAGTTTTTGCTAGCCACATCGTTTTACGAATGTCTGAATTGCGCGTCAGAAAGTTTGGTGCTTCATGGAATTTGGAAGGCACAGGGAAAGCCAACAGTGACGCGTCTTCTGGACTTTCTCGTGGAGTCGTTCGTGGCCGGTTTTGGCATCACTCACCCCAGACCTGAACAGCAGGGACTTGTACGACTGCTATTGGGTGGATTTCTTCTTGGCGCGATCGTCTTAGTCGTCGGCGTAGTCGTCTTCTTTTGGATTCAGATCCACTAGCTCAAAGATATGGCAGGCGGAGACTTCTCCAAGTCGCGAGATTTGAACATGACCCGAATTCGATACGTCATTTCCAGCTAACAGCGAGTTGCCAACGCAGGTGCTTTGCGGCCGTCTTGCGGAGCACAAATTCAAATTCGTCTAGCTCCCCGATCACAGCCGTCGTCTCATTTCCGAGAGCGGTCAGCGACGGTCGTAGAAAGTCCAACAATGTGCAGATCGAAATCAAGCCATCCTCTGGGGAGAACCACTGCGGCGGGGGCAGGGTTTTCGCCCATTCCGGATCTCCCGCACCTTCCTCCAGCAGCAGCGCCATGGAATTCTGATCGGCGGAGAAGAACTCGAGCAGCGGCTTGACCCCAAGTTTTTCCGCCAGCCTCTCCAAGGCATCTTCGTTGCGAGCCAAGGCATGGCCGTTGACAAAGATGTCAAAGCCGGGGTCCTCGCCCTGAACCACGATGTACATCGAGGCGCTCATCGCACTAATTTTAACTCAGGAGGAGTGCAGTTTCTCAGGCAACACCCTCAATCCGTCTGCCCGGTTATCTTAATTGTAACGATCGCATCGTCCTGTTCCCGCACCGTCATGACCCGAAAAACGCTCGCCAGTATAATCGCGCCGCCCAATGACATGCGCCACGAGAGCGGCTCGTGCAGTAAGATTGCACCTTCGGCGACAGCGACCAGCGGCTCGAACCACTGTATCGTTCCAATTTGATACGCCTCCATTTCCTTCAGCAGCCAGAAATAGAGGGGGAAGGCAAATACACTCGCTCCCAGACTCAGAAACATCAGGGCCGTGACCGCCGGGATGTTCCAGTGGGAGGGCTGATCACGCTCCAGGATCGCGCTCATCAAGGACAAAAGCGCTGCTCCCCCGCCTAGTTGCAGACAAGTACTCATCAACGGATTGACTGCCTCCAGCTCCCGCTTGGCATATACGGATGAGACGCCTGCGCTGACGACCGCGGCCAGAACGACAATTGCACCAACGGCTTGATCCAGGGACGTTGAGAATGCACTCGACAACACCAACAGCATGCCGCCCACTCCCAGCATCAGGGCCAGCATGGCACTGTAGGGCATCTGCCGCCCGTCCATGTAATTCGCGTATAAACCGGCTACGAGTGGCATAGCCGCAAAGAGCACTGCAGTCATGCCGGATGAGACCTGCGTCTCCGCCCAGAAGATGAGTGCATAAGGCACGGCTATCATGGTGGCACTGAGAACGAGATTCGCGACCAGAGCCCGACCTCGTGGCAGCTTTACCCGGCGCGCAATGAGGATCGGCACCAGCACCATCACGGCAATCGCAAAGCGCAATGCCGCACTGCGAATAGGTGGAACCTGCTCCACGAGAATGCGTATCGCCATCCACGTCGATCCCCACACCAGGCACAGGACTGCAAACGCAATTATTTTTCTTGGGGCCATGTAAGCTTCATCGCCGAAAACAGCGAGGGCCGCGTTTTCACGCAGCCCTTACTTCAAAAACTACCCGGGTAAGTTACTTTGGTCCGCGATTGCTTCCGCCACCGCTGCCCGCTGGTCCACGGCTCCGGCTGCGACGGCGTCGTTTGCGCTGCCCCGCCGGTCCACCAGCGGCGCTACCAGCACCAGGCACGCGGCCTGCTGCAGGAGCACCTACGGGCGCACCTTCTACCCGGTTGAAGTTGGGCTCATCATCGCCCTCTTCGAAAGGACCATCTTCTTCGAAGT
>JANXZS010000112.1 GCA_025355385.1 Acidobacteriaceae bacterium | reverse complement strand
CTCCTGGATCGCATCCTGCGACAGGATGACGGCGGGAGTAACCAGGGCCGTATCAGTGTTGATCAGGCCGTCCAGCGTATAGTTATTGGATTCGGGGCGGCCGCCGTTGATGCTCATGGCATTGCCCTGGCCTGCGCGCATTGTGCCCTGTTCCCCACCAACGGTGACGGCACCCGCGCCAACCAATAACAACTGCATGAAATTTCGGCCATTGAGCGGCAGTGCATTCATCTGCCTGGTGCCGATCTCCTGCGACATCTCCGCACTGTCCATATCCAGCGAAACTGCGTTCGCTGTTACTTCCATGGTCTCGGATGCCGCGCCCGGCTTCATAGTCACGTTCACGCGCAGCTTTTGGTCAACCGCCAATGTAAAGGTGGTGGTTGCAGCCTTTTGGAAGCTTGGGGACTCAACCGTCACCGAATAGGGTCCCGGATTCAACGACGGCGCCGAATAGTCGCCTGCGGAACTTGTTTCGGTCACAAAGGTAGAACTTGTGTCGATGTTTTTGATACTTACCTTCGCGCTTGGAAGCACTGCGCCCGAACTATCCGTTACTGTTCCAGTAATCGTTCCGGTCCCTCCACCCTGACCATATCCAAACTTTGGGGAAACTATCAGTAGAGTGGCTGCGAACATCCACATGAATGTCCAAACACGTAATCTCTGATGCATCGTCATGCCTCCTGGACTCTCGTCGACTGGCTCGCCACGTTAATTCGTTTCTACGGTAGACTTCTCAATCAAGTCTTTTGAAATCGATCCTCTATTGAAATCTGAGGAGCGAGCTACGACCTTTTAAGTATCCCAGGCTTTAATCGCTGTGCGCCATTTTGGAACACTAAACTCCCTCCAGCGATCTTGCAAACTCATCGGGCGGGAAACTCGATTCCCGAATGGGGCGAATGTAACTACTTCATCAATCCCTTGTCAAGCAATTTGATTTGCAACCAGGAATTATTCCCCTATTGCCTGAAGTCCCCGAATGGCGGCTTGCTCAGGCACTTGTTAGGCGGGTCGTAAACGTCGGCTAAGCACGTCATTCGAGGTCCATTAAATCAACACACCCAAAAAGCTTTTATGGGGAGCAGCTATCGACGGCTTGGATCATTCCGGAAACGTCACTTCTCCTGCGCCGCGCTCGCAGCCTGTATCGGCTCGGAAGTCTGATTTGCCTTCACGTAGTTGCCATATCCGACGACCACGGTGGAGCCTAGCAGAAAGATGAGACCGGCGGCGACCAGGCCACGTGTGCGGGCACTGGTGCCACGCCACTCGCGCAATATCATGCCGATGATCGTGGCAAAAATCATGATGCTCGCCATGTGAAGCGTCCAGCTCGAGAAGTCGTACTTGCCCATCTTTGTCTGGCCCATGCTGTAGAAGAAGAATTGGAAGTACCACGTTACTCCGGCCAGAGCAGCAAAAGCGTAATTGGCGAGCATGGTTTTGGCTTTCAGGCGAAAGGGCGCTGCGGGAGCGCCATCGGCAGGTGCGGGAACGCCGAGATATTGGCGCGCGGAGCGGTTGCGCACCAGCAGTACGACACACCACAGAAAATTCGTGGTGAATCCGCCAAGCATCACCACAATAAGCACAGGAAGATTTTGCCAGAGGTCGATGCGGTCGTGTGAGAGAAGTACAGCCTTCGCCAGGACCGCGATAGGCTTTCCCGCCGCCAGGCCATAGGCGAAGCATGCACTCATCACTCCCGAGAGAATGGACACGCCGACCCCCCGGCCATAGCGAAACTCTTTGACTGATGCCTGCTTCTGCTCCGCAGTTAGCTCCCCCTCTTTCGAGCGGCCAGCAAATCCACTGAATAGAATGCCGATCACACAGACGCCCAGACCGAGCAGGATGACCTGCCCGGAACTGCTGCGGGCGATCGCCCCTATTTCGCCGCTGAAGATGGGTGGCATTAGCGTGCCGAAGACGGTGCACAGACCGAGCACTAATGGATAGGCGAGGGCAAAGCCAAGATAGCGGACGGCAAGACCACAGGTCAGGCCACCAAATCCCCACATGCAGCCCCAGAAGTACGCCCAGAAAATACTGGACGATGGTGCGGCATGGAGGATGGAGAATATTCCGGGCACGAGAAGCCAGGCCATCAGCAGTGGCGCGAAGATCCAGCTGAAGGTTCCTTGCACCAGCCAGTAGACCTCCCACGACCAGCGCTTGATTCCGCGAAATGGCAGGTAGCAACTGGCAGAGGCGAGCCCGCCAAGCCAATGATAGAGGACACCAATGAACGGATTGACTCCCAAGATTCCCTCGCGTGGCTGATCGTATGACCGCCCAAATTTGCACTGCTGTGATTTGTCATTGGTCCGCGTTACAGATCATAAAGCAGGGAATGCAATTCGGAAACAAGCTTCCTATTGAACTGCGAAATTATGCCACCCGACTGCGCCGGAAGCGGGAACGCACAGCACTTCTATGGGGCAGTGCCTCGGCAAGCCGGTCCGTAATGGACAGCGGACAGAAAACCTTACCTCCCCAGCGCTTTCAGGCCCGGGAGGTCGTAACCCGCATCGGGATCTTCAAAGCACTAATACCCAGTCGGAGCCGTAGGCCGAACTGTGGAACTCTAGCTGCCCAGCATCCACCACGCCGAGTAACGTTGCCACACCCGTTCTCGGGTCGTACCACCATTCCCGACCACGCTTCGAGCGCAACTTGGTAAGGTCGTAGGAGTCCAATCCCGATCAGCCGGGAAACCAGCAGACTTCGCCATCCGCTGCAGGTAATCATTACTCATCGCGCCGACCCGAACGGGACGATCACCGCCCAGCATCCAGATGACGTTGGTTCTGCCTTTGAGCTTCTGCCCTAGATAGCGTGAGTAGCTACGCGCCACATCCAAATTATCGTTGCAGAACAGGCGCTGACCGATCCCCCACGGCGCTGTGAGTTTATCTCCCCACGTGCGCACCACTGCGACATATAGACCAAGGGACGCAGCCTCATCCACGATCTCAACCACACGGTCAAAATACGTTTCGTTGGGACGCCGTGGATCCGAATCGCTGAACGGCAGCAGGCCAAGCGCGCTTGGCTTCTCGATACCGTCAAACTCCGCCAACATGACCGTCTGAATTACATTGAAACCCTGGCGTGCTCGCGTGTGCAGGTAATAGCTGCACTCTTCCCGTGTTGTGGAGTGAATCAACATCCATGCCGTATCGCCAAGCCAGAAGAAGGGCCGACCATCCGCAGTCTGCAGATAGTGGCCATTGGAATGGACCTGCACCACGGGTAACGCCTTGCGTGCGCCATGGCCTTGTTTGGCAAGCTGCGCCTGGCTAATATTTGCCATGAGGATGAAACTCAGATTTGCAATACCGATAAGAACGCCTCGCTCGAACCTGCCATTACGAATGTGAACCGTGTTTCTTTTTCATGTCCAGCAATGCGGCCGCACCTCCGGCAAAAGGATAAAAGTTGGCTTCGCTCTTCCGTGTAACCGCAATCGCGCCCAAGGTTTGCTTGGAAAGGTCGAGGTATTGTCGAGGTATTTCGCTTACCGCTGCCTGTCATCTACCTCATAGTCAATATGAATCCCTCTGTGACAGGTCAAACAAATGCTTCCACCGGCGCACGTCAGCAACGACTTCCACTTTGTCATCCACGCCCCCTTGAGTCGGGCGGCAACATTCTTCGGTCCCGAAGCGGAGCGATGCTGGGCAGGTCCCCACTGGAATCCTGATTTTCTTTACCCTCAGCCTGGCAAGGACATACAAGGAGCTGTCTTCAGGGTGCGGCAGGGCGAAGCCGAGGCCGTGTGGGTTAACACGCTCTTCGATGTAGCTGGCGGCCGGATGCAGTATGTGTCCTTCGCCCCCGCCTCGTTCGTCTCTACCGTGGATGTACAACTGACTTTACTCACTCAGTCAACTACGAGCGTGGAAGTGACATATGCTCGTACAGCGTTGCACCCGACGGCGAATGACACGGTCGAGGCTCTGGGAAGGAACGACCGCGAGAGCGGACCACATTGGCAGTAAGCGATTGAAAGTTGTCTAGAGGAGCAGCGCAAGAACGAGTCTTAATGACTTAGCCCGCCCTGCAGCCGCAGGGACGTCCAGCTTCGCGGCACTGCTGTAATCATGAACCTCTTTCAAATACAAAACTGGCTAGGGCTTGGCCGAAACGGGATCGGTCTGCTGCATGTAAGTGATAAAGCCTAGCAGTGCCCCCCAGTGGTAAAAGCGATCGCTGTTCTTGATGTCATCGCCCACTCCCAGGGTCGCGTTGTAGTTCTCGTGCACGTGGCCGTTTTGCTTCCACTCTTTGAGGAAGAGGTTGAGAGACCGGTCTGCCAGTAGACGACGCGCCTCGGATTGGTTGTAGTTGCGCAGACCCAGGTAGACGAGGTAGTTTATCGGTCCCCACACGCGCCAGTAGTCCTGATCCCTATAGGCAGGATCGTTGCGAGCGATGGAGGGCAAGACGAACTCGCCGCCAAATTCCGCCGGATTCAGGAGATGTTCGCGCACCATGCGATCAGCCTGCTGCGGGGTCGCAGCCTTGGCCATCATGGGATAGAAGTTCGTGGGCGAGATACGCGGACTCAGCTTGCCTGTCACCAAGTCTTTGTTGAGAAACATGCCCGTCTTCTCGTCCCACAGAGTCGCCAGTGTGTTGCGATAGCGCGATGCCCGGTTTATGAGTTCTTTCGCTTCTACAGTCCTGCCAATCTCGGTCGCAATGGTCGCGAGTGTCTCGCTGTCAGCAATGTACAAACCCATCAGGCCAACATCGGCCAGCATCATGCGCTCGGTGTTTTTGTCGAATGGGACATCGTCATACATGGGCGAGTTGTCCAGCCCGGATTCATAGCGTGCCCCCCCGCAGCGTGCCTCGCGAGATATCATCGAGGCTCTCGGGCTGGCCGTGCGCATCGCTTCCCCACACCAGGTAGCCCTGCACGTCGCGGTGCTCGGCCCACCAGCGGTTCCACGCCAGCAGTCGAGGAAAGGCATCCCGCAATAGCCACTTCTCTTGGAATTTCTGGTAGAGCCCTAGAACAGTGATCGCTCCCACGGGAGGCTCGGAGCGGTCGCCACTTTTCCACTCCCCGGCACGCGCAAAATTGGGCACAAAGCCCGCAGGCGTGACTTCGTTCAGCGTCTTCAACGCATCGGCATATGCAAGGTCTCGTTCACCAATCGACGCCATAGACGCTGCGAAGAACGTGTCCCAGTCAGAGAGCATATAGCCTCCCCAATTGACTGACCACAAGCGGCTGACCGGCGAAATAACTCGCTGATGTTCCGGATCGTAAATGGTGTCCCATCCCAGAACGGTTTGAATGGCATCCGCGATAGCGCCGCTCGCGCCAGCTTTCTCATTTGACCGCTCGTAAGCTGTGCGCTGCCGTTGGAGAATGCCCTGCACCTCGGCCATTGTGCGCGGCTTGCCGGAAGAGAGAGCCTTGGCCTTGTCCAGATCCACCGCAAAATATGGGCTTGATACTGGCGCGTTGAAGGCCGCGGTCTGCTGTCCGTCGAAGAAGAACGAAATTGTGCGACTGCCCGCGTGGGCCTCGATCCGGTCAGCGAGTTTTTCGACAGAACCCAGTCGATCCCAGAGAAATCCCACCGAGAAGACAACCGTCATTGGCAGCCCATCCGAAGGCGCCGCTGCGTCGACCGGTGTGATCAGTAATACCAGATCACCCGACTCGGTGGCGGACTGCACACGGAAGGACCGGCCCTTCCACGTGAGCTTCAGGTCGGTATAGCTGCCGTCGAAGGCGTGAGGCCCAGGAAACACTTGTTCTGCATCGGGATTCAGTTGGCCGATAAACGCCGTGGAGAGGAAGCTTTCCCCCGCAAGTCGCGACTTATTCAGGAAACCTACCCGGACGCCCAATCCCTCTGGCAGCAGGACTTGTGTAGTGACGCTCTGCACATCCCATGTATTCCACCCGCGACCTCAACGCTGCTGTACCTGCGCGTACTCGGGCGACCGAAGATGCGGAATTGTGGCAGGGTGCATTTGCGCACCGCAAACATTAGGCAGCAGAGACATTCCGGCGAGCGAAAAAGCAGTTAGGGATCGACTCATGAGGAGGTTTAGCTTCGGCGCCGTGATATCACGCCCACCAGGGTCGCTCAAGCGGACAGGGTAATCGATTCATAATCGCTGACGAGCGTGTAGAGGATTGCTGGCAATCCAAAGGCCTCATTGTCACGTTCAACGCCGATGGGCTACGTCGATCGCGTCTCAACTACCGGAAAGCAGGTAAAGCGCTCATCATGCACTTGCCAATAAGCCATGTATTGAACTCCTGGAACGCCATCTACATTGAAGCGGAGCGTTTCATTTAGCTGCGAACGCAACTTCGAACCGAGTTGCCTCGGATCCGTTCCTGGCGGTAGCTGAATGATTGGTATGTCCTCGGAAACCGCAGCCAGCAGTATAGGTCCGCACTCGAGGGCATAGCGGCGCTTGCCCGCGATCTGGTCGGTTCCGGTGTATTCATGCATACGAATGGTCATGGGCAAATTGAACCGCACAATGTCGCCGTCCGTCCAAGTTCGCTTAAGCGGCAGATACGTTCCGGGCGCACCAGTGAAGCGCTGGCCGTTTACCTCAACATCAATGTTGCCTTCGAGCCAGGAAGGCATGCGCACGTAGAGTGTCATCTCCACAGAGTCAGCGGCGGAGAAGGTAAGTGCAACCTTGCCGGACCTAGGGAAGTCGCTCGCCATAGTGACATGCACTGGAACCCCGCCGTGCTGGCACTCGATGCTGGCGTTTTGAAAAAGGTTGAGATAAATGCCATCGCTGGCGGCCGAGTAAATGTACTCCGGCAGAGATCCCACGATGCGTGTGCCCTGCCCCTCGCAGCAGGAGTTGGTGCAGGTTGTCACCATCTGATCGCCTTTGCGACCCACCAGTCGAGCGTGGTAGTCGAATCCCTGCGTGTTGACTTGGTTGGCCAGAACAACGTTGTAGATCGACTTTTCAATCTCGGTGACGTATTTTTCTTCGCGGGGAAATAGTAGATGAAGTCGCTGATTGAGCTTGATCCAGAAAGCGCTTCCGCAGAGTTCGCCTGTTTCGTCGAAGGGTGCCTGCGCCAGCAGACGATACGAGTCCGGGGGAAACTCACTGAATTCGGTAATAGCGATCGATCCGCCTACATGCTCCCAATGGTCATGGTAAAGATCCCATGCGCCGAGAACTGCGTTTAGGTATCGGCTGTCGCCGGTCCCGATGTAGAGGTCAAGGTACGCCTCGAAGTCTGTGATCAGGTAATTATGCGGGCGATCGTAAGGATATTGCCAGACAACGTCTTTCTTCCGCGCCGTCAAACCTTCCAGCCAATAGTTTTCCTGGTAATACCGCTGAATGACCTGAATGTCTTCCGGCTTGCCAACCGGTGACAAATACATGCGGGTATTCGCTACCATACCCTGCACGCCTTGCATGCCGCCCCGCAGCAGCTTCGGGAGATATTCGCAGCCATCAAACCAGTCGTAGTAGCCGCGTAGCAGTGAGAACGCCTGCACATACCCGGTAAAGCCTGCTTCCAGCAGACCATGTGTTACCCACGAGCGGGTGTATCCCCCGCGTTCCGAATGCAGGATGGTCTCTTTCGGGTAAGCCATGATGTAGCCGTCGGAAGCTGTACATTCTGCGATTCCGGCGACCATGAGATCAAGCGATCTCTTCAAATCGTCATCCTGCATCCATCGAAGCGTGTTGGCCCCGCCCATCATAAAGCGGCCGGCGCTGGACCCTGGCAGGTCGGTGTCCCAGAAAGCAATGGGCTTTCGCAAGTTAGGCGAAACCGGTTTACCTGCCCGCTCACGAAAAGGCCTGAGCATCTCGTCTACCGAAAACGAACTCAGCAGATAAACGATGTTGTCGCGCATCGCATGCTCAAAAACTCCAGCGCCAAGTTTTACCCCGGAGACCGGTAATGTCGCCTGCAATGGGACACGTTTCCAGGTCTTTACAGCGGTTACGTTGTGCGGATTATCCGTGACGATTCCTTCGCCCATGGGTCTCGTCTTGCGAGTGAGTTGCTTCGCAAGTTCGGGCTTGCCCAATTCAGCCTCGACACTAACTGGACGACCCTCTGCAACGTCGATATCGTTGGACAAGATGCTGATTTTGGCCAACGCCAACCGATAACCGTGATCGGTCGCGCGGAGTTCGGTAGGAACCAGCCGCACAAAGCGGACCTTTGCGCCGGCAAGATGCACACCAACAATTTGATCAGCGGGATTGGGCATCTCCGTTCGCGTTAGATCGGCAAGCACCAGTGGCGATGCGAAGTCCTCGTTGGCGGAACCTTCAAGGCGAAACCGAACGGGAAAACCATACCCCGTAGCGTGATCCCCACCGCCTTCAAAGGCTGGATAGAGGACAAGCTGGGTCACCAGATGGGCAGACCCAAGATCGATCTGCACCCACGTCGATTCGGTTGCTGTTTTGGCGAGCGCAGAGATGTAGGGCTTATAAGCAGTTGCAGGAGTTGGGGCCATGCCTCCAAGCATCGCAAAGCTTTTAGCCTCCGCCACCTCTGCGTGCAGCTGTTTTCCAGTTGCACCATCCAACAGCAACATGCCTCCTATCTTGAGACCTACATCGACAAACTCGCGTCTGGTTAAAGTCATTTCTAAGTCCTTCTATCTCGTTAGCCGCTTCACAACTAGACGATACACACTCACAATAGCAAACATATTAATCCGGACATTACCTGTTAGCAGGTTTCATGAAAGACTACTCCCATCGGGCTTTGCTCGAAGACCCAGCGCTCACACGGCACCTTAAAATCAGGTGTGAACCTTGGCAACGTTGCATTGGCGATTGGGCCCCTCCTGGATGCGACCGTAGCTAAATCAAACGGTGGGCTTCGCTTCCAGGCTTAGCCACCTCAGTCTGAGCAACTCGCCAGGATCACCTCTGAAAACCAGGCAGATGCCTGTCTCGCCCGCCACATTCCTTAGTTTAGCGCTGATGGTTTTGTAGGACGTCCAACCGCCGGTAGGCGGCACTTGGCAAGTGCCGAGCAGGTCTCCATCAGCGCGGTCCTTATGTATCTCGATCAAACTGGTCTGCGAATTCCCGCAAGCGACTCGAAAGGAGATCGAAGTGTTCGCACGAAGATTCCTCACGTTGGGATAGATCAGGAAGCCACCGGGATAAATGTCACGAATCTCAAAGCCACCCTCAGGACACTCTCTTTTTTTCACATTGAAGGCTATGAAGTAGTTAGCCGCATCCAAGTGGGGGTCGGTCGCATCGTATCGACCAACACCGAGCCGAGTCAGGTCAACCGTCTCAATTTCTCCGTTGTCGCGATAGTGGACGTAGCTTATAACTGAATCACGATAATGCTCGCTGGCACCCGGCCAATCCTGATCATTGCAGATGAAATAAGACTGCTGACGCAGCTCGAAAAAGGAGCCATGCCGGTCGTACGTCAGTCGATTCCGGAACTCCGGAGCAGTGCGTTCCGCCTTGATAATCGAGTCCTTGTAGACGTAGGGGCCATAGACATTATCAGACATCGCGTAGTAACAGCCCCACGATAGATAATAAATGCCGTTGCGTTTATGCAAGAAAGGCTTGTCGTCCAATTTACCTGGACCGTAAGGACCCATCTTTCGATCAATCAGAATCTTCTTGGGAGTTTCCGCCAGAGAGATCATGTTCTCGTTCAACTTTGCCACGTAAAAATTCCAGCAGCCAAAAACGATATAGCTGGTTTCATCCTCCTCCTGCAATATCCCCGGGTCTCTGGCTGACGTAGGCGTCGACCCTTCGGCTATCAGCGGCTTACCCAATGGATCTTTCCAGGGCCCACGAGGTGAGTCACTCTGCACTACCCCGATCTCCTCCGGCCCGCGGGAAAAATAAAAAAAGTACTTGTTGTTTCGCCTTATAGCATCGGTTGCCCAACACTGGTTGCAAGGTTTGCCCCAGTAAGTATTCTCGGGTTTCAGGGTGCTTACATGCTCCCAATGCACTAGATCATCCGAATGCCATACCCACCAGTCATCCATGATGAAATTGCTGCTTCCATGAACAGCATCATGGGTCGCGTATAGATAGGCGTGACCATCGTAAATCCTGACCTGGGGATCACACAGGCCCCTTCCGGTAACAATTGGATTGCCACCTTCGCCAGACACAGCTTGCTCCGCATTGGCATGTTTCTTACACCAGAGGGGTAAGGTAGCTGCGGCTACAGATATTGCGCCGAATCTGCAAAGAAAAGAACGCCGGGAATCAGACAATCCATGCCCATTTCTTATGTACGATTGCAGGATACTCGCTTCTCACAGCAACGAGCTACAACTCCTTCATGCCATGCTGGCGTTCCCCCGTATCTCCCCCAGCAGATTACCCAGAATCGGGACAAATGAAATGACGGTAACCTTGTTGGAAAATCAGCCAAGTGTTTGGGCGCGATGCTTAGCTTACAATCGCGGGTACTATGCTGGAGATGCGTAAGGTAATTATGATAAATACGTTTCTGCAACCACAACCAGTCAGAGCTGCACTTACAAAGCATTTGAGAGCGATAACCCTCTGGAGCCTGGCGCTCTATACCATCCCCGGGATTGGGGTAGCGCGACCTCTTCCCACAAACAAGTCCAGATTCGCAACAGTCAGGTCTGGGTGGCGCTTTCCTGCGGTGGAGGCTGCCTTTGGCAGTACGGTACGACTGACGGTGGCTCTAAATATCGATTCGCGCCACCTTCATTTGCAATAGACGGGAAGCAACTTTCTGCGCAGATCCGCGATTTCATTCCAGCCGAAAAGCCTGTGCACCTCAAGAATGGAGCCACGGAATATGCCTTCGAAGGCGCGTTTGTTCAACACCCTCGTCTGCACTTGAGGATTCAATTACAGATAAACGAGGGGACCCCCGTCATTCGGTTCCGCTATGTTCTCAAAAGCGGCCAGTCGAGCAGATTGAGTACGACTTCGGGGACGAACAGCCTGACCTATTTCGAGACCTCCCTCAAGCAGCTACCCGAAGTGGAAGAAGTCACATTATCTAACTTTGCGGAATTGACTCATAGCTACACCCTTTCTGAACAGAGGCTCGCCGAGAACTATTTTGAAGATAGCGGCGCCATCATGGGACCCATTATCTGCGCAACCAACGGCCACCATAGTTTCCTTCTGGCTTACGAGCATGGTTCTCAGATACCTGACGCATTTCTGCGCTATCAACTTAGCCCCGATCGGGGCATCCGGCTGACGGCAGTAAAGGGCAACTACGTTTCGAACCAGACAATTGATCCTGATCATCCCTATCAAACGATTTGGTTCGAGACGGCTGCCGTTCAAGGCACTACCAGCCAGCTTGCGTCTGCTTATCGCAGTTTCGTTCTCAAGTATATGTCGCAGAATTCCGGCACGCGGGCACCCTATATCTTCTACAACACATGGAACTTTCAGGAGCGTAATAAATGGTGGAATGGTAAACCCTATCTCGAATCAATGAATGAAGGGCGCATTTTGCAAGAAGTTGACATTGCCCACCGGATGGGTGTTGACGTATTTGTGCTGGACACTGGATGGTACGAGAAAACAGGTGACTGGACCGTGAGCACGAAGCGCTTTCCAGACGGCCTCAAAGAGGTCAAAGCCAGACTGGACAGCTATGGCATGAAACTCGGGCTCTGGTTTGGTCCAACGACAGCGGCAGTATCCAGCCGATTTGTGCGCGAACACCACGAATGGCGCATGTCCTGGGACCAAAAGGTCAATGAGCCTCAGGAGGTCTGGGAGACCGAGAAAAGCTACCAGATGTGCATGGTAAGCGGATATTCCGACGCGTTTGCAGATGAGTTAATCAGGCTTGCGAAGGAAGTCGGCGTCACTTACTTCAAGTGGGATGCAATCGGGCAGTATGGGTGCAATGATCCGCACCACAATCATGGCGGCGAAAGCAGCACTCCCCAGGAGCGATCTGATTCCTACGGGTTTCAACTCGTGCAATCCATGAGCCGCGTGGCTGATAAAGTCGCCGCGGCCGTCCCTGGAGCCATCGTGGATTTCGACGTGACGGAGGGGGGCCGGGCAATGGGCCTGGGCTTCCTATCTTCTGGAAAATACTTCCTCATAAACAATGGACCCTATTACCAAAACTATGACATCCCGATGGATGCAACGAATACGAACTGGAACCTGTTTTTTCATCAGGGCCAGGCCAGAACATGGATCACTCGCTCGCCCCTGACATTTGATAAATGGATTCCGTCGGTCTTGTTTCTTACTCACTACTTCCCCGATGATCCGCTGCAATGGCAGGAAGTAAATGTTGCATCCCTCATTCTCGGTCAGAATGGAATATGGGGCGATTTGCTGAATGTTTCGGGTTCCGGTGTCACCTACATAGGCAATACACTGGCTCGATACAAGAAGGTGCGAGAGGACATTACGGAAAGCGATCCTATTGTGACCGGAATTGTCTCAGGAAGCCCTGAGATTCACGAAAAGATTTCCACCACAACGGGCAGAGGCGCAGTACTCATCTTTGCCACGGAGCGGGGAACCTATGACTACATCACCAGTCATAAAGTAGCTGTCGAACACTGGGCCAGCGATGGGGTGACCCTCTCGCTGGATACGATCGGCCGGGAGAAGATTGAGGCAAAATTTGACAAACCCGGAGCTAAGATTATTTTCTTTGGTGTCAGATAGAACTTTCAGAACTTTGTTACCACGCCGCCCGGCCATCCGTCGGCGTTGTCACAATTCTCAACTCAACAGAGAGCTACGACGTCGAGATTTTCCGCATAACGAACCATTGGAAGAAGGCGACCCTGTGGGTC
>JANXZS010000130.1 GCA_025355385.1 Acidobacteriaceae bacterium | reverse complement strand
CCAGCTTTTTGTACTTCACCAGGGCTAGGTCCGGCTCAATGCCGGTGGTATCGCAATCCATCATAAAACCGATTGTTCCCGTGGGCGCGAGCACCGTCACCTGTGAATTGCGATACCCGTATTTCTCTCCTTGGATCAGGGCTTCATCCCAGCACTGCTTGCTGGCTTCAATCAACGAATCCAGTTGCGGAACCACGAATGGCTCAGCGGAGTTGCGGCTCTTACCGATCTTGTTGACCTCCGCGCGATGCATGCGGATAACGTCCAGGAATGGTTCGCGGTTCACATAGAAGCCCGGGCAGGCGCCACCGTTGTGCTCGACTGACTGCGTGAGCGTTGTGGCCGAAGGCAGCGGCGGGCAGTTCGCTGCAAGGCGCGAAGACTGCAGGTAGGCCTGTCCACCCATAATCGCGGTGAGGGTAGCGGCAAAGTCGCGGCCTGCGTCGGAGTCGTACGGCAATCCAAACGACATGAGCAGCGCGCCAAGATTCGCATAGCCCAGACCAAGCGGGCGGTAATCATGGGAGTTCTTCGCGATCGCCTCGGTGGGATAGCCGGAGCTATCGACCAGGATCTCCATCGCCGTCAGCATTACATCGACCGCGTGACGATAACTGGGAATATCAAATGTGCCCGCGGCGGTTACAAATTTCAGCAGGTTGAAGCTGGCCAAGTTGCAAGCGGAGTTATCCAGAAACATGTATTCCGAGCAGGGATTTGATGCGTTGATGCGCCCGGAGTTCTTCGAAGTGTGCCACTTGTTGATCGTAGTGTCATATTGCATGCCGGGATCGCCGCACTGCCATGTGGCTTCAGCGATCTTCTGCATGATGTCGCGAGCCTTGTAGGTCTTGACCGGCTTGCCTTCTTTGACCGTATGCGTGGTGAACTCGCCGTCATGCTCGTAGGCGCGCATGAATTCATCCGTAACGCGAACGGAATTATTTGCGTTCTGGAAGAAGATTGAGCTATAGGCTTCCGAATCGGGGCCGCTGGATCCGTCGTAGCCCTCACGCATCAGTGCCCAGGCCTTGGCCTCTTCCTTCGACTTGCATCCGATGAAGTCAACAATGTCCGGGTGGTCCACGTTGAGGATCACCATCTTCGCGGCCCGACGGGTCTTGCCGCCCGACTTGATGACGCCAGCAAAGGCGTCAAATCCACGCATGAAGCTCAGCGGTCCAGAGGCCGTGCCGCCGCCCGAGAGCAGCTCCATCGATCCGCGAATCGCGGAAAGGTTAGTGCCCGTGCCAGAACCCCACTTGAACAACATGCCTTCGGTCTTGGCCAGCGTCAGAATCGCATCCAGCGAGTCATCCACGGCGTTGATGAAGCAGGCCGAGCACTGCGGATTGCGATAGCCCGTTGCCGAAAACTCCACCGCGCAGGTATGCGGATTCCAATGCCAGTTCTGCGCTTGGGAATTGGGTTCCAGACGATCGCAGCCCACGTTGAACCACACCGGCGAATTGAATGCGGCCTTTTGCGTAACCAGCAGGTGAGCCAGTTCGTCGTGAAAGACGGCGGCGTCTTCCGCGGTGGCAAAGTAGTTTCCCTTGATGCCCCAATCCCGAACCGTCTCCGCAACGCGGCGTACCAATTGGCGCACACCGGTCTCCCGCTCTGGTGTGTCGATCTGGCCATGCAGGTATTTGCTGGCTACGATGTTGGTTGCCGTGACCGACCAGTCGACGGGAACCTCGACGTCCTTCTGCTCAAAGATTGACTTGCCACTCGCATCCGTAATTGAGGCCGTGCGGCACTCCCACTGCACCTCGTCATAAGGCGAAATGCCGGGCTTTGAAAACAGCCGCTGCAGGCGAATACCGCTGGCTGTTTTGGCCGTAGCTGCGGCAGCACCAATGACGGCATCTTTGGCTGTGTTGCCAATTCCAGCGGCGTCTTTAGTGTCGGCGACGTTAGTGGTTTTGTGTGTGGCCTCGGCCATGGAATCTCCTTCGAATTTAAAAAAATTGGTATGCGTGCCTGGTCCGATCCAACTCAAAGATGAGCCGAATCGAAGCATCAACTACAAAAGTTATGTAAAACGTCTCTTCCGTTTTGGATGTCTTGGATCGATCCTGGAGCCGTCACGTGCAGGCAAAAGGTTTCACAAGTTTCCCGGAAAACGTGCAAGCCCAAACCGGGCTGCAAATGGGAAAGTACCGCTCTGTATGGTTGCGTGTCAAGCGGGAACCACTACATCTTGTATTTTACGCTCCCCTAGGCGTACCTGCCTAAGAAATGGCGGCAATCCGCCGTGGAGAACTCAAAAGGCCCCGCCGTTTCTGGTTCCGCGACCGTCCACTCGAACCTCTGCCGGGCCTTCAGGGTCCCATAAGTTTCGAGACTACGGAGGCTGCGCCCACTCCACAAGGCGCAGGGCTGGTGCAAGTTTGTGCGGGGGTGTGCAAAATCAGGAAAACGAGTCAGCTCAGCGATTGACGATCGAAACCCGGAAGAGGGGGCGGACCTTTTCAGAAGGCTCGATCTCATAGATTTGCGAGGTACGCACCGGATCGTAGTCGCGCCAGAGCCA
>JANXZS010000083.1 GCA_025355385.1 Acidobacteriaceae bacterium | reverse complement strand
CTTCCACCTGCTCCAGGATCTTCTTTGCCGATTCCGAGGTCAGGCGATTCAGTAGGTCGGCAACGGCTTTGAAACCGGAATAGGATTTGCGCACCGTGTCGCCAACCGACTCCAGGCGCCGGTGCAGAATCAGGGCCACCTTCTGCGCCATCTCGGGAGAGAACTCACGCATCTGCGCCAGCCGTCGAATGGCGTTCACCTTTTGCTTTTCGCCCAGGTTGTCGAGCACTAAGGAAGCACGTTTAGGATCCAGATGAGCCAGTACGAGGGCTATTGTCTGCGGGTGCTCGCCCTCCAGAAACTTGCCCAGTTGCCCGGGATCTACCTTCTGCAGCATGGCAAGGTTGCCGTGGCTGGCCTCCTGCGCCCGTTTTACCAGCGCCATCATGTCCTCAGCCCGCTGCTTGCCAAAAGTGTCCGTCAACAACTTCGCGGCGTAGTCGAGACCACCATGCATCATGTACTGCTGGGTTTCGAGCAACTCATAGAATTCCTCGACAACCTGCATGGATAGTTCGGGCGGAATGTTCTTCAGATCCGCGATCTCCTCTGTCAGACGCTGCACATCGGACTCGCTTAGATTCTGAAAGATCTTCTTTGCCAATTCATCTCCGCACGCCACGATCAGGATTGCAGCCTTGCGTATACCGGTCAGTTGGCGTGGCGCTGGCCGCCCGGCCACCGCCACGGTAAGACTGGAGGACGGCGACGGGGATTCCCTTTCCGTTGTCTTCACCTGCTCCTGCTGGCTCATTCGGAATGGATCCAACTCTGCAAGAGACGGGAGGCTTGCGCCGGTTCGCGCTTCAGGTGATCGGAAACCTCTTCATAGATCAGCTGTGCACGTTGCTTGTGCTTCTCGGCAATCGCGTCCGGTACGGGCAACGTGCCCTTCTCGGCTGGTGCCGAGATAGCGTTCTTTGCCTCCGCGGCAGGCAGTTCCTTGTGCACGGCTGTGCCCTTGAGACTCTGCGTGGCCGGACGAATGACGAAAAGCACAAGGAAAAGGAACGCCAGTAAAAGTGCACTGTACTTGAGCAGTGACTGCGCTTCCCCCGCGCTCTTCCAGATCCTTTCCATCGTCCCCGGCGCAGTCGCCTGGCCATTGTCCTGAAAAGTAATGTTCTCCACCGTGACCAGGTCTCCGCGTTGTGAATCGAAGCCGATGGCTGCTTGCGCCAGCTCAGCGATGTGGCGGATTTCTTCGGGGTTGCGCGCCTGCCACGCGGCCGGGTGATTTCGCTCGCCCGACTTCACCATGCGATCGTTGACCAGCACCGCCGCCGTAATGCGCCGCACCCTTCCGCCGCCATCGACGGTGTGCCTCAGCTTTTTGGAAACACCATAGGTTCCACTCTCCTGACGCACGCTTTGCGGATTCGACGATTGCTGGGGATACAACGGCGGCTGTGCATTCGGTGCATTGCTCGCGGTCCCGGGAACACCGGCAACCGCCGCTTGCGCGCCCATATTCTGCTCTGTGCGCTGCATGGAGAGGGTCGCTGAACTGGTGGGATCGTAGGTTTCGTCCACTTCATCGGCGGAGGTATGGTCGTACTCGACATTAACCGAAGCACGCACGTTCCCGGCGCCCGCAATCGGCTCGATGGTATCGATCAACTTCTGCGTGAGTGCCTGCTCGTGGGCTTCGTTCTGGGCATCCACGCCCCTCGGTCCCAGTGGCAGATGTCCGTCCGCGTCCACCAGCACGACGTTATCCGGGCGCAGGTCATCGACCGCACTTGCCACCAGATTGCGCACCGAGTCCACTTCTTCATTGCTCAGCGAACGCCGTTTGAGCTTAAGAACGACTGACGCTTTAGCCGCGCGCTGCTGATCGTTAAAGAGAGAATCGTGCGGCAAAACCAGATGAACGCGAGAGGATTGCACCACGCCCAGAGTGTTGATGGTGTGCTCCAACTCGCCCTCGAGAGCGCGCTGATAATTCACTTTCTCGTCAAACTCCGACCCCACCCAGTTCGGCTTGTCGAATAACTCAAAGCCCATCCGGCCGCTCTTGGGGGCCCCCTTCGCGGTCGTCTGCAGCCGGGCCTTGTCCAGATGATCGGCGGAGACACGCAGAGTAGCGCCATCCGGAGTAACGTCAAAAGGAATTCCGGCCGCAGTCAATTGCACGGCCATCTCGCGAGCATCCTGGGGATCGAGTCCGGCATAAAGCGTTCGCCAGTCGGGCCGTGATCCGTACCATGCCAGGCCGATCGTAGTGACCAGCACAGCAGCGGCAACAATGGCGAACGCCAGTCGTTGTTGCGAGTTGAGGCGTGCGAAGCGAAGCCACAGGGAACCGACCCATTCCCGGGCCCGCTCCTCCAGCGCCTTCTCACTTCGAACTGTCTCTAGCTGCCGATTTTCGTCCATGGCCCGCTCGCTCTTCGTTCTTTCCCTGGCACGACCCGCTGCCTGCTGCAAATCAGAACTGCATTCCCATTACCTGCTGATAAGCTGCAACCGCCTTATTGCGCACCGAGAGTGCGAGCTCAAATGACAGATCCGCTTTCTGCGTGGCGATCATTGCGGTATGGACATCAACGCCATCGCCGCGCATCAGGCCTTGGGTGGCCTGCGATGCTTCGGCCTCCAGTTGCTGCACATTGTTGATTGCGTCCTTGAGCAGATTGCCAAAGGGAGGGGTCCCGCCAGCCTCCGCCTTGGGAGCGAGCGAAGACAACATCGTGGCGGCCGTCGAAGCGCCGGGCTGCATAGCCTGGATCAGTACATTCTGCATGGATCTTCCTTTCACCTGCTGCGCCTATGGTTCCTGCGCGCTTATCCTATGACTTACTTCAGTATCTCGAGGGAGGCAGTAATCATTCCCTTCGTCGCCTGCACTGCCGAACTGTTCAATCCGTACGCCCGCGTCGCGCCCATCAGATCGACCATCTCGGTCAGCGGATTGATGTCGGGATAGGCTACGTACCCATCCTTGTCCGCATCGGGATGCTGCGGATCAAAGCGACGCTGGGTAGCTGCCGGATCGGAAACAACAGCCGTAACATCAACCCCGCCAGGAACACTCTGGCCCGAACTTCGAGGGCTGGGCAACATGGGGATGAGACTGTGGCTGCGAAACTGGCCGGCAAAATTGTCCGCTTGCGCGGCAGCAAAGATCACATGCTGGCGCCGATAAGGTCCGCCATCGGCGGTGCGAGTCGTCTCGGCATTGGCCATGTTCGCAGCCACGACCTCGGCGCGGATGCGCTCCGCCTTCATTGCCGAACCGCTTACCTCCATCACGCCAAACAAATTCATCTGTCTGTCTCCCTTGGGATATCCTCATGCACTTTACTTCCCGTCGGACTGGATCGCGTTCTGCACACGCGTGAACTCACGCCGCAATAGTTCCACTCCAGTCCGGAAACGCAGTTGCGCCTCGGCCATGTTGAGGCCTTCGCGATCCATCGAAACGTTGTTGCCGTCGGGGCGCTCCAGCAGGCCATCTACATCCCGGATCACCGGGTCACTCGCTGTTGTGCTCACCGTTCCCTCACGTGGGTTAAAACCCTCCGCTAGGGAGCGCTGCATTTCCGAAGCAAAGTCGATGCCCCTGGCGCGGTAGCGCGGCGTATCCACGTTCGCCATATTTTCAGCAGTCAACTTCAGTTGCAGGCTGGAGAGGTCAAGGTACTTCCCTAACTGATCGCTGAGGGGGGTTGTGATCTGCATAAGTTGTACTCACTTTCCTGTTGTTCCTCATTGCTGGATCGGAACAATGCAATAACAGTTCCGCGTTGGGACAGTCAGTCTTAGCGAACTCTTATGCTTCTTCCTGCTCGAGTCCGAATTCAATATCCTCCTCCGTGATCTCCGGCCGCTCTTCGGCTAGTATTGTGGCGCATTCGAGCACATGCTCTAGCTCCCGCACATTTCCCGGCCAATCATGGGCCAGCAATTTTTTGAGCGCCGACGCACCCACACGCTTGGCCGGCGAGTCCAGCGCCATCTTTGCCAGGCAGTGTTCCACCAGAAGCGGTAGATCTTCGAGGTGATCCTGCAAGGCGGGGGTGCGAATGACGAAGACGGCCAGGCGGTAGTACAGGTCCATACGGAATTCGCCCTTGGCTGCGGACCTTGCCAGCGCCTGATGGGTTGCCGCTACTACCCGCACGTCTACCCTGACCGGCTCGTTTTCTCCCACTCGCTGCAACTCCCCGCACTCCACAAAACGGAGAAGCTTGGATTGCAGCAACAGCGGCATCTCGCCAATCTCATCCAGAAAGAGTGTGCCGCCGTGTGCCGCTTCGATCCTTCCCGTGCGCCCCTGAACGGCTCCAGTAAACGCGCCGCGGGTATGTCCGAAAAGTTCCGCCTCGAGCAACGCCTCGGGGATGGCGGCGCAGTTTAACGCGACAAACGGGCGGCTGGCTCGCTGGCTCATGCGGTGCAGCGCCAGTGCAACCAGCTCCTTCCCGGTTCCCGTCGGGCCCTCAATCAGCACCGCAGTACGGCGCGGGGCCACCAGGCGAACACGGCGACTGACTTCGAGCATCTTCTGGTGAACACCGATCAACTCCGGCAAGCGATGACAGGGGGCGGAGGACCGCACACAGGCGCTCGTTTCCGCGTTTTCTGTTGAGCCGCTCCGGACGATGGAAATTGCCTTAGTCGCCGTCGGCGGTTCCGGAGTTCGCGAGGAAGCACGCAATGGGGCGAGAGGCTCAATCACCGGCGCGCTATTCCAGATTGCCCCGTCCGCATCCTGTCCTCGGCGGATGGCGTAGAGAAGTTCGTGGCGGCGTGGGCTTCGCGTGCGCCCATCTCCGTTCTCCGATCCGTTGACCGTGACCAGGTCTACCGTGGGATGCTGGCGACGAAACTCCGCGACGAATTCATTCATCTCTAAATCAGGGAGCCAGGAATCGAGAATCAGGGCCTCGGTGGGATTGGCGTCCAGCTCGGCGAGTGCTTCGGCGCCGCCTGCTGCCTCACGAACCTGCCAGCGCAGCCCGGTAAGGGCCTCCCGTACCCGCCGCCGGAAAGCGACATCGGAGCTGGCGAGAACGGCGGTGCGCAAGACTGGCTTCATACAAACTGTGGACATGGTTCCATCTCCTGATCGTGCTGTTTGCTGTGGTGAATGCAACTGCATATTGCTAAGGCCTAAGGGTGGCCAATTGGCAACCAGAGAACCGAGGCGGAATCGAGTGTTGCAGCCGGGGGATCACGCCCGCCGCCTGGCCGGGAGCTCGACCAGCAGTTGGAAGCGTCTCCATTCGATGGGTGGTCGATGCCTGACCCTCGTGTGACGCCGCAATGCAGTACCCTTGCCCTCTTACCGTCTGAATCAGGGAACCGTGAGGATGATCGCCCAGCTTTTTGCGCAGGTAGTTGATGTAGACATCGACGACGTTTGTGCCCGCCTCAGGATCCATCTTCCACACCTCTTCGAGCAGCGTGCTGCGTGTCACGCAGCGACCGCGATGCAGCAGCAGATATTCAAGCAGGGCAAATTCCTTGTTGGTCAGGGGAATCACCTCTTGATTTCGCGAGGCTACGCGATCCATCCGGTTCAACTCCAAAGGCCCGCAGCGCAGCGTAAGCCGAACCTCGCGGCGGCGCCGCAGTAGAGCGCGACAGTGGGCGCGCAATTCCTGTAGTGAGAAAGGCTTCAGCATGCAGTCGTCGGCGCCGAGATCAAGACAGCGGATCCGCGTCTCCATCTCCTGTCTGCCTGTCAGAATGAGAATGGGAAGGTCCGAATTGTGTGCGCGGACTGTTTGGAGAACCTCTTCACCGTCCTTACGGGGAAGATTCAGATCAAGGATGGTCAGGTCGGGCCAGTCTTCCAGAAAGGCATCGATTGCCGCCTGCCCGTCTTCGACCCACCGAACTTGATGGCCTTCTGCTTCCATACCACGGCTCAGGAAAAGCCCCAGCGCTCGGTCATCCTCAGCAATCAACAAACGCATATCGTGGCCCTCTTTCCCTGCTGCGGAGTTGATTCCCTCGGCGCAACTCCACCTTCACCCCCCTGTCGCCCGAAGACAAGGAAAGTTGAGGATGGAAAGAAGGTCGATTCCGGAGACGGGAACGGGGATCAGAGTTGTTCCAAATTGGAGCCTGCGGAAGGAAGAAACGAAGATTTTTTTGAGAAACGGAAATACAAATTGACCCGGGACGTCGGACAAGGGTTCGCACAAACGCTACAAAGACTTGTTGCCATTCGCTTTTTGTTCGCTATAATGCTGCCATGGCCGTTACCAAGAGACAAAAGGAAGTGCTTGATTTCATCTCCGGCTTCGTCCAGCGGAACGGATACTCTCCATCTTTTGAAGAGATTGCGCGCGGGTTGGAGCTGAAATCCCTGGCCACCGTGCACAAGCACATCACCAACCTGCAGAACAAGGGGCTGCTGCAGCGCTCCCATAACCGCAGCCGCTCCATCGACGTGCTTCCTCCGCGCAGTAAGTCTCACCCGGATCGCCTTCCGTTGATGGGCCGAATCGCCGCAGGCCAGCCGGTTGAAGCGATTGAAATTGCTGAAACTATTTCCCTGGGGGACATCATCGGCAACCGCGAGGTGTTCGCGCTTGAGGTCCGTGGCGACTCAATGCAGGACGAGCACATCGTAGACGGTGACTTTGTGTTGGTAGAGAAAACTCGAACGGCGCGCCAGGGAGAAATTGTCGTCGCCCTGGTACGCGACTCCGAGGCTACTCTCAAGCGCTATTACATCGAGGGAGACGTGGTGCGTCTGCAGCCCTCCAATGCGGAGATGGAGCCAATCTACGTTCCCATTTCGCAGGTAGCCATCCAGGGCCGCGTCCTCGGCATGTTGCGAAAGTACTGAGCCCCAATCAAAGCAGTAAACCTGTTTCTACGTAAAAAAGCCCGGCCGCAGCCAGGCTTATCTTGTAAACTGCCCGCAAGCGGCGTTACCCCAGAACGCGGCTTAGGCTCTTGTCGATCGTATCCTTAGGCACAAATCCCACGATCTGGTCTGCTACCTGACCACCTTTGAAGAGGATCAGCGCCGGAATTCCTCGGACGCCGTAGCGGCCGGGTGTGGCAGGATTCTTATCCACGTCCATCTTCATGACCTTCAGCTTGCCATGATATTCGGCTGCAATCGCATCCACCGTGGGTGCCAGTGCGCGGCAAGGACCACACCAGGCTGCCCAGAAATCAACCAGTACCGGTTGATCCGACCTCAGGACCTCCTGATCGAATGTTGCATCACTCACTTCAAAGACCGCCTGACCCGCCATGTTCCTCCTTCAAAAATACCGTCATCCTGTAATGTAGTGGTTCTTAAGTTGCCCTGCAATCCAACTATCAGGTTGGCTCTGCAGTTAAACTTTTATAGAAATAAGATGCGGGATAAGGCGGAAAGTCGCAGTTAGGTGAGGATCAAGACTGAAAGCGAGCCTATTAAAAGTTAAAGCGCCCGGATCTTTTCAGATCACAGGCGCTAGAACAGCCCTCCCCCGAGAACTGCCCACGAGAAAAGATATCGTGCATTACTCAAACTGTAAACCACTCTTGAGTAATCTGAGGTAACCCTAAAGCGTTACTCAATCATAAACAGGTCTGACTTTTGCCCCCCACCCCCGTCACAGGTATGCGACGCCGCACGCTTCCAGTTCACAAGAAAGCAACTCAAGGCCGGGGATCATCTTTGTCAGTTCGCTGACCCGCGCCCGTGCCACTGGGAATGCGTTCTTCTCCACGAGTAGCAGAACTGCGGGACCGGCACCGCTAAGCGCCACGCCCAGAATCCCTGCATCTCCGGCCAGTGGCGTCAATAGCGGGAGCAATGGGCAAATCTCTTCCCGGTATGGTTGATGAATGCGGTCCTGCATGGCGACGCGCAGCAATTCACCTCGACGCGCGGCAAATGCGGTTGCGAGGAGTGTCGCGCGCTGCAGATTGGCGACCACATCTTCGCGCGAATAGTTGTCCGGAAGTACCGCCCTGGCGGAGGTCGTGGCCAGGGGCTGATGCGGCAGCAGCAGCAGAGCCCCCCATTCTGGTGGAGGCGGGAGCCTGGCCGCATGCACACGCTTCTCCTCACAGGTTGCGGAGACAAAGCCCCCTAGCCAGCAGGCTGCGGCATTGTCGGGGTGTCCCTCAAGCGCGCAGGCCTCGGCAAGAATCCGCTCTCCAGTCCAGCCAAGCTGACCAAAATGCGCCGCCAGCGCAACCCCTCCCAGTCGCACTGCCGCCGATGAGCCGCAGCCCATTCCTAGCGGAATGCCGTTGTCCACCTCGAACGCCAGCGGCACAGGCCGGCGACCCTCGGCGGTGAGCGTGTTGCAGTAGGTTTCGATCAACAGGTTGTTGCGCAACTGGCCGCAGATTTCAGGATCCCGTCCCGACGCGTGCAGGGAAAATTCCTCTCCACGAGTGGCTCTGATTTCCAAATGCAGATTGAGAGCAATTGCCGCCGCATCGAAGCAGGGACCGAGGTTTGCGGATGTCGCGGGCAACCGCACATGAAGACTCTCGCGGGTGGAGTCTGAGATGTTCACTTGCTCATCCGCTCTTCCAGCGTCCTAAGCACGGCTTCAGCCGATGCATCGAGCGTTACCGTGCCGCATTCCAAAGAAGCCAGCACTGACTCCAGACCCACCGACTCCTCAGGCTTCAGCAAAGTGCGCCGGTGAAAGTCGATGGTGTAATCGGAGTCTTTCAGCGTGTGCCCCGTCAGCAGCAGTACGACGCTTTCCGAGGCATGAACCTTGCCTTGGTGCACCAGCTTTTTAAGGCCCGCCAGCGTAACTGCCGATGCTGGCTCGCAGCCGATACCTTCGCGGCCGATCTCGGCCTTAGCCAGAGCGATCTCCGCCTCGGTCACCTGCTCGCAGAATCCCCCCGTCTCCCGCAGGATGCGAACCGCCTTCCGCCACGACGCAGGATTGCCAATCCGGATAGCGGTCGCCCGCGTCTGCGCTTCGACCGCCTGCAAGCTGTTTCCGCCGTGTTGCTCGATGCTGAGGAACAGCGGGTTGGCTCCCTCCGCTTGAATCACCGAGATTCTTGGAACGCGGGTCGTCAATCCAAGTTGCCGCATTTCGAGAAACCCCTTGCCCAGCGCCGAGCAGTTCGCCAGGTTGCCACCGGGGACGATCACATGATCGGGAACCTCCCAATCCAGTTCCTCCGCGATTTCAAACGCGGGGGTTTTTTGACCCTCGAGGCGATAGGGATTCACCGAGTTGAGCAGATATACCGGAGCGCGCTTTACCACCTCTCCGAGCACATGGACGCAACCATCGAAATCGGTGCGCAGCTGGCAAGTGAGCGAGCCATAATCCATCGCCTGCGAGAGCTTGCCCCAGGCAATTTTGCCCTCGGGAATCAAGACCAGGCTATTCATGCCCGCGCGCGCCGCATAGGCAGCCATGGCGGCGGAGGTGTTGCCGGTAGAGGCGCAGGCAACCCACGTATAGCCGCGCTCACGGGCCACCGACAGCGCAGATGTCATCCCCGTATCCTTGAAAGAGCCCGTTGGGTTCATGCCTTGGTGCTTCGCCAATAATCTTTCCACACCCGCGCTTTTTGCGGAGCGTGGCATGGAGTAAAGAGGGGTGTTGCCTTCACGAAGCGTCACTGCCTGGGAGAAGTCCGCGAGGATAGGCAGTACCTCGCGAAAGCGCCATACGCCACTCTGGTCCAGTGGGTCGGTGGAGTGGCACCGTTCCTTCCACAGCCAGCGCAAAGCGCTCGCATTGGGCATCCACGATTTGGTCTCGGTCGGGCTCGCTCCCCTGCTCCATCCGGGATACTCCACCTCGTATAGCTCCCCGCACAGGGGACAGCGAAAGTTACTGGGCATCTGGTCCCGGGCAACGATGCTGGCGCAACCAATGCAACGCAGTTGATAGATACTCTCAGTCATGGATATGGCTAGCCTAGCAGCAATCCGGCGGATGACGAACGGAAATTGCCCCAGCGCATTTCGGGGCATACGGTCATGCAGTTATGCTGGTAGTCGCCGCGCCAGCACACGACGCGGATGTGGGGCGGGTGTAGCGAAGACTATGTGGAGAGCTCTGAAGATTGCACTTTCGATCATACTGGTCCTGCCGCTCGTGGCCGTGCTTCACGCCCAGCCGCCGCTGCGTATTGCGGCGGCGGCTGACCTGCAACCCGTGCTGCCGAGCCTGATCACCACTTATCAGCATCGCACTGCTATTCGCATCGAAATTTCCTACCAGTCTTCATCCACTCTGGCCGCGCAAATTGAGAACGGCGCACCCTTCGATCTCTTTCTCTCTGCTGATCTATCGTTCCCGCAGAAGCTGATCGCAGATGGACTGGCGGACTCCAAAACTCCGGTGCCATATGCCCAGGGAACGCTCGTCCTGTGGACGCGCAAAGATTCCTCCTTCCCTCAACCATCTCTGGCAACGCTCAAGGATCCGCGACTAAAGAGACTTGCAATCGCCAATCCGCTGCACGCCCCCTATGGAAGAGCCGCGATGGCCTCGCTCACCAGCCTCAAACTCGCCGACCAACTCAAAACCAGGCTTGTGACGGCGGAAAACATCTCTCAGGCTGCACAATTCGCCGACTCTGGGAATGCCGACGCGGGCCTCCTCTCGCTCACCTCGGCGCTAACTGATCGACTGCGCAGCTCAGGAAGCTATTTTGAAATGCCGACCAGTTCTTATCCGCCCATTGTGCAGGGCGCCATCCTTTTGCGGAAGTCCACACAGCGCGATGCGGCTCATCGCTTCCTCGACTATTTGCTCTCGCCCGCCGTCGCCAGTCAGTTGGCGCAGCGCGGCCTGAAGCCGGTGAGATAGCCTAATGGATTTTCAAGCCCTTTGGCTCACGTTGAAGCTCGCCACAATCACCACCCTCGTTCTTCTTGTCGTCGCCACTCCGCTGGCCTGCTGGCTCCTGTTGAGCCGTGCGCGATGGAAGCCCATGATTGAAGCGCTCGCTGGCCTGCCTCTCCTACTGCCGCCAACCGTTCTCGGTTTCTACCTGCTGGTGCTACTGGGGCCACGCACCGCCTTTGGACGCAGTTATGAAGCGTTGTCCGGACACCAACTCACTTTCTCCTTTACAGGATTGGTCATAGGCTCGGTCCTCTACAGTCTTCCCTTCGCCTTGCAACCTATGACGTCCGGCTTTGCCGCCATCGATCACGCGGTCCTCGACGCGGCGGTGCTGTTGGGAGCGGGCCCGATCCGACTTTTGCTGCATATCCTGCTTCCGCTGGCGCGCCGCTCGGTGCTGGCCTCCGCGGTTCTGGCTTTCACCCACACGGTCGGTGAGTTCGGAGTGGTGTTGATGATAGGCGGAGACATACCCGGGTCCACGCGCACCTTGTCAATTTCGATCTTCGATCAGGTTCAGGAGTTCGCCTACGCACAGGCCAATCGCACCGCACTCGTGCTCCTAGCCTTCTCTTTCGCTGCGTTGTTGCTGCTTTATTGGCGGCCCGGGGCCACCAATGTCTGACCAGAGCAAGATTGCGAATGGGCATCAGCCCTTTTTGACTACACGGCTGGAGAGCCGTCTTGGCAGTTTTTCGCTCAACGCCAATTTCAGTCTCTGGGCACCTTGGACGGTCCTCTTCGGGCCTTCCGGAGCTGGCAAGACCAGCGTTCTGCGACTGCTCGCAGGTCTACTGAGACCGGATCGCGGTTCCGTCAGCTTCCGCGACCGCACCCTGGTCGATACTGCGCAGGGCGTCTTCGTGCCGCCGGGCCTGCGTAGTATTGGCTTTGTGACACAGCAGCCAGCACTCTTTCAGCACATGGATGTCGCTGAAAATGTGGCTTTCGGCCTCCGCAAACTACCACTCGTTGAGCGCCATCGACGGATCGAAGCGATGCTCCATCTCCTGCACGCGGATTCGTTAGCCAACCGCAGACCTGCCCAACTATCTGGCGGAGAGCAACAGCGCGTAGCACTCGCCCGAGCCTTGGCGCCGGAGCCCGGAATGGTTCTGCTGGATGAGCCCTTCTCCGCGCTGGATGCAATGTCGAAAGAGCGCATTTTGCCCCGGCTTGCTGGATGGCTCCAGGAGCGAAAGATTCCGGCGTTCTATGTCTCGCATGACTTGGCTGAGGCCTTTCAAACGGCTGCCGAAGTCATTGTAATGCGGGAGGGACAGGTAGTAGCCCAAGGTCCTGCTGACGAAGTGCTGGTCGAGGAGCGCGCAAGTCTACTACGTCACCTGCGAGCTAGTACATAGACTTAACACGAAAATTTTTTATATTTTATGACGTATTCTTGAAGTTTTACTTTGCCTTCTTTCTAGCCGACGAATACTGGCTCAGGCTCGAGGCGAATCCCGTACCGTGACTGAACTCTGTCCACGATCTCATCTCGGAGCGCGAGCACCTCGGCTGCACTGGCGCCCCCTCGGTTGATGAGCGCGAGTGTATGTCGGCTGGAGATCCCGGCCCGAGCGCGAGCGTAACCCTTGGAAAAGCCCGCGTGTTCCAGCAGCCAGGCCGCCGGAATCTTATTTAGGCCCGGCCCTGCGTCATAGCGCGGAACAGGCCCCTGACTGTGCGCTGCCACCCTAGCCAGGACCGCATCGGGCACGACGGGGTTTTTGAAGAAACTCCCAGCACTGGCGCAATCCGGATCGCCGTCGACCAAAAGCATGCCCTTGCTTCGGCGAATCTCCCGCACCGCCACGGCTACATCTGTGAGGGTGGGAAGCGATGCCCAATCTTGAAAGTATCGCTTCAGGTCTGAATAGGAAATCAATGGTTCTAAGTATCTTCTGAGCTTGTACATTACTCTGCTCACAATGTATCGGCCGCGCTCCGCTCCGTTGAAAATACTGCGTCGGTAGGCAAATCCGCAAGTCGAGGCCGGGAGGTCGACGAACGCTCCCGAGTGGAGATCAAGTGCTCGGACCCCTACGATAGTCTGTGAAACCTCTTGCCCGTAGGCTCCCACGTTCTGCACCGGAGTGCCACCCACGCTGCCGGGAATTCCGGCCAGACACTCAAGACCGGCATACTCTCCCGCGACTGTTTCGGAGACGAAGCAGTCCCAGTCTTCTCCAGCAGCGACCGCGAAGATACCCTCCTCGTGCCTCTCAATGCCTTTCAGTCCGATACGGAGCACAAGGCCAGGAAAGCCGGCGTCAGAGACCAGCAGATTGCTGCCGCCGCCCATCACAAACAGGGGCAGACCACGCTCTTGTGCGAAGGCCACGCCTGCCAGAATGTCCGATTCTGTAGCCGCCTCTCCAAACCATCGCGCCGGGCCACCAATGCCGAAGGTGGTATAGGGGGCTAACGTTACATGTTCACTCAATTGCATTTTGTAGAAGCGTACACCTTGCGTCCCCGGGGAAGCCGATGCGTCTTACAATAGGAATAGGTTGATAGCTTTAAGCCGGAGGAGAAACAAATGTATCCAGAAATAATGTTGATTCCAATGCGCGAGGAACTGACTCGCGCCGGGATTAAGGAGGCGCGCACGGCCCTAGACGTGGACAAAGCGCTCGCGCAACCGGGCACGACGATGCTCGTTGTCAACTCAATCTGTGGCTGCGCTGCAGGCAAGATGCGCCCCGGCGTCCGCCTCGCATTGCAAAACGCCGTGGTTCCAGATCAGTCGATCGCGGTCTTCGCCGGCCAGGATCGCGATGCAACTGAACGTGCACGCTCCTATTTCGATGGCAACCCGCCCACTTCCCCGGCGATTGCCCTCCTGCGCGACGGAAAGCTTGTATACCTGATGCAGCGTTCCTCGATAGAAGTCAGCACCGCACCGGCGATTGCCGAGGAACTGGCCAGAGCCTTCAACGAATTCTGCGCCAAGACCACCGCATAGCAGCTGCAAGATTGCCCTCGCGGAAGCGGGGGCAATTGCAGCAGTTGAAGCGCAGCGATGACGCTCCTCGCTCGCCAACCCATCTGGTTCCCTTCCAAACATCTTCCTTTCCGCCAAAACAGAACGCCCCCTTCCGGGAGCGTTTCTATCATTTCGGCGGGTAGAGGTGAGGGCGTGCCTAGCGCTTCTGCTCCGCCTACTTCGTGGCGGTCAGTTTTGCTGCTTGCACACTGACCAGCTGCGTCAGATTTGCCTTCTCCAAACCGTGTTCGTTCTTGTTGAATTCATCCACTTTGCTTGACCAGTTCATCGAGCAGAATTTCGGACCGCACATGGAGCAGAAGGCCGCTTCCTTGTAGTAGTCATCCGGCAGCGTTTCATCGTGCATGGCGCGGGCCGTCTCCGGATCCAGCGACAAAGCGAATTGCTTCTCCCAGTCGAAGGTGTAGCGGGCATAGCTGATAGCGTCGTCGCGGTCGCGTGCGCCCGGGCGATGCCTCGCGATATCTGCGGCGTGTGCGGCAATCTTGTAGGCAATCATGCCGTCCTTCACATCCTTCTCGTTCGGCAGTCCCAGGTGCTCTTTCGGAGTGACGTAACACAGCATCGAAGCACCGTGCCAGCCGATGATGGCCGCGCCGATCGCGCTCGTGATGTGGTCGTACCCGGGCGCGATATCCGTCACCAGCGGGCCGAGTGTATAAAAAGGAGCCCCGTAACAAAGCTCGACCTCCTTCGTTACCTGCTCTGCGATCTTGTCCAGGGGCACATGGCCCGGGCCTTCGATCATTACCTGCACATCGTGCTCCCATGCCTTCTTCGTCAGTTCCCCCAGCGTTGCCAGCTCGGCAAATTGCGCTTCGTCGCTCGCATCTGCTATGCACCCCGGACGCAAGCCATCGCCCAGTGAGAAACTCACGTCGTACTTCGCCATCACCTGCACGATGCGGTCAAAGTGCTCGTAGAGGAAGTTCTGCTTGTGGTTGTGCGTCATCCACTGCGCCAGGATGGAGCCGCCCCGGCTCACAATACCCGTAATACGCTTGGCCACCATGGGCACGTACTGGATCAGCAGGCCCGCATGAATTGTGAAATAGTCGACGCCTTGCTGCGCCTGCTCTTCAATTACTTCAAGGAACACATCAATATTCAGGTCCTCTGGCTTTTTCACCCGTCCCAGCGCTTCGTAAATCGGCACCGTTCCAATCGGCACGATCGAGTGCCGCAGAATGGCTTCGCGAATCTCGGGAATATTGCCACCGGTCGAAAGGTCCATCACCGTATCCGCCCCGTGGTGGACGGCGATGTGCAGCTTACGCAGCTCTTCTTCGATCTCCGACGTCACCGCCGAATTACCGATGTTTGCATTGATCTTGCAGCGAGTCTCAATCCCGATGCCCATCGGTTCAACTTCGGGATGGTTGATGTTGGCAGGGATGATCAGTCGACCAGCGGCAATTTCATCGCGCACCAGCTCGGCGGAAATCTTCTCGCGCTCAGCGACGAAATTCATCTCCTCGGTGATCTTTCCCAAGCGGGCAAAGTGCATCTGCGACATGTTCGTGTCGCCCGTTCGTGCCGCTTCCTGCTTGCGCCGGACGATCCATTCTGCACGCGGCTTCAGGATTTCGTCGGTGGAAACAGGAATGATTGGGGAGTGTGCGCTGCGGTTGCCGTTGCTGCTCATTTCCACCTCTGTTTGAGTTAAGTCGGATGATCGAATCGATAATTCTTTTGAGGTCCAAACTGCTCTAGTATAGCGCGAGGACTGGGCCGCCGGCAGCGTGCATCCGGGATGCGGTCAGGCAGGCGAGCAACGGTCTTCCTCTTGCCTCTGCCACCTAACTCGCGCTTGTGCGATGCCACTTTCGAGTCATATTCGCTGACCCTCCGGATCAGACTCTCCCACGCGGTGGGGATGGCAGGAATGCCAAATACGAGCGAACCTGATTCATCGAGGAGAAGACTCGCAAGTCTCTGATTTACCGAGGAGAAGGGCGAGTCTCTCCATCGACTTTGGGAGGTTTTCCATGCATTATTTTCTGTGTGTCTTGGCTTTTCTCGCAATGGTGGTCTGCCCGGCGGCCTACGCAGTAACCCATGACCCGACAAACTAAGGGTCCCTTTATGCCTTTGCAATGCTATCCTTGACCGCAAGGCGCCAACTCCATAAACTGGAGTTGGTGAGTTCTTCTATGCAAAACAAGGCACACGGCATTCGCATCGCTGCCGCAGTCGTCGTCATCCTGGCGACGATCAGCTATTTGGCAGTGACCGGCGTTCAGGCCAACAAGAGCTATTACGTCACCATCCAGGAGCTTCAGGGGCTTGGTGACAAGGCGTACACACGCCACTTACGCGTCGCCGGGAATGTGGCTCCAGGCTCGATCGAACGCAGCGGCACTAACGCGACCTTTGTTCTGCTTGAAAACGACAAGACCGTTCGCGTCTCCTACAAAGGCGTCGAGCCGCCTCCGGACACATTCAAGGACAACGCACAGGCGCTCGCCGTGGGCACTTACGGCCGCGATGGCGTGTTTCATGCCACCCAGCTACAGGCCAAGTGTGCGTCAAAATACGCCCCCGCACCCGGCGCGAAACCAGGTATGCAATCCACCGCTCCTGCGTCGTCCGGAACCGCGACAATGTAAGGCAACCCCTCTTTATATGTCGTGAGGGAGTACAGGAAATTTCGCTGTTTTTTTTGCCAGGAAGCCAGACCGGCCTCGACTCCCTCGGATCCACCTGGGACGCCAAGGCTCTAGCCTCTACCAGGCGTCGCCTCTAAACCACGTTTCGCGGTCCGCCATCTTCTCCGTATACTCGCAGAAATGCCATCCATCGCTCGTCTGGAGAATGTCTCCCGACTCTTCGGCACATTCGCCGCACTGCGCCAGATCTCGACCGAGTTTGAGACCGGCCGCTGCTACGTTCTCCTGGGCGAAAACGGAGCCGGCAAGTCCACCCTTCTGCGCATCCTCGCCGGCCTGCTCCAGCCCAGCTACGGCAAAGTCTTCGTATTTTCAGGGCCGGGTGCCGGCGATACACCGCAGTCGCAGCGAGGCCGCATCGGCTATATGAGCCATGCTGCCATGCTCTACGACGAATTGTCGGCCAGCGAAAACCTTGCCTACTTTGCACACCTGTACCGTGAACAGCGCTGTCTGGATCCGGCAGACGCTCTGCGCTCCGTAGGACTCGACCCCGCATTGGAGCGGCCCGTTGGCCAATACTCACAGGGGATGCGTCAACGTACTTCCCTCGCCCGCGTACTGATCTCACAGCCGGAGCTACTGTTGCTCGACGAGCCCTTTTCCAACATGGACATGGGCAGCGCACGGCAGATGATTTCCCTGCTAGGACAGTTTCGCGGCGAGCGACGAACCATCCTTCTGACAACCCACCAGCGCGAACTCGCAGAGCCGCTCGCCGACTACTTTCTCACCCTCGAGGCTGGCCGCCTAGTCTCCACCGTAGCGGGCCCCCGGCTGATGGCGAAGGAGCAGCAGTGAAGACCAACGCAGCCCGCCTGCTTGAGTCGATGCACATCCCGTATGAGCTTCGCGATTATGAGGTCGACCCCGACGATCTCTCAGCCATTGCCGTCGCCAGAAAAGTCGGCCTTCCGCCGGAGCGGGTCTTCAAAACGCTCCTGACCGCTTCCGGCGCTGGCGCCCACTTCTTCGCCGTCATTCCCGGAGATGCCGAACTCGACCTGAAAAAGCTCGCCAAGGCAGCCGGAGCGCGCAAGACCGAAATGGTCCCACTAAAAGATGTGCAACACCTGACCGGGTATATCCGCGGCGGCGTCACCGTCTTCGGCGCGAAGAAGGCTTATCCCGTCTTCGTCGATGAGACGATTGAGTTGTTTGATACGATTGCCGTCTCGGCTGGAGTGCGCGGCACCCAACTGCTACTTGCGCCCGCCGATTACCTCCGCGCGGCAGGCGCGACCCTGGCAGCGCTCACCAAAGAAGGGGCGTCCGATTGAAGCGGCCTTCTCTGAAATCGACCTACCTATGGACACATCTGGCAAAAGACCTGCGCATCGAGTGGAGGTCGAAGGATGCCATCAATTCCATGCTGTTCTTCGCCCTGCTGGTGGTGGTTCTCTTCAGCCTGGCCTTCGATCCAACCATCTCCGTTTCGCGACAGATCGCTGGTGGCATCCTCTGTGTGGCGACACTGTTTGCATCGGTCACGGCGCTGAATCAAGCCTGGGCCCGCGAACTACGGCACCAGGTGTTGGACGCGCAGCGCATGACTCCCGCCCCGGCAGCTTCGCTCTTCCTCGGCAAGGTGATCGCTAACTTCCTGTTCGTGAGCGTAGTGCAGTTGCTGCTCGCTCCATTGTTCATCATGTTCTACAACCTGCGCGCCCTGGGTCAGGGATGGCTCCTCGCCCTCGTACTCCCGCTCGGCACCTGGGCGCTGGTGGTAAACGGAACGTTCTTCGCGGCGCTCTCCATCCGCACTCGCAACCGCGAATTGCTGTTGCCGCTCATCCTGTTCCCTATTTTTATCCCTGCCATGCTGGCCATGGTCCAGGCCTCCACTGCCATCCTCACCGGAGAGTCGGACCCGGATCTGTGGATCAAAATGTTGGCCGGATACGACGTGATCTTTACCACCATCTGCCTGTTGCTTTTTGAGACCATTCTGCACGCGGAGTAGCTCCAACCCCCGGCACGCGCAATATGTTCGTGTCCGTGTCATCCAACCGTGGCTCGATTTGTGTTGTATGCGAGTGAAATCGCATACAACAGACACGCCGAGGGCGGTAGACTTCTTGCATGGGGATAAGCGCATGAAGCTGCTACGCGGATTCTTGATCCTGTTGACGCTGGGTTTGCTTGGTTACGGCTTCTACCAGGCCATCTATGTCGCTCCCACCGAAGCGACCATGGGAGACGTCCAGCGCATCTTCTACTACCACGTGCCCTCGGCGATGGTCTCGTTCCTCTTCTTCTTCGCCAGCTTTGTTGGCTCCATTATCTATCTGGCTACCCGGCGGAACCATCCCTCTCGCGCCCTGGCTGCCGACGCCCTGGCGCTCGCCAGCGCTGAAGTGGGGGTGGTCTTCTGCACCGTGGTGCTGATTACCGGTCCCCTGTGGGCGCGCCCCGTTTGGGGAATCTGGTGGACGTGGGATGCCCGCCTGACAACGACCATGGTCCTCTGGCTGGTATACGTAAGCTACCTGTTGCTGCGCCGCTTTGCCGCTGGACCCCAGATGCAGACGTTGGCTGCCGTGCTGGCTATCTTCGGCTATGTGGATGTGCCGATCGTGTATATGTCGACGCGCTGGTGGCGCACGCAGCATCCCGCGCCGGTGATTGGTGGCGGGGACGGCTCCGGCCTCGCGCCCAGCATGGCCACCGCGTTGTGGTGGAATGTTCTGGCATGGCTCGCGTGGGGCATCCTGATCATGGTTGTCCGCTACGCAGTCGAACGCCGCAGGCAGCGGGTGGAGCAGCACGCCGCTTTGCGCGCCCTTGAAAGCAGCCTGGAAGTAGCACTTTGAGGAGAATCCCATGGCTCATCGGCATCTAGTGATCGCGTATGTGATTACCTGGGTCATTCAGCTTGGATACCTCGGCTGGGTGGGCATGAAGTGGGCTGCTGTACGCAAAGACGAACAGCGCACGCCCGCGTATCCAGAGAAGTAGCGACCCAGGGGAAATAGGAAGAAGAAATACGCCAACTGGCGTGGCTCTATCCGCACCGCCAATTGCCCGGCGAGTAGCCAGCCAGTACACTTGAGCATTCAAGGATGGTACGAAATGTTAGTAGTGATGAAGCCGCAGGCGACCCCCGAAGAAATTCAAGCCGTATGCACTCAGATTGAGCACCTTGGATTCCGCGCACATCCCCTCCCCGGCGCCCAGCGCACAGCGATTGGGATCACGGGCAACCAGGGAGAGATCGAACGCGGAAACATTGAAGAGCTGTCCGGGGTGGCAGAAGTTATCCGCGTCACCAAGCCCTACAAGCTGGTCAGCCGGGATTCGAAGGAAGAAGACACCATCATTCACTTCCCCGGGACCAACGCCACCATCGGGGGACGCGACCTGGCCATCATTGCCGGTCCTTGCGGGATCGAAAGCCGCGATCAGGCCTTTGCCATTGCGGAAGCCGTGGCAAATGCTGGTGCACAGTTCTTCCGCGGCGGCGCATTCAAGCCGCGCACCTCCCCCTACGCCTTTCAGGGAATGGGCGAAGAAGCGCTTCAGATCATGGCCGAGGTCCGCGAGAAGTTTGGCCTTCGCATCGTCACCGAAGCCATTGATCAAGAGACGCTGGCGCTGGTAGAGCAGTATGCCGACGTCATCCAGATCGGTGCCCGCAACATGCAGAACTTCTCCCTGCTGAAAAAAGCCGGACACTGCCGTAAGCCTGTCCTGCTTAAGCGGGGCATGTCAGCCACGCTCGAAGAGTTGCTCATGGCCGCCGAGTACATCATGAGCGAGGGCAACTACCAGGTAATCCTCTGCGAGCGCGGCGTGCGCACATTCACCGACCACACGCGCAACACGCTCGACCTGAGTATCGTGCCTGCGGTGCAGCGACTCAGCCATCTGCCCATCCTGGTTGATCCCAGCCATGGAACTGGTAAGCGCAACAAAGTGCTTCCCCTCTCTCGCGCCGCGATTGCGGTTGGCGCGGACGGCGTGATGGTTGAAGTCCACAATCAGCCTGACAAGGCGCTCTCCGATGGACCGCAGTCCATCTACCCGGAGCAGTTTGTGGAACTCATCAACGAAGTCGAGCAGATTGCCCCGGTGGTCCATCGCACCTTGACTCGCGGCATTCAAGTGGAGCACTTGAAAGCCGCAGCTCCAGACCAAGTGGCTCACCCTGCTGCCAGATAAGGCCCTCCAATCCACGACTAGACGCGGAGTATTTCGCCGCCTCTTCGGTGTGCTGCCTGCACTACCCATGATCCTCGTAATCGCGGGTTGCAGGCGCCACGACTTTCCACAGTATCCCGCCAACTACCGCGAATACGCTTACGTCACCAATGGCGGCAGTGCCACCGTTACTGTGCTGGACCTGGTGAACCTCCGCCAGGACCGCCTGATTGCGGTGGGTGCGCAACCTTCTGGAGTGGCGGCCAATCCGCGCCGAAACGAAGTCTACGTGGTCAATTCCGGCAGCGGCAGCATCAGCGTCATCAATGCGGAGAACAATAGTGTTGCCGCGACCATCCCGGTACATCGCGCTCCATATTTCCTCGACGTGGATGCGTCAGGAGAACGCGGTTATGTCGCAAATGCCGGCTCCAACAATGTTTCAGTAATTGATTTATCTGCACGCCGAGAGATCGCTGTAATAGGAACAGGCGAATCTCCAGGCCTGGCTCGCATTTCCCCCGACGGCAACTCCCTGGTAGTGAGCAATCGAGGCGGAAACAGCGTAACCGTGGTCGATCCTCACGGCCTCAAGGTTCGGCGCGTATTTGAGGGCTGTCCCGGCGCCACTACAATCGCGATCCTGCCGGATTCATCCAAGGCCTTCATCACCTGCTCGGCAGGTCATCAGGTCATGGTGATCGCGCTGGCTCGTAATACGGGAATTTATGCAGGGAAAGGCGACCGCCTGCTCACCCTTCTCGACGTGGGCCGGACGCCGGTCGACCTCGCGCTCAAGCCGGACGGCGGCGAGGTCTTCGCCTCCAACTTCGAGAGCGATACTATTTCCGAGATTCTTACTTCCTCGAACGAAGTGGGCGGGGCATATACCGTTGGCGCTCATCCAGCGCGCGGTCTTGTCAGCGCGGACAACACAACCCTGTGGATCAGCAATTTCAACGCCGACACAATCGGCGTCTACAGTGTGGACGAAGGCAAGCTGATCAACACAGTGCATGTTGGTGGCGGCCCGGATGCGCTCGCCTTCTCCGCTGCAGGCCATCTGCTGTTCGCGGTCAATGCGCGCTCGGGCGATGTATCCGTGGTTCGCACCCTCAGCTATTCACCTAAGGGCGTGCCCATCGTAGGTTCACTCTTCACCATGCTGCCCGCGGGGAATCATCCCAACGCGATCGCGGTGAAGGCATTCAATCTGCGCTAAAAGCTGCCGGCCAGAGGGGCTGGCAAATTATCGATCCCTGTAGCTAATCCGGGGCACACCTGAGAGCAGAAGCAGGGATCGTATGATGTATCCAGCGTAAGCAATGTAGGCATTTTCTTGATGATAATTGCCTGCAGAGATCTATGGCTTTTCGTACAGTAACCCTGCTTCCGATCTAGCGCGCTGGTTTT
Organism: Acidobacteriaceae bacterium; assembly: GCA_025355385.1. GTDB lineage: Bacteria > Acidobacteriota > Terriglobia > Terriglobales > Acidobacteriaceae > JANXZS01. Next base: position 51,626 of record JANXZS010000083.1, on the reverse strand, counting down.
CGCTGAGTCGCTAACTTGAGTTCCTACGAAACCTGCCTGGCAAGAACCAGCGTAATGTCATCCGGTTGTTCCTGCGCGCCGATCCAGTCCCGCAATGCCTGCATAACCTGTTCGCAAATGACGGGCAGCGGCAGGTAGCGGTTCCTGCGCACAATATCGAGCAGCCTGTCCTCGCCAAAATCACCAAAGTCATTCTCAGGCTCGGTCACGCCATCGCTGTAGGCTACGAGGATGTCGCCGCGCTTCATCTGCACAGTACCCTGCTCATAACTCATGCCGTCCATCAGCCCCACGACCGTACCGCCGCAATCCAGCCGCACTACGGAATCGTCCCGGCGAAGCAGCAGCGGCGGGAGCTGTCCGCCATTTGAGTAAGTCAGCCGGCTGCCCTCAGTCTGATAGTGTGCCAGGAACAAAGTCGCGTATTTCTCCGGCTGCGTGCTGCGATAGAGATGGCGATTCAACAGGGCCAGTATCTTACCCGGCGACTCAAACCACTCCCCGCAATCGATCTCTTCAGCGCCCCTGGCCTTATCCACGCTAGACGCCCGCGGAGTATTGAAAGCCTGCATGCCTTCATAGACGAGTTCCTCACCGGCAAAGCGATACGCGCGCACCGCGGAGTGGAGAGTCGCCATCAATAGCGCGGCTGAAATACCCTTACCGCTGATGTCGCCAAGTGCCAGGCCCAGTCCTGCCTTCCCAAAAAGGAGAAAATCGTAGTAATCCCCGCTGACCGTTCGTGCGGGACGGCAGATGCCGTGCAACTCCAGGCTGGGCAGGGAGATGTCGTCACGGGGGAACAGGTTGGCCTGCACCTCCTGTGCGATATCCAGTTCGTTCTGCAGACGTTCTTTTTCTCGCTGCTCCTGCAGCAATCCCTCCAGCGAAGAGGTCATGGAGTTGAAGGAGCCGCTGAGTGCGGCAAGCTGATCCTTGCGCCGGACAGGAATGCGGTGGGTAAAGTTGCCGTTATCGACCTCACGCGTGGCTTCGTAAAGATCATGGACGGACTGGGTGATGGTCCGATTCAAACGCACCGCCATGATGAAGGCAATCAGTTCCAGCAGGCCAAAGAAAATCGCCAGGCCAATGAGGAGCGTTTGGAAAATACTTTGCCCCTTCAGGGACGTGATGACCAATCGGCGATAGAGCAGAGAAGGTTGCGAATTAACCAGGATGCCGATGAAATGCGGCTTGCCTGTCTGCCAGTCGGAGATGGCCAGGGGAGCGAAAAAATCGATGGACAGATCATAGAAATGCTCAGGTCGTGGAAGCTTGCCGCCCGTAACGCTGCCAGGCGCTGAACTTGCACTGGCCATATCCGCTCCATTGATCCGGGCACCGGGGCGTTTGCCGGTACCCAAGGGGCCACGACCTGCGTCCTCTTCGTCCAGATTGAACGAAGGAAGAATAGTCACCATGCCAAGGCCGGTAGCAATCTGATCGGCGCTTTCTTTACTGAGCGGCACGCTGGTGATCATCATCGTCTGGCGGTCGCCGACGCTGTGCGAATTAAAGGCACGGAGATAGAGCCTGCCATTGTCCGCCACAATGCCGCTAAAACCATCGGACGCCCAAACGGGAAGTTCCAGGGATCGCCGGCCGCCGGCAACCGAATCCAGCGGCACTCGAATGCCATTGCGGAAGGCGGCCACTTCAAAGCCGGGGTGTCTCTTGTCCTTCACATCCCTCCCCGGCAACGTCACGAATTTGGCCTTTGGATTGTCTTCGAGCACTTGGCTGATGTGAGCGGCCAGGGCCTGGTTCTCCGACTCAAGATGCGCCAGTTCACTATGGATCTGCGAAGTGACGGCGAAGATGGCAAATTCGCCGGAGAACACATACGCAGATGCCAGCGCAAGGATCGCGAACAAAACCACAGGCGCAAGGGCCATTAGCAGGTAGGTGACAATAAGCCGGTTACGAACCTTCCACAACACATTGCGGAAGAGCCGCCTCGCGCCAAGCCACAGGTAAATGAGCGCCAGGCAGGAGAGCGTCCAGCCCTTCGATCCGCGTGAAATGCTTCCTGCTGCCCCGGGGAGGTAAGCTGCAGCCATCAAGACGACATAGACGATCAATAGCCAGAAGCCAATGCGATGGAGTCTGCCACGAGGGGGCTGCCGGTGGAAGAAACGGTAGATTCTGGCTTCTATCGAGGTGAGAACACTGGCCATGGCTTGGCTGAGTTTAGCGCATTTTGAGGCTCAAGTAACGTAGCGTGAAGGGGTTCCGGATGGCCGTGTTCGGCGACGGGATTGCCTCCGTGGTCGGCGATACCTTGGCGTGCAGAGTGGAGAAAACAATCCGATGGCATTAAAAGGGGAATTGGCAGACCCCCTACCTGCGAGCGCGGCCGATCAACAGGCTAGTGCCTCGCGGGCCTCTTCTTCGAGCTCCGCCTCGCGCGCCAGCCTGCGCGTGTAGCGGGATGCGGAATAATGTGCCCCACCCAGCAGCAGAAGGCCGGAGACGTACGCCCATATCATCAGTCCAACCGAAGTTTCAAAGGGGCCGTAGGCTGCGCGCAGATCGAGATGCGGCAGGGCGGAGATATAGGCGTATTTGCAAGACTCCCATATGAGGCCCGTGGTAATTGCAGTAGGGAGCACGGCGCGCGCGGGGATTTTGCGGTTGGGCAGCAGCCAGTAGGTAAAGAAGAACATGGCGATGCTGGCGAGAACGGTTGTGACCTCAAGCAGCGAGAGCGAGGCGACGCGAAACACGATATTTTCCGTATGGCCGAAGAAGAGAAGTCCCAGCACGGACCGCTGCGTGGCATTGAGGATGGCCACAATGGTTGCCAGGATGACCATAAGCGCGGCCAGGCCCAGCGCGACCACTTGATTCATCAGGTACGAGCGACTCCTAGCCACGCCCCACACCTGATTCAGGGCCACTTCCAGGGGAAGAAAGATCCCGGTGCAGGAGATGAAGAGCGTAATGATGGAAATGAGGGCGATATGGTGGTGCCCGCTGACGACCAACTCCATATTTTTGACGACAAATACCTGGTCGGAATGCGTGGTGGGCAGGAAGAACCGAATCATGCCGCCGATAACACGCCACATGCCCTGCGAGCGAAAGACGTATTGGGCCAGGGTGTACATCATTACGATGAAGGGAAAAAGCGAGAGCAGCGCGCAAGCCGCCACGCTGAAGGCATAAGTGTGCACCTCACTCTGGGCAAGGTAGCGCACCAGCGCGACAACCTGGCCCCAGATGCCGGCGTCAGCGGCGGGGTGAATCGGGGGGTGTGCGGAAGGGAGAACCCGCTCATCCGCATCAGCAGGGCGGCGAACGGATGGTATTTGCATGATTTCCCTAATGTTATCAGTCGATCCACGGCGGCGCGCAATGGCCCATTCATGTTAGAACGGTTACAAGACTTTGAACGAGGGGGAAGGAGTCGAGTTCGAGTGCCAGCAGGGACCTAAGGGCCTGAATGCGTCCAACGTCACCCGCAGCGCATAAGCTTGAGGCTTCTCGGTTCGTTACAACGGCCCCGCATTCAGCCCCGCGGCAGTGTCCAGCCTAAAGACACGCGAATGAGGATTCACTGCTTCTTCGTCAGCGGCTGAGGGAAATCTCCGTGTGCCGCCACAATGCCGCCTTGAATCTGAGCAACTCCCCACCTGGCCGCTTCCGCTATGACCGTGTCTTGACCCTCAGACCACTGCTCGAGACGGGGCAGAAACTGACGCAATCCGCTGTTGCCCATTGCGATGGCGATATTGCGTCTGAGCCCGCTGAACTTCGTTCGCCGCACAGGGGAACCATTGAACGTGCGATTGAAGTCCTCTTCGCCCATCGCGCCAAGCCAGTCAAGCGCTGGGTTGATGAGTTCACGGCGCGGAGCCAGCTGGTCATCGGTGGATATGGGCGCCTTGCGATTCCACGGACACACATCCTGACAAATATCACAGCCGAATACCTGTCGACCCATCCTGGATCGCAGGTCCACCGGGATGTCACCACGCTTTTCGATGGTGAGATAGGCGATGCAGAGGCTGGCATCCATCTGGTAGGGCGTCGCTAGCGCATTGGTAGGACAGGCCTCGATGCAGCGGCGGCAACTCCCACAGCGATCTTCTGTAAGCGAGGCGCGCTCAGGCTCTCCCAGTTCGAGCGAAGTAACGATCACGGCAAGAAACAGCCAGGAGCCAAGTTTCTCATTGATCGTGCAGGTGTTTTTCGCGGTCCAGCCGACACCAGCGTGGCGGGCGAAGAGGCGCTCCACAACCGGACCAGTATCCACAAAGCAGCGCGATTCGAATGGCCCGCGAAAAGCCTGCATGCCGGCTTCGACTAGCCGCAGACGCCTAAGAAGCACGCGGTGATAGTCGCTGGGAACGGTGCTTCCATTGGGCTCGCGACGGCTGGTCCACGCATATTTGGCGATCCATGCCTGTTCGTCCCGCGCAGGGTCAATGGATCGCGGCGCACCTGTATTGTAGTTCGTCACACATACGACAACGGAACGCGCCCAGGGAAATACATGCCGTAACGAGGATCGCAGGAGATTTCCATCCTCGTTGCGGCGCTGGAGGTACTCCATCTCGCCGGAGGCTCCGCTGGCAATCCACTCCTCGCAGCGCAGCACCTCTCTCTCGTGCTCGATCGATCCGGGAGCCGGGACGGCGGCAATGCCAGCGGCACTGAATCCCGCTTCATGTGAAAGGGATGTTAAGTGTTGCGAGATGGAAACCGGGGCGGGCATCTTTGCGTATCAGTATTCAGCATTCGATAACCGTTGACGACCCTCTTGTGATGCAAAAAGGCGAGTCTTCGAAGCGCCTGCGACGTCTAATATTTGAGGCAAAAGCACCAAGGAGACCACACATATGGCCACTCAATTCCCAACTGACTGCCTGCAGGCATCGCTCGCTGGTGCGAGGCTACTGGAATGTCCGCCCAGGCTGATCCGCGGTAGTGAGGCAGAACTGATCGCTACGGTGCTCGCGGTGCTGCGAACGTTCTGCGTGATTCTGGATATGTCGGCTGTCGAAGTCATCGACGCCGGCGGGGTTGGATCCCTGATGACGCTGCGACAGGTGGCGGAACAGTCTGGTACAACCTTATCTTTGATTAACCCCACGCAGCACACCCGGGAGATTCTCACGGTACTCGGGCTTGACTCCGTGCTGCTCTGCAAGGATGCGTAACCCAATCGCGTCTAAGCAGTAGATTCTGACGTCTGCGCCGGTCTGCTCCCCCGACCGGCCATAGCAACCTTTGTCGCGCCCTCTACAAGACTCCCCACTAAAACCTAAGAGTTCATACGTCGTTCCCCAGCGCTAGCCCCGACGCTGAAAGGTAGCGCCACGCCCGGCTATTTCAGATACATCTGGAGTAGGATTGCTCTCGATCCAAAAAACTGGCCGGGGCAGTTAGTGCAGAAGCAAGGACACACCCATTGGACACCCAAAGAAAAACAATCGCCACATACTCATGTCAGTGACAGCCGACACATACTGTTGCTAGGTCCAAGGCTAACAATCGCGGCCAATCGAGATTTTTTCAGGAAATTGCCTAGAGGCATGTTGTTCGACTAGAGCAGAAGTAGCAGTTGGAACGGAGGTTCCGAATGAGCGTGATGACGGTGGAAGAATCAGTCGTAGCTGTAGCCAGCCCTTCGCAATTGAAGACGCAGTATGCGTATTTCTTCGGCGGAGGGTCAGCAGAGGGCAACGGAAAAATGAAGGACGTGCTGGGCGGAAAGGGTGCCGGACTGGCGGAGATGACCAACGTCGGCCTACCTGTACCTCCGGGATTCACGATCCAGACGGATGCATGTCGCGAGTACATGAAGGGCGGGTTGAGCCCCGATGTCGATGAGCAGATGAATAAAGCTCTGTTGCGGCTTGAGAAGCTGCAGGGCCAGAAGCTGGGCGAGGGCGAGAATCCCCTGCTGGTTTCAGTGCGCTCAGGCGCAAAGTTTTCCATGCCAGGCATGATGGACACGATTTTGAATCTCGGACTCAACGACAAATCGGTTGAGGCCCTGGCTAAAAAGACGAGCAATCCCCGCTTTGCATATGACTCCTATCGCCGCCTGATCCAGATGTTTGGCGACGTTGTGCTTGGCATCAAGAAGCATGAGTTTGAAACGATCTTCGACGGCATGAAGAAAAAGAAGCATGCCACGCTCGACACCGAACTGACAGCCGAAGCGCTGAAAGAGATCATCGTAGAGTACAGAAAGTTGATCCAGAAACACACTAGGAAAGACTTCCCGCAAGATCCCCACGAGCAGCTTGTGATGGCGCGCGATGCAGTCTTCAACTCCTGGACCAACGAGCGTGCGAAGACCTACCGCCGCATTAATCACATTGACGACATGTTGGGGACAGCCGTGAACATCCAGGCGATGGTGTTCGGCAACCTGGGGGATTCAAGCGGTACGGGCGTCGGCTTTACGCGGAACCCAGCGACGGGCGAGCGCGAGTTTTTCGGCGAATTCCTGATGAACGCGCAGGGCGAGGATGTGGTCTCCGGCGTACGTACGCCGATGCCGATCAGCGAACTGCAGCGGCTGATGCCGCACGTGTACGACCAGCTTCGCAGCCTGACATGGAAGATGGAAAAGCACTATCGCGACTTGCAGGACTTTGAGTTCACCATCCAGGATGGTCACCTCTATATGCTGCAAACGCGCAATGGAAAGCGTACTGGCCTGGCCGCTGTGCGCATCGCCATCGACATGGTCCGCGAAAACCTGATTACCGAAGAAGAAGCCATCTTCCGCGTCGAACCGAACCAGTTATATGACTTCCTGGTTCCCCGGCTGGATGAAAAGGGTGTTGCCGTAGACGTCCTAGCCACCGGCCTGCCGGCATCGCCAGGCGCGGCCGTGGGCCAGATCGTCTTTACCGCGGAAGATGCGGTTAAGTACACCAACAGTGGCCAGATGAGCTCGATCATCCTGGTGCGCGGCGAGACCACCCCGGAAGATATCGCGGGGATGGAAGTAGCAGCCGGCATTTTGACTTCTCGAGGCGGCATGACATCGCACGCCGCGGTGGTTACGCGCGGCATGGGCAAGTGCTGCGTAGCTGGAGCGGGCGACATCGAGGTGAAGGAGAAGAAAGGCGAGATGCGCGTCCATGGCAAATGCTTCAAGGAAGGTGACTGGATTTCGCTCGATGGCACCACTGGCCGCGTGATCGGCGGCAGGTTGAAGACGCTCCCGGCTTCGCCCGACGATCCAGATCTGGTCAAGTTCATGGCTTGGGTAGATCCGCTGCGCAAGCTGCGCATCCGCGCCAACGCCGACATTCCTCGCGACGCGCGCCAGGCAGTCATGTTCGGTGCCGAAGGCATCGGGCTCTGCCGCACCGAGCACATGTTCTTCGCCGAAGACCGTCTGCCGCTGATGCAGGCGATGATTCTGGCGGATAACGAAAAAGATCGCCTGCTGGCGCTCAAGAAGCTGCTCCCGATGCAGAGAGCGGACTTCCTGGGATTGTTCAAAACGATGCACGGCCTGCCGGTCACGGTTCGGCTGCTGGATCCTCCGCTGCATGAGTTCCTGCCTAAGCGCGAAGACCTCCTGGTCCAGATCGCCAAGCTGGAAATCACCAAGCCGCGCTCGTTCAAGCTGAAAGAGCTTCACCTGCTTCTGCGCCGCGTGGAAGAACTGCACGAGACCAATCCCATGCTGGGTCTTCGTGGCTGCCGCTTGGGCATTGCCTTTCCGGAGATCACCGAGATGCAGGCACGCGCCATCTTCGAGGCGGCGGTTTGCGTCAAGAAGACCGGCCAGGAAGTGAATCCTGAAATCATGATTCCTCTCATCAGCACGGTTGAGGAGATGAGGCATCAATCTGCCATCATCCGCCGCGTTGCCGAGGAAGTCTTCGCCGACAAGGGCATCCGGGTGGATTACCTGGTTGGCACGATGATCGAGTTGCCGCGCGCCGCGCTGGTAGCCGACCAGATTGCCAAAGAAGCGGAGTTCTTCAGCTTCGGGACCAACGACCTGACGCAGACGACCTTCGGCATTTCGCGTGACGACATCAACAAGTTCCTGCCGGCATACATGAAGGCTGGAATCTTCAAGCAGGATCCCTTTGCCGTGCTCGATCAGGACGGCGTTGGCCAGCTTGTAAGTGGTGCCGTGGCCAAGGGTCGCGCCTCCCGCCCGAATATCAAGGTGGGAATCTGCGGCGAGCATGGTGGTGAGCCGGAGTCAGTCAAGTTCTGCCACAAGATCGGCTTGAACTACGTCTCCTGTTCCCCTTATCGCCTGCTGACCGCCCGGCTCGCTGCTGCACAGGCTGCCGTGGAAGAAAACCGCGCCTTCAACCCGCATGCGCTGGGAGGAACACGCTAATCTGCAGAATCTTCGGCTCAGTCGGTGGATCGAATCTCCGGCTGGGCAGGGGAAACATGTCTATCCAAACGAGACATTGCCAAAAGAAAAGGGTCTGTCAAAGTGACGGACCCTTTTCTTGTGGTTTCGTCTGAAAATTACTACAGAGTGCCGGGCCAGCCTTATAACATGCGGGCATGTGTCACAGTCATCTTTAGCCAGGAGCGATAGATTCACCCACGGTTTCTGATTGACTTTCATTTGATGAACGAAGTAAACAATTTACTGTTAGCTGTTCGGTTAATGCGTTCTACTTAAGTAGCATCGATTGATCGACTTGCTGACTTAAGATACGACCGCTAACACACCATGGAGGAATTCGATGAAGAAGTTCACCGCGATTCTGGGGCTAGCTACGATGTTTGGCGGCCTGGTCCTTTCAAACCCCGCACTAGCCTATCAAGCCACATCCACGGCCACGCAGGCCACTCCTGCTACAGCACCAATGACCAAGGAAGAGAAGAAGGCCGCCAGGGCTGAGAAGAAGGCAGCGAAGGCGGAAGCCGTGAAGAGCGGTGCGCCTGCTGCGGCTGCTCCTGCATCTTCGACTGAGGCTTCAGCGCCTGCAAAAATGACCAGGGCGGAGAAGAAGGCCGCAAAGGCGGAGGCGGAGAAGAGCGCTGCTCCTGCCGCCTCTTCTACTCCGACCTCGGCCGCGGCTTCATCCCCGGCCGCCGCTTCGGCTCCCAAGGCGAGCAAGGCTTCGGCAAAGCCAGTTGCGGCAACCGCTACCCCCGCGCAGATTGCTGACGCGAAGGCTAAAGGCATGGTGTGGGTGAACAAAAACACCAAGGTCTATCACAAGAGCGACGATCGCTATTACGGTGCCACCAAGAACGGTGAATTCATGACCGAGGCCGACGCCCAAAAGGCGGGGGCGCGCGCGGAAAAATAACCTCTGGCGGTCGGTTTTGAACAAAGGAGAGGCCTCTCGCGTCGAGAGGCCTTTACCATTGCAAACAGATGTCCTGCGCAAATCAGGGTTGCTGTCCGAACAAGGGTAGATAGTGCGCGACAATCTCGTTAGGCAATGCGGCAGTAAACACAATCTCTCGAGGGATGGGCAACACGGCGTTGGCCAGTGTCTCACCAGCAAGAACAAGCACGGGAGTAGGCCCCGGCTCGATGCTTGCGAGTTCGCGCAACGTGGTGCGTTGAGCCTGTTGATCCGGCTGTGCCGCGCGACTGACCACGATGCAGGGCAGCGAGTCCGGCAACCCTTCTCCCCGCCACTGGGAAGCGATGAGCGCGAGGTCGCGCCCGGGCATGTAGACGACTCGGGTGGCATCGCGAGTTCTGGGTGCAAGCGGCTCGGACTCGCTTGCGTGATGGCCGGTGGAGAAAAGGACGGACGATGCCCACCGCCGGTCGGTTAGCGAGCACTGGATTGCGGCGGCGGCGGCAAATGCTGCAGTGATGCCGGGGATTACTTCGCAAATTACTCCGGCCGCGCGCAGTGCATCCATCTCTTCCGCGGCACGCCCAAAAATGAGAGGGTCGCCAATCTTCAAGCGGACAACGCACTGGCCCTTGCGCGCCTGATCGATCATCACAAAGTTGATCTCCTCCTGGGTCACGCCCTTCATGCCGCAGCGCTTGCCAACGTTGAGAATCCAGGCGCGTGGATTGGCAACCGCAAGGACCGCGGCGGGCACCAAATCGTCGTGCAGCACCACGTCGCAGGATGCAAGCAGACGCGAGGCTTTCACGGTAAGCAGCTCGGGATCGCCGGGACCGGCACCAACCAGGTAGACAGTTCCCTTCTCCCCGGCGTTCATCCTGCCACCTCCGAACGTGCTGGCGCGAAGGCAAGCTGGCGGGAAGGGCATGTAGCCAAGTCGCAGACCGAGCGCTGCGCAAGCTGGTGCAGCAGCAACTTACGTTCTTCCCCAGCGGGATAAGCAGCCATCACATCCCGTCGCAATTTGCCCAGGTTGGCGAGCCATGGGCCGAGATCTTCAGGCAATTGCTCATGGATCTCGCGCCGTAGTCGCTGGGCCAGCGCGGGACTTTCACCCGCAGTCGAGATGGCAATCTGCAGATCGCCGCGCCGTACGACTGATCCAAAATAAAAGTCACAATGCGGTGGATCGTCAACCGCGTTGCAAAGGATGCCGCGCTCTACTGCCGTGCGATACACCGCTTGATTGACCGCCGCGGTGTTGGTGGCGGCGATGACCAGGAAGGCCCCTTCGACGTCGTTGAGATCAAATGCGCGACGCTGCCACGTAATCTTACCGGCTGTGGCCAGCCCCTCTATTTCTGGTAATGCCTCGGGCGCGACGACCTGCACATGGGCCTCGGCTCCAAGCAGACTGTGGATTTTATCCAGCGCGATCACCCCAGCGCCGATGACCACGCAGTGCCGCGATGTCAGCTTGAGAAAGACAGGAAGAAGATTCATTCCGCTGCTCCGTGCGGCACGCGACCGGCGGGCACATCGCGCTCCGCTGCTTCGACCACTGCCCCGGCAACTTGCACGCGCAGATCCTCATCGGAGTACCGGGCGAAGTAGCCGCGCAGATTTTCTTCCGGGCGCCGCTCGCGCAGATACCCTCGCAGCAAGCGCTCGATGGCTTCCGGCACCAACACTGCAGGGCAACGAAAGCCCAGTGGACGCGCGATCCCCGCATGCTCGCCCACAGCCCCTCCTACGCAGAAGTAGTAAGCATCGGTGAGCTTGCCCTCGTGCTTGATCTTCTTGCCCTCAAGGCCAATATCCGCAATCCAATGCTGACCGCAACTGTTGGGGCATCCGGTAACGTGCAGTTTGAGTTGCTGGTCGAAACCGGGCAGCCTCTCTTCCAGCTCCTCGACTAACCACCGACTAAAGCCCTTCGTCTCGGTGATAGCGAGCTTGCAGAACTCCGTGCCAGTGCAGGCGACGGAGCCACGGAAAAAGTTGCTCGCCTCAACCCGCAAGCCAACGTGGTTCAGCTCGCGCACAAGTTCGCTGGTGCGCGCGTTGGGTACGTTCACGATGACGAAGTTCTGCATTACAGTGGCGCGCAGTTGGCCCGAGCCAAAACGCGCGGCGAGATCGGCGGCTTGTTTAAGTTGATCGCCGCTCAGCCTGCCTCCCAGGACGGAGGCGCCAACGTAGCTCAGCCCCGGCTGCTTCTGTGCGTGTATGCCGACATGGTCACGGTAAATATCGTCTGGGACCTGCTCATCCACGGCGGAATCAAGACGGAAGCCTATCTGCGATTCCAGTTCGGAGAGGAAGCTTTCCGGTGTCCAGCCCTCCTTGAGGAAGAGATACTTGAGGCGGGCGCGGTCGCGGCTTTCGCGCAGCCCCTGCTGCCTGCGGAAGATCTCGGTGACCCCGTGTATAACCGCGATGGCTTGATCGGGGCGGACAAAAGCATTCAGTTTGACCGCGAGGTGCGGCTCTTTCGAAAGGCCGCCGCCGATGCGGATCGCGTAGCCCACCTCCGCGCCGCGGCGAACTGCCGTCAGGCCAATGTCGTTGATCTCCGGATAGGAGCACCATACCGGGCAGCCGGTGATGGACACCTTGAATTTGCGGGGCAGATTGTAAAACTCGGGATTGGCGGTGAGCATCCGGGCTGCTTCGACGGCCAGGGGCGAGGCATCGACGAGTTCATCGGCCGCAATTCCGGCCAAAGGACAACCTGTGACGTTGCGGACGACGTCTCCGCAGGCACCCTTGGGCGAGAGTCCGATTGCGGTCAGAGCCTCTACGATGGCGGGCAACGATTCAATCGTCAGCCAGTGCAGCTGGATATTCTGACGAACCGTTATGTCTGCCAAATTGCGCGCGTACTGCTTGGTTAGACCACCAATGACGCGAAGCTGCGCTGAAGTCAGCAAGCCATTGGGTATGCCGATACGCATCATGAAATATTCGGTGGCCTTGCCCTCTCCGCCCACCCCGCCGACGGCACCCACGCCATCGCCCTGCGTATAGACACCCCACCACTTGAAGTAGGTATTGGCCCACTCCGGCAGCACGCTGGCGCGGCCTTCCCGAGCGAAGGCGCGTATCTCCTCGAATGCCTCCCAGGGATTCTTTTCGCGCTTCAGCCGCTCCATCTTCTGCGTTTTCGATTCTTTTACCGGAATGTCTGTGGCCATGCTCTCCCTCAAAATAGAAAGCCCGCGCTATCAGCTTGTGGCTGTAGCGCGGGCTTCGTTTGGACTCTCGGATTCTATCTCGGTACGAGGCTCAACGAAGAATACACCGGCTCAGCATGTGCATACACATGCTACAGAACATGGCCGGAATCACTCGGAGAGAACCCATTTCGAAAGTGTACGAGGGTGCCAATCCTTAGTCAAGAAGGCTTGCAAGGGGGCCTGGGAACGCTATGCTGCAGGAGCGACAACCCCGCTCAGCCCATAGAAGACAAGGAAATATGGGACGCAACCTTTGCTGCGTTCGCACGCTACAAATAATGGTGGAGGGGAACATATGCCGCCCGCCGTGTTTCTGCGTCGCAGGTTGTATCATGAGATTTCCCTGCATTTTTAAACTGTTGGCTTTGAGCAAGCTCGAGGATAGATGTGAGGCCCACACTCCAAAGCGCCCTGCGAAATTGGTTCTTTAAGGTAACCTTTCTGGTGTCGTTTACAGGCGTGGCCCCATGGCTGCCTGCGCAGGATGTTTTTGAGCCCAACGGGTTTGCTGCGCTGCCGAATGCACCCCTGCCTCAAGTTGCGGCCGCCGCTCCGGATACGCATCTGGTCACGCCGGACAAGGGCTGTTCTACGCCTCCGTCGCCAGCGAGTGGATCTTCAGGGGCGCCACCGGGGACCTCTGCCCGGCAAACTGCAGGCGTTCAGTGTGCTCACAAATTCGACCTGTTCTATCCCCTGGGGAAACCGCCCGCCACTGGGCCACTGACCCGGAAGGATAAGCTGCGCATAGCCGCGAGCAACGTGGTGGATCCATTCAACCTGATCACCATCGGCGCCAGTGCCGCAATCACCATTGGCAGCAATCCCGACACCGCTTATGGACCCGGCATGAAGGGGTGGGCGAAGAATTCCGGCACGCTGCTGACGGAGGACATGACTAGCGCCTTCTTTGTCACTTTTTTGGTCCCTGCGCTGACTGGGCAGGATCCGCGCTACTACAGGATGCCGAAAGCCTCAATTCCCCGGCGCATTGCAAACGCGCTCGTGCATCCGATCTGGACGCGGAGCGACCAGGGAGATCACATGCTTAACTATGCCGAGCTGATTGGTGTTCCGGCGGCGATCACACTCGCGAATGTTTACGTTCCGGGACGTAAGCAGGGGGCAGGGCCAACGGCTGTGAGCTCCGCAATCGCTATCGCTTCATCGCCTATTGACAACATCGTAACCGAGTTTCTGCCCGATGTAGCGAAGCACTTCAGCATACGCATCGTGCTGATCCAGCGAATAGTGAATCACATTACTCTCACCGGTGGGGAGTCTTAGAAACCTGCGCGGCTTGAGGTAATTTCCCGTTTGTTTGCATCTCCTCGAGCCGCTTCCGTGCGCTTTTCTGAATCGAAGCGGCGTGACACTGAACGCCCCCGGATCGACACCCGCCACCAATCCGCACTCAACCGCAGACTCGATCATTTTCCCTGTTGCTGTGTACTTTTTAGAATGGCAATAGGCAGCTTTTATTAGCGGAAAAGATACGCCATCCCTCACTTCTCCGGTTTACAACTTATAGGCAAAATGATCTATCGTCGCGCAACATTCCCACCTATGTGGCGCGCATGGAGAAGCTCGAGTCTCCGCTGCAGCAGTTTTTCAAGCTCAGGGCTTTTGTACGCCAGCGGGCGCTGGAGGCTGCGAGGGCTCGTCTACTTTCAGAATCTGGTCAGCCTTGACGTCTTTCAGCACTTGCACGATGCCACTGGGCCAGCGAATCTCAATCGATTGCGCCACTAGGTCGGAACCCATTCCGAAATGCGCGCGCTTGTCTTTTGAAGATTGATAGCTGCCCGTCGTTGAGACGGTAACGTACTGGCTGCCGTGGGGTGTGGTCAGCTTGATCTGTGCGCCGATGGCGTCGCGGTTGCTCTTGTGGCCAACCAGGTCGAGGAGCAGCCAATGGTTTTTGGTCTGTGTGTCGTTGTGGATGACATAAGCAGGCCCGTCGTTGGTGCTGATGACGGCGTCAAGGCGACCATCATTGTCGATGTCGCCGACAGCGAGTCCGCGACTGACCCAGGTGTGTTTGAAAACGTCGCCCGAACTGGCAGAAACATTGCTGAAGCCTTTACCGGTATTGCGTGCCAGCAGCATGGCCTCGGGATAGCGCAGCTGGGGGAAGCTTAATTCAATGTTGTCCATGACGTGGGACTGGACGATCATGAGATCTTTCCACCCATCGTTGTCATAATCCATAAAGCTGATTCCCCAGCCGGAGTGCAGCAGGGTCATACTTCCGATCCCGCTGGTGTGGCTGGCGTAGGTAAAGCTGCCATCGCCGTTATTCAGGTAGAGGGCATACTTCTGGTTGGCCAGATCGGTGATAACGATGTCAGGCCATCCGTCATTGTTGTAGTCGGAGAAGTCCGCGCCCATCCCGGAGTAGGTTCGCCCATCGCCATCCACGGCAATCTCCGACAGCAGGCCAACTTCTTCAAAGGTGCCGTCGCCCTTGTTGTGGTAGAGATGCTCAACCATGGCGTCGTTGGCGATGAGGACGTCAGGGTGGCCGTCGCGGTCATAGTCCGCTATAGCAATGCCCAGACCCTTGCCGGGCACGTCGAGCCCGATTTTCTTCGCTACCTCGGTAAAGTGTCCGTGGCCGTCGTTGTGGAAGACGAGTGGCGCCGCCGCTTCGAAGATATCCGGGTGGCAGTAGCCACGAAATCCCTCGCGGTGCTCGCCGCACCAAACGTCATCGAAATCCCACTTCATATAGCGGGTGACAATCAGGTCGAGCAAGCCATCGCCGTCGAGATCTGCCCAGGCGGCGCTCGAAGACCAGATACCCGGGCCCCCAGTACCCGAGGATTCGGTGACATCGGTAAATGTCCCATTGCCATTGTTGTGGTAAAGATGATTCGGGCCTACGGCAGAGGTAACGTAGAGATCTTCATAGCCATCGTTGTCATAGTCGGCCACCGCCACGCCCTGCCCGTAACCCGCACCCTGCAATCCGGCTTTCTCGGTCACATCTTCAAAGGTGCCGTCTTTCTTCTGGTGGTAGAGACGGTTCCAATACTCAGGGCCAGACTTTTGCGGAATCGTGCCTTTAGGAGTGGGGTCTTTGAGTGGGGCGACGTTTACAAAGTAGATGTCCAGCAGACCGTCATTGTCGTAGTCAAACAACGCCACGCCAGACCCCATGGTCTCGATCAGGTACTTTTTTGCAGTATGCGTGGACATGTTGCGAAAGTGAACACCGGATTTCGCGGTGATGTCGGTGAAGTTGCCATTCACCCCCTCTGCCGGTGGCATGGGTGCTGGCCCGGACCGCGCCGTGGCCGTACTGGACGCGCCAGTCTGAGCACCAGCCGCGCACAAGCCCCCAGCATTCATCGTGGTGAGAAGCAGGACGGCGGCGGCCACCCGGCGAATTCTACTGGGGCAGCAGACAACGAACTCCAGGTTTACAGGCAAAATATTGCACTCAATAAGAAAATCACAGGGTTCGGCAAGGGGGGCGACGGCGTCCTCTCTAAGAAGTGTAGGGTGTGGCCTGTGCCTTTATCAACCCCGCCAGATAGCGACGATTCATAAAGTCAATCCCAACGCCGACGACATCCTCGCCGGATGCTAGATTGCTAGTTATGGGCACTCCCCCTTGGTCCCTTCGACGCGTTGCGCCTCTGCTTGCTGCGTTCGCCCTGGCGGCGGCAGGATCTGTGCTCTCGCAGGACGCCAAGACTCCGTACTATGAGTCAGCAGGCGCGAAGACGATGGGACTTCTGCTCAGGAAAATCTATAGCGAAAACGACTGGAAAGCGGATCCCAACAAGCCGGCAACGCGGGCGGAATACTATAATGGGCTGCTCACAACGCGATTGGCGCTGAAAGATGAGCTGATCGTCCGCCAGGAACTGGCCAATGAGCTGCTGCGCGCTGGAGACAGCGAGGGTGCGATCAGGACTCTCGAAGAACTGCGCGGAATCATCAGGGACAAGTCCGCCACCACGCCGCCGGAGTTTGATCGCCACCTGCGGGAAGTGCTGGCCATCTCCTACATGAGGCTTGGAGAGCAGGAAAACTGCTTACACTTTCATGGGCAGAAGTCCTGCGTATTTCCGCTTCGGGCCTCAGCCGTCCACAAATTACCGCGAGGAGCAGAGGGCGCGGTGCGCGAGTTGACTGCACTGCTTGCGCAATTCCCCGGAGATTCCGAGTCCCGCTGGTTGCTGAACGTGGCTTACATGCAACTCGGAAAATACCCTCAAGATGTGCCGCAGAAGTGGCTCATCTCCGGGACGCTTTTTGATTCAGAGTATGACCTCGGCGACTTTGTCGACGCAGCACCCTCTGCAGGCCTTGCTGACACCGGCCACTCGGGGGGCGTTCTGATGGAGGACTTCGACGGGGATGGACTGCTGGATCTGATGGTGTCTTCTTCAGGTCCGCTCGATCCCCTGCACTTCTTCCATAACAACGGGGATGGAACTTTTACCGACCGTAGTCGCGAGGCCGGTCTTGCGGACGAACTCGGCGGACTGAACCTGGTACTGACGGACTATAACAATGACGGCCACCCTGACGTGCTGGTTCTGCGCGGCGGATGGTGGGGCAAGTTCGGCGACTACCCCATGTCGTTGCTGCGCAACAACGGGAACGGCACGTTTGACGACGTAACCGAGAGTGCAGGATTGATGTCGATGCATCCTACGCAGACCGCGGCATGGGCGGACTTCGACAACGATGGCTGGCTCGACGTGTATGTGGGGCACGAATCCACGCCTGGCGATCCGCATCCTTCGCAGCTCTTCCACAACAACGGCGATGGCACCTTCAACGAAGTAGCAGTCCCAAACCACCTAGCTGACATGGGGTTTGTGAAGGGTGTTGCGTGGGGCGACTTCAACAACGATGGAAGGCCTGATCTATATGTTTCGGTGAAGGGCGGCCGCAATCATCTCTTCCGCAACGATGGCCCGAGGGATGCGAAGCATCCGCAGCC
Source organism: Acidobacteriaceae bacterium (assembly GCA_025355385.1). Lineage (GTDB taxonomy): Bacteria > Acidobacteriota > Terriglobia > Terriglobales > Acidobacteriaceae > JANXZS01. Next base: position 34,146 of record JANXZS010000083.1, on the reverse strand, counting down.
TGAGCAGTGGAAGTTCTCTGATGTGACCGACCAGGCCGGAGTGGCCCAGCAGATGGAGACCTTCGCGACGTGGTTCTTCGACTTTGATAACGATGGATGGCCCGACATCTTCGTGGCTGGCTATTCGGCGAGTTCTATGCATGATGTAGGCGCCTTCGAAACCGGCAAACCATTCCATGCGGAACTGCCCCGGCTTTATCGAAACAATCGCGATGGCACCTTCACGGATGTGAGCAAGACCATGCATCTGGACAGGGCCATCCTGGTTATGGGAGCAGGCTTCGGCGACCTGGATAACGATGGATGGCTGGATGTGTACCTGGGAACCGGTGAGCCCTCCTACCAGGCTTTGCTGCCCAACAGGATGTTCCGCAATAACGATGGAAAGAGTTTTCAGGACGTAACTACTTCGGGCGGCTTTGGCCATCTGCAGAAGGGTCATGGGATTGCCTTTGGCGACCTTGAAAATAACGGCAACGAGGACATCTTCGAAAAGATGGGCGGTGCGTTTCCCGGGGATACCTATCAGAGTGTGCTGTATCGCAATCCGGGGCACGGCAATCATTGGATCACGCTGGAGCTGGAAGGCGTGAAGACCAATCGAGCCGCATTTGGAGCGCGCATTCGTCTCACTGTGGATGGGCCTGCAGGTAAGCGCGAGATCTATCGCACCGTGGGCTATGGTTCGAGCTTCGGCGGCAATCCCCTGCGGCAGCATATTGGAGTGGGCAAAGCCACGACGGTGGAAGAGATTGAGGTGATGTGGCCGGGCAGCAAGATGACGCAGACGTTTCACGGCGTTGCCGTCGACCGCATGTTTCGTCTGCGGGAGGGCGAAAAGCAACTGCGACCGGTCACTTTGAAACCTGCATTGATAGGCGCAAAGCCCATGTCGATGCCAATGATGGATATGCATCCTTGAGAGAGCCACGTGGGCGGGTGTAGGCTTGGCCGCGTCTTCTCGCCAAATCAACTCCAGGCCTCATCAGACGATAGTCAAATCGAAGCGAAGGCCGCGGGCAAACTATACAATCGCATTGCATGAACAGGCTCATATGGATCTCGCTGGTGGTGGGACTGGCCACGCCGTGTGTGCTGGCGCAGAGCGCTGACCCGCTACACACTCCCGCTATGCAATCCGCCGACGCGGCGTTCCGCGCAGGCACTGCTGCGATGTCACGCAATGATCTCGCGAAGGCGCATGCGGAGTTCTCCAAAGTAATCCGTCTCGCTCCAAAGGTTGCTGCAGGCCACAGCGCACTGGGTGCTGTTCTGCTGGCGGAAGGCGACACTGCCGGGGCCATTGCGGAGTTGGAGAAGGCCCGCAAATTTGATCCCAAAGACAACGCCGCTGCCATCAACCTTGCCACCGCATATTGCAGACAGAACTCTTATCCCCAATCCGCAGAATTGTTCCGCGCACTTGAGGCGGCCAACGTAACCCTTTCGCCCGACGATCTGGCCACCTATGCACGAGCGTTGGACGGCACCGGAGATACTCCAGGAGCGGAAACCAAGCTGAGAAGCGCGCTCGATGCGGCTCCAGACAACGCCGTCTTACGCGACAACCTCGGCACGATACTCGCGGAGCAGATGCGCTTTGCCGAGTCGGAAAGCGAATTTACAAAAGCCGTCGCAGGGGATGAGAATTCTGTTCCGTTCCGCGTGCATCTGGGATCGCTGTTCATGGTCGAGGGAAAGCTCCAGGAAGCGATAGCGCAGCTTTCCGCTGCGACTACTCTGGGCCCGGACGATTTCGACGCCAATCTGCAACTGGGGAAAGCGTTGCAGTCCGTCGGGCAGGATGATCAGGCAGTGCTACGGCTCCGTCATGCTTCTGAATTGAATAAGAAATCAATCGACGCGAAGTATCATCTCGCGCTTGTACTTCAGAGTCGCGGCGACATTCCGGAGGCCCTGCTTTTGTTGCAACAAGTCGCTGCGGCACGAGCGGAAGACGCGGCCGTCTTAACCAATCTGGGGCTTGCGCTGGTACAGTCGGGGAAAGCTAAAGACGCACTTCCTATCTATCAGCATGCGCTGCGCTTAAGCCCGAAGGATGCCATCCTTCGCCAGAACATGGGCGTGGCGGCGCTGCAGCAGAGCGATCTGGATGGTGCAATCCTGAATTTCAAAGCAGGCCTGGCCATCAACCCAGACAGTCCCCAGCTGCACTACGACTTGGGATTGGCGTTGAAGCTGAAAGACAAAATTCCTGAGGCTATTCCGGAGTTTGAGCTTGCTGCAAGCGAAGACCCGAGCCTCCCCGATCCGCCCTACACCCTGGGCATCCTCTACATGCAGATGGGCAAGTTTGACGATTCGGCGCGGGAACTGCAGAAGGCACTGGCGCTGCGACCGGATAACGGAGATGCATGGTCTACCCTGGGCAGCGTATACAAGCAGATGGAGGAACCAACGAAGGCCATCGACGCTATCCATCATGCTATCGAACTTCTTCCCAACCAGCCAAGTCCGCACATCACCCTGGCGGCTATTCTTGCCCAGCAGGGTGACCCGGCGGCGGCGGCAGCCGAGCGGAAAATTGCGGCGAACCTGAGCCGTGTCGCCGTCGCACATCAAAGGGCGTCCTTTGCGCTGGAGAGCGGCAAGTTGCTGCGGCAACGCGGACAACTAGCAGAGGCGTTCCAGCAACTGCAGACAGCGGTAACGGCCGATCCCAACAACGCGGCAGTGCATCGCGAACTCGCCATGATTTTGCAGTTGCAAGGCAAGGGTGCCGATGCAGCCGTAGAAAGAAGCAAGGCGGACACGCTTGATCCCGAGGCCAAGACGCCTTAAAAAGGCGACATTGCGATGCGGTGGAAGCCGCTTGGGTAAGTTTGCTACAGCAGATTGTAGGAGTCATTCGTGTCCAATATACTCACAAAGTATTCGTAGCTAGTGTTGGCTATACCCTTGTAGTCGGAGAGTAGGTACTTTGATCTGGAGTCGCCGCGGGTTTCTGCGTTCGCTTTCAAGCACGGCGTTGGTCCTCTCACTGGAAGACGTATTCGCGCTGGCAATGCCCCCGCAGATGGGCCAGACCGTGGGGCAACAGATAGGATCTCGCCCTACCTACGACGCCAAACCCCGCTCCGCTCCAAAGGCACTTCCATCGCCCGTAGCAGGCACACCACTAGGCGTCAGCTTCGTGGACGTCGCAAAACAATCCGGACTGAATGTTAAGACGATCTTCGGCGGCGAACACAGAAACAAATACCTGCTGGAAACTACGGGATGCGGCGTTGCTTTCTACGATTACGACCACGATGACTGGCTGGATATATTCCTGGTGAACGGGTCTCGAATCGACGGCTTTCAAAAGGGTCAGGAGCCGGTATCTCATCTCTTCAAGAACAACCGAGACGGTACTTTTACAGACGTGACCGTGAAGGCGGGGCTAGCCCACGCGGGGTGGGGCCAGGCCTGCTGTGTTGGAGACTATAACAACGATGGCTGGGATGATCTTTTCATCAGCTACTACGGCCAGAATGCACTGTATCGCAACAATGGCGACGGAACCTTCACCGATGTAACTGAGAAAGCCGGGCTGCTGCAATCGCGAACTCACTGGAACTCGGGTTGCGCCTTTCTGGACTATGACCGCGACGGTCACCTGGATTTGTTTGTAGCCAACTACATCGACTTCGACATTAAAACCGCTCCTATCCCCGAGGCGGCGGGCTGCACCTACAAAGGCATCCAGGTGGCGTGTGGACCTCCGGGCTTGCAGGGCGCGCAGAACATTCTTTATCACAACAATGGCGACGGAACATTCTCCGATGTGTCACAGAAGAGCGGGATGTGGGACACGATCGGCACCTATGGATTAAGTGTTGCCGTGGCTGACCTGGACAACGATGGCTGGCCGGACATCTATGTTGCGAATGATTCGACTGCAGCGACGTTGTACATGAACCAAAAGAACGGCACCTTCAAAGACATGGCCATCGAGGCAGGTGTAGCTTACTCGCCGGACGGGCGCCCGCAGGCCGGCATGGGTGTATCGATTGGCGACTTCAATCGCGATGGATTACCCGATATCGTCAAAACTAATTTCGCCGGCGACACGGATTCGCTGTACCAGAATCTCGGCGACGGGACGTTTGAAGATCACACTTATCTCGCCGGAATGGGCATGAATACACGGCTACTGGGATGGGGCGTAGGCTTCTTCGACATGGATAACGACGGCTGGCTCGACATCCTGATGTCGAACGGGCACGTATATCCCGAGGTGGATGGCACGCTGGTCGACGCACCCTACGCACAGCACAAGTACCTGTATCGCAATTTGCGCAATGGGCAGTTTGAAGACGTAACTACCCTTGGCGGTGCAGGAATCAATGAACCTTCGCCTGCACGAGGCTGCGCGTTCGGCGATTTTGACAATGACGGCGACGTGGACATTGTTGTGAATTGCGTGAATGCCTATCCGCAACTCCTGCGCTGCGACTCTTCAATGAACCGCAGTTGGATCAAGATTCGAACCGTTGGGACGAAGTCGAACCGGACGGGTATTGGAGCAAAGATCAAAGTGACGGGACAGTTACCCGATAGCAAGAAGTCGATTGTGCAAATTGAAGAGGTCCGTAGCGGCGGAAGCTACTACTCACAGAACGATTTGCGCATTCACTTCGGACTGGATGCCGCGAAAAAAGCAGACGTCGAAATTCGTTGGCCGTCGGGGCAAACAGACACACTGCATAGTCTTGCCGCAAACCACCTGTATGTCATTCAGGAGGGCGGCAAGATTTTAAAGTCAGATGCGCTGCGCGGAATTGCGAGTGCGAAGTAGGCCAATGCGCGTTAGATCTCAACTTGTCCGCATAGTTGTGACGCTGCCGCTTATGGTGTACGGCTTGCTTGCGTTGCCTTCCCTGCTGGGGCAAAAGGCAGCAGCAATTGGTAAAGGAATCTACGCGACAAGCAGCGATCACAAGCCGCCTGCTTGGTTGGTCGACGTGGCCCCCCAGGCGGGCATCGCTGTCCGCAACGTAAATGGCGAGCCGGACTCAAAGCGCTACATAATCGAAACAACGGGAAGCGGAGTTGTTATCCTGGACTACGACCGTGACGGATGGCCAGATATTCTTTTGATAAATGGCACATCTCTCCCTGGCAGGCCAGCGCCCGTGAAGTCCCTGCCCACCAGTCATCTGTTTCACAACAACCATGACGGAACATTTACCGATGTCACTGAGAAAGCGGGACTGACATCGAGTGGGTGGGGCCAGGGAGGTTGCGTCGGAGACTACGACAATGACGGCTACGATGATATCTACATCACCGGCTATGGCAAGAATCGCTTGTTTCACAACCAGGCGGACGGCACCTTTCGCGAGGTGGCGGAGTCGGCCGGCGTAGCGGGCAGCGGCAAAGAGTGGGGCACGGGTTGCGCGTTTGTCGATTATGACCGCGACGGCAAACTGGACCTTGTCCTCGCGAATTATGTGCACTTCGATAGCACGAATCCCCCAGAGCCCGGCCGGGACGCTACCTGCATGTGGAAGGGAACTGCCGTGATGTGTGGCCCACGAGGGCTACAGAGTGCACCAAATATCCTTTACCACAACATCGGGAAGGGAAAATTCGAAGACGTCAGCAAGAGTAGCGGCATCGAGAAGACCAGCGGCCACTACTGCTTCTCAGTCACCACGCTGGATTATGACAGGGACGGCTGGCCCGACTTATTCGTGGCCTGTGACTCCACTCCAGCAATTCTCTACCACAATAATCACAATGGAACGTTCACGGATACGGCATCCGACGTTGGCGTCGCATTCAATGAGGATGGCCGCGAACAGGCGGGCATGGGCTCAACTGCCGCTGACTATGACGGCGACGGAAGCATCGATCTCTTCAAGACAAATTTTTCTGACGATACTGCGACTCTCTATCACAGCAATGGCGACGGCACCTTTACGGATATGACCTTTCCCTCTGGGCTGGGAACCAATAGCGAGACCGTGGGTTGGGGATGTATGTTTGCGGACATAGATAACGACGGGTGGCCCGATCTGATCGTCTCCAACGGACATGTTTATCCCGAAGTGGACACGGCAAAGCTGGGCGGCCAGTATCGTGAGCCGCGCTTCCTGTATTTGAACCTGGGCAATGGGAAGTTCCGCGACATTTCCAAGACATCGGGGCCGGGTTTGCAAACTCCTGCGCCTGGGCGCGGTCTTGCTATTGCGGATTTGTGGAATGACGGCCGACTCGAAGCCATCTTCAATAACATCGACGATCTACCCATGCTGCTGGTCAATATCGCCAGCAACCAGAACCACTGGATCGGGCTGTCGTTAATTGGCACGGTATCCAATCGTGATGGCATTGGCGCGCGGGTCACAGTGCAGGGTGAAAAACGAAAATGGGTCGACGAGGTCCGCAGCGGCTCCAGCTACAACTCCAGTAATGATCTTCGCCTTCATTTTGGACTGGGCGCTGAGACCAAACTGAAGAACATTGAGGTGCGGTGGCCTAACGGGAAAGTGGAATTGTTTGACGGTCCCACAGTCGACAGGATTAGCGAAATAGTCGAAGGCAAGGGACACGCCGCAACCTGACCTTCTTGACTGGGCCTGGCCGCCGACGAGGACAGTGAGGGATTGCTATTGCGTGGGATCCTGCACGGACTTTCCTGCTGATTGCAGCTTCTGTCCCGTCGCGGCTTCTTGAGCAGCTTCCTCGGTGCGGCCCATCATGCGGTAGGCTTGGCCTAGCAGGCTATGGGTCATGTAGTTGGTTGGGTCCATTCGGACTGCTCGTTCCAGATAGACGGCCGCACTAACCGCATCTTGCCGCTTGAGCAGTACTTTTCCAATGAGTATGAAGGGTCCAGTCGAGTTAGGTTCGAGTAGAATGGCCTGCTGTAACGCTTGCTGCGCTTTCTGATAGTTCCCAGAGCGCGTGTAAGCATCCCCCAAGCGGTCATAGATTGCGCCTAACAAGGGATTGAGGGCGCGTTCTTCCTCGAATTCAGTCACTGCCTCATCGAGGTGCTGACTCGCGAGTGCTACCTCTCCCAGGAGTAAATGGGTAAGCGGCAGATGGGGATTCAATTCAACGGCCTTTTTTGCAAACTCCTGTGCTGGCGTCAACGCCTCTCGACGCAGAAGCATGCGCCCCGCTAACTGGTAGGCCGCAGCCGAATCCGGCTCAAATCCGTATTGGCGTGCGAATGCGTGCCGGGCATCGTCGTAGCGGCGAACGTCGATATAACACAGGGCAAGCACGTAGCTGGGATCGACCTTGCTATAAGGCGCACCATCATGCAGACCCTCCAGGATCGGGATGGCGTCGACGGATTTACCCAGCCGGAAGAGTGTAAGGCCGCGCATCGCTGCCGCCTCGACGTCCTTTCCGTTCTGCTGCAGAGCGGTTGCAAGGGCATGGTCAGCCTCGGCGAAGTTATTCTGCGCGTAGAAGGCGACACCACGCAGGCGCTCCACGCCAGCCGGTTCCGGCTTCCGTGTGGCCAGCACCTCTAGCTGCTTGAGCGCCTCCGCCGCATGACCCTTATCGATGAGGGCGCGCAGGGTAGCCAGATCAGCGCCGCCCGGCGCTTCACTACTGGAAACCTGCTGCTGCTGACCACGCATACTGGTCGCCGTCACGCAGAAGAGCGCCGCGAACAGCCAGGCAAATGTTGTAGGGAAACTCCGCTTCCCTGTCTTCTTACGGCCATCGCTACGGGTCATTTTGCCCCTCCCTTGACCTGGTTCTCCATCCCCGCCACGGCCACTCCCACCATGGAATCCGCGCATCCGTAGTAGAGAAACCACTTTCCATCGAACGCAACCAGGCCTTCGGCAAAGGTGGTTCCGGCCACGTACTGACCAGTCTTCTCGTACGGTAACTCCGGCTTGAGGAAGGGAGCGTCAGCCCGTGCGAGAAGCTTTGCCGGTTCATCGCCACTGAACAGGGCCTGTCCCGCTGCATAGGCATTGGTGCCCAGGGCCGGATCCCCTGCATCCGGGTCATTCTTGCCGTTGTAGACAACGACGATTCCGTTCTTGGTCAACACCGGCGGGGGACCCACTTCGGGGAAGCCGCTGTCAAAATGACCGGGCCTTCTGCTAAGGACGACCAGCAATTCGCCAGATTCATCTTGCACCGGTGTCCAATGCAGCAGGTCCTGAGAGGTGGCTAAGTGGACTTCGCCTTCACCCCAGTACATCCAGTATTTGCCGTGAATCTTCGCGGCCTTCAGGCGGCCATCAGACAAGGTAGTGACAATGCCACCGGACTTATATTTTAGATTTGCGTATTTTCCGCCGACCGCGGAAAGAAACGCCGGCCCATATTTGTTCCAGTGGAGCAAGTCTTTTGAGCTTGCGATTCCGATAGAGTAGGTCACGCGATTCCACTGCGTGTACGTCAGCACGTACGTTCCATTTTCGCCTTCAACCACGCGGGGATCCTCAACTCCGCCGGGCCATTCCCGCTGCTTCTGTCTATCCTCAGCAGGAAAGAAGGCCGGAGCTGACCGGCGCTTGAAATGAATCCCGTCAGAGCTCTCGGCAAGGCCAAGGCGCGACGTGTGCCCGCCGATTGCGTGCTCGCCAGTGTCGTCTTCCGCGCGGTACAGAACGTAAACTCTGTCCTGGCGGGCAATCGCGCCCGGATTGAACGTATGCAACGCCTCCCAGTGCACCGGCGCCTTACGGATGGGGTCGCTGAACAGGCTACGCGGTTGCGGAGACATTACTGGATTGCCCTGCGCTGGCCTTGAGAATGGACCGAGATCCCAACCAGTGGGCCCAGGGTTCTGCGTTGCGGGTGCGGTCGCGACGAAGAGTGCGGCGACCAGCACTCCCGAGAAAGTTACCTTCCAAGCTATACGAGACATAGTTACCGGCGCCTCTTGCTAACAATTCAAACAACTGTGGGCAACGAATGCGTAAGAACACAGAGACAATTCCATCTTCTGCGGACTGGCATGAAAAGAGCGAGGGGAGCAAATGCTCCCCTCGCTCTGGTAAGGGTTCAATTGCGCTTAGAACTGCACGCGCAAGGAGAACTGCAGGAAGCGCGCTGTAGTCCCGGGTGCAAGACCGGTGATCGTGCCTTCGCTCTCAATATTACCGCCCGGGTTACCTGGATTGATGTGGTTAAAAGCGTTGAAGGCGTCGACCCTGAACTGAGCCAGCAACTGTTCGTGGATCGGAATGTTCTTCTGCAAGGACATGTCAGCGTTAAAGAAGCTCGGGCCAAATTTGTTATTGCGGCCCGAATTTCCAATCTGATCCAGCCCAGCTGCAGAAAAGCCAAATGCGGGATGGGTCTGAATGTTATCGCTGACGGGTTGGAAGAAAGTCCGGCTCTTACTGTCAGGATGGAATCCAGAAAGGCTGGTCTTCAAGCCACCAGGGTCGCCATTGGGATAGCAAGGAGCAGAGGTACCGCCCACCGATGCGTTGCACTCGTTGTAGCCGAGGGTGAAGGGTAAGCCGCTGGACACATTGATAACCGGGGATATTTGCCAGCCACCAATGATGGAGTCGACAAGGCGTGAAGTATTTGCCATCAACATCTTGTTGCGTCCAAACGGTAGCTGATACACGCCGTACATCACAAACTGCTGTTCGCGGATGTCGTTGTTACGACCCCTCGTTGCCCTTCTGTCCCAGGTGGAGTAAGAGCTGTTGAAGTCGTAGCCACGCTGCCACGAATAGTTGGCTGTGAAGGACAAGCCCTTGGTGAATTGCTTGGCCGCCGTCAATTGCAGTGCGTTGAACTCAGAGTTTTGGTTATCCCCGTAGTAGGAGACGCCTTGATTCCAGCCGCACATTCCCGGCGCAACACCGGCAGGGGTGACGTAGTTGGGGTCTTTGCAAGCCGCTAGAGAGCCACCGTAGTAGCGCTGCAGATACTTGCTGGTCTTGGTGCCGCCATCCGGGGCGATACCCGTGTACTGGGGGAACGCTGCGGAATAGATTGCATCGCCGGAAACATTCGGATCCCAGTGCAGCGGGGCTCCCACAACGCTGTACTGCGCGGGAAGTACCAGAGCTGACTCATTGGGGTTGGTGTTGTTACCGTCTCCGGCGCTCAGGGTATGGGTTCCCTTGTTCGCGACGTATGCCATGGTGACCGTAAGGGTTGGAGTTACAGCGCGCTGAATGGACAAATTCCACGCATCGATGGTTGGAAGACGAAGGCTGTTCGGCCGCGACTTCACATTCACGGCATACCCGGGAGCAGGCAGCAGACCGTTGGAAGGGACCGCCGGGAACACGTAAGCATTCGGACCCGAAGCCAGGCTGAACGCATAAGTGGTTGCATCGCCCGAGCCAATGATTGACTGATTAGCCAATACCGGCAGGTTCTGCGTGACTACATGGCCGAAGATGGAACCGAAGACTCCCAAATCGAAACTTCTGCCATATCCGGAGCGGATGACAGTCTTGGAGTCCATCTGATAGGCCACGCCTATACGAGGATTGTAAGCATTGGTTGCCTTGCCCCATCCCATGTTGCGCGGGACGCTGCCGACTCCTGCCACGTGAAGGTACCCAGTGTTCAGATCCATCAACGCGCCATTGCCGTTACCGTTTACCGACTCGGGGAAATACAGTTCGTAGCGTAAGCCCAGATTCACGGTGAGGTTTGGAGTTACACGCCAAGTGTCTTGCCCGTAAAAGAAGTCACGCTTTTGAAACTCCTTTGCGTTGGTTGAGACGCTTACATAGCGCGAGAAATTGTTGACTTGACCTAGGACGAAAGAAGCGAAGCCAAGACCGCCCGCCGAACCCAGGGATGGATTGGAAGTCTGGCCGCCCTGGAACTCAAGTTGACCGGCACGGTTGGAGTCGCTAGGCACGCGCAGGTTGCGGGCGTAACGAATATCCGCACCAAATTTGATCGCATGGTTTCCGAGGATTTTGGTCCAGTTGTTTACGATCTGCCCCTGGTCTTCCTTTTCAGTGAGACCACAGTTGCAGCGGTTGATGTTCAGCCCAGAGCCGAAGCTTCCGTTCTGGGTGTTCATGTCAATCTGGAAGGCGGGCGCGCCACTAGTGATAGCACTGGTGTTTAACCCGGGTATTCCCAGCTGCGTCGCAAAGTCAATTCCATTATCGTACTTCGAGGTCTTGATGTTGTAGCGGTAGTAGCCGAGACGAACATCGGTGATCAGGCTTGAGTTCACAGCGATGTCCGTACCTAGGGCAGCACTGTCGTTGGCTCCTAGCGAAGTACCGGCAAACCCGCCGATGCCGAATCCGAGTCCGCCTGCTGGGCCGAACAGAGTTTTACCAGCCAGAGTATCCGTAAAGCGGCTGAAGCGCCCGAAGACGTGCACACTCGGCCTGGCCTGCCAATCACCGCGAACATCCCACTGGTCACTGTTAAAACCACCGGTGCCGCTGGCGGCGTACTCATCGAACAGCCCGCCCGACGAAGCCTTGTTCGGAGTAAATGGTTGCAGTAGCTTGAGGAAGGCGAGCGCCTGAGGGGCAACCTGGCTGGCTGGAATTACGTTCCCGGGATAGGGCGTGCCCTTGGGCGCGGACATGCCATCGTTCTGGTAAATGATTCCCGAGCCGTAGGCAGTGTTTCCCTTGTACTCACTGAAGTCGCAACCCGGAATACCACTGGGGCCGACGGTTGAGCCAAGGCAGGTGTTGGTCAGCAGCGTGGTCGGAACCGTGCTGGTCGCGGAGGTTCCAACCTTTTGCCGCAGTCCTTGATAATCACCAAAGAAGAACAGGCGATTCTTTAGGATCGGTCCACCAAGGGAAGCTCCAAACTGGTTCTTTAATTGGCCGGGGAAGGGATCATGCGGACCCTGCGTGAACGGATCCCTCGCCAGATTTGCCCCGCTGGTACGGTAGTCGAACACGGAACCGTGGAAGCTGTTAGTACCGGACTTGGTCTGGGCCGTCACGACGGACGAAACAGCCTTACCGAATTCCGCGTCAAAATTCTGCGTAGTGATCTTGGTTTCTGAGAGTGCGTCCATGTTCGGGTTGATGACGATGATGCCCAGGATCGGATCCTGATTATCAGTACCGTCCAACTCAAAAGCCACGCCACCAAAGGCTTGGCCGTCTACCTGGATCTGCTTGCTGGCCTGCGGATTTTCGCTGGCAGCGTGACTCCAGCCCAACTGCTGAGCACCGGGCAGAAGCAACTGAAGGTTGGTGAAATTGCGATCGCCGATGGGTAGATCCTGGACTTCTTTCTGCGTGAAAGTGGTCGACACATCTGCACGGTCCGTCTTAAGAAGCGGGACAGCATCAGCGTTGACCTCTACGTTCTCCGTCGACCCGCCTACCTGTAGTTGCGAATCAACTTTCAGGGAAGAATCAGCATAAACCTGAATGCCTTTAGTTTCAGACCCCTTGAAACCGTTGACTACTACCTTGACGCTATAGACATCGGGAATGAGGTGCTCTGCGCGATACTCACCCGAACCGTTGGTTTGAATTACGTCGCTAGCGCCTTTATTAGTGTTTGTCACTGTAACTGTCGCATTTGGAATGGCGGCACCGGTATTATCGGTCACAGTGCCGTATAACGAGCCGAAGACGGCCTGGCCGAAGCTACGGGCCGGGATCATCAACATGCAAGCGCACAATAGCAACAACAGTGCCTTGTACCTTGAAATTTTCATACGTCGAACCTCCCCTTAAAGAGTTGGTGCTAAAGATCTACTTCGTGTCTGGTAGTTGGGTCCCGTCGCGAACTCGCTCGGTTACAACAACTTCCAGTTCTTTGGTTGTGTAAGTGCCTGTTCGATAGCCCGGCTCAAGCCAGGTCTAAGTGCTACCTCCGGAACATTAAAAGTTGTGGGGCATGGATGTCAATGAATTCCACACGGATTTCCTTCGCCATTGATATAACGTTTACATAGCAATCCCATTCTGCTAAATTTCCGCTCACATGCCATAATGCACCTCGGACTGCATCCCTAAGGAAGTTTCTTCTTCAAGCCATTCATAACATTTGCCTTATGACATCCAGTGGTCGAAGTGTAGAGAGCATTACCTAGACGAAAGCGGCTAGTAAATGGATATACTGATTTACGAAGAGACCACCTTCCGGGATGGCAAATGAGCTCACAGTTCCCTCTTTTGTCTATACATTTTGTCGGGACATCAAAATCGGGACAAGAAGGGTTGACCAGATGAACACCACGGGCCGGGACGGAACGAAACCAGCTCGAACAAAAAAGACCGTGTCATCTCCCGACCACGACTTGCCCAAACATCGGCTGGTCTTTGAGCAGCTCTACCGGGAAATCCAATCCGGCAGGTATAAGGTCCAAGCTCGCTTGCCTAGCGAAGCCGAATTGGGGAAAAGCTTTAATGCCTCCCGAATCACGATTGCAAGAGCGATGAATGAGTTGCAGCGACTGGGGATTGTTTCCCGGCGCGCGGGAGCGGGAACCGTTGTCTTGCCGAGGGCCTCGATCTCTGGTCGGGTATTCGGCCTGTTGATTCCGGACTTGGGGCGAACCGAGATCTTCGAACCAATCTGTCAAGGGATGATGCGATCCCCATTGTCGTCCTCTCATTCCCTTCTGTGGGGACACACCATGGATGAGGATGCTCATCAGGAAAATGAAGCGGAACAACTATGCCACCAATACGTCGCACAAAAGGTCTCCGGCGTATTCTTTGCCCCGTTGGAATATACCGACCAAAAGGACGCTGTCAATACGCGGATTGCAAAGGCACTCAACGCCGCCGGCATCCCAATTGTTTTGCTGGATCGATGCTTTGAGCCTTATCCCGAAAGATCCAAGTGTGACTTGGTGGGCATAGACAATCGGCGCACGGGATATATGGTCACCAGTCATTTGTTGCGGCTAGGTGTGCGCAGGATTGCATTTATCGCCAAGCCGAAATCGGCCGCTACTGTAGATGCTCGCGTGGCCGGCTATCGCGAGGCCATGTACGCTGCTGGCGTATGCGTCGATAAAGATATGCTTCGTCGCGGATTCCCCGAAGATCCCGCCTTCGTACAGAAGACTCTTGAAACTTGCAGACCGGAAGCAATTGTCTGCGCGAACGATCTCACCGCGGCCCAGCTCATGCAAACGCTCTCTGACCTCGGAGTCCGAGTGCCCGAACAGATACGCGTAGCCGGCATTGACGACGTAAAGTATGCGAGCCTGCTACCGGTTCCATTGACGACGCATCATCAGAATTGCGCGGAAATCGGGGCGATTGCCATGATCACGATGTTAGAGCGAATCGACAGGCTGGAACTGCCCGCGCGGGATATTCTGCTGCAAACCCACCTGGTCATCCGCAAATCATGCGGTTCGGATCTCGGGCCGATCCATCGTTGAGGACTGCTTGGCGTGAGCTTGCGTTCTAGAGCAGAAGCAGGGATGGTGTGATGGATTTAGCGTCAGCGATGTAGGCATTTTCTCGATGAAAATGCCTGCAGAGATTTGTGCCTCACCTTACAGTAACCCTGCTTCTGCTCTACTGAATTCGTTGCCACTGCGATGCAGTCCGCGCAGGTTTTCTAACGAGGTCCTGAGCACTGCATAGCTCTGTACAGTTCCAGGAAAGAATACGACACGCTGTTGCGCCCTCAACCTCGCGGGCGTATGTACTCGTTTAAGACCGGCGCAGATGGAGACGTTCGGCATTCGCGGCATGCCGCGAGGTTCGCACACGCCAAGCCGAAGCCCGCTCTATTGCGCGTGTCAGTGTTGCAGCCGTCACAACTTTTGTGACAAAGCAAAGACACTTGATTGACATCTCTTCCAGTATGGCTCTCTAGACTGAACCTTGGCCCAACCCATGGTCTTTTTTGCACGCTGGCAAGGGAGCCGTGAATGCAGCCCGAAGCGCGGGCTGCTGCATGCGACGGAGAAAACGTTATGAACGAGCACAAATTGGCCACGTTCATCACGCCATAACATGCTGGGTCCCGCCCATGGAGGGTTGATATGACCAACTACTTGCAAAGGCTCGTTATCCTCGCGGTACCAGCAGCACTCTTCACAGCTGGATATGTAAAAACTCAGGACACGAATCGCATCATCGAAGTGCGCGCCCGGCAATTTTCGTTCTCTCCGTCCGAAATCACCATTGCCAAGGATGAGAAGATCACGCTCGTACTTATATCTGAGGATGTAAGCCATAGCCTGGTCATTCCGCATCTCCATGTACATCAAAGCATGCCTAAGGGCCATCCTGTAAGCGTTGCGATTACCTCGGACCAGACCGGCGATTTTGACGGCATGTGTGGCAGCTTTTGTGGAAGCGGTCATGAATCCATGCGCTTCGTCGTTCACGTCAGGGACAAATAGATGCAGTCGCGCCCGCTCTGCCTGACTCTCTGTGCTCTTGCCAGTTTGAGCCTCGCTGCCTGCAAAGCCCGACAACCCGGAAGAGTCGAGAGTGCTACCATCCGCTGGACAAAGCATCACGTGACTATAGGCGGGAATAGTCAAGCTAACTCCTTGAAACCTACACCGAGCACCATCGAAGCCGGGAAACTCGTGTTTGGATATTATTGTGTAGTTTGTCACGGCCGCGATGGGCAGAACACCGGCGTTCCATTCGCGGCCAAGATGTCACCACCCATCCCGTCTCTCACTTCCGCCGACGTCCAGCTTTACAGCGATGGGCAATTGAAGTGGATTATTGAACATGGAATAGCTCCCTCAGGCATGCCTGCTTCAAGTGGAATCCTTAGTGACGACAACATGTGGCACATTGTTGTGTACCTGCGAAATCTTCCACCAGCAGGGACGTTAGGAGATCCGCGCGCATACACCGGGGAAGAATATCAGGATCCATCCCCGCCGCTGGCCACCAATTAAGCCACGGCGTTGAGCCTCAGCAAATTGTGCTCGCATGCTGAATAATAGTCAGGATGCAGCAGGCGCAAAGGCAGGGACTGGCAATCGGTCTCGACTTCGGAACGACGAACAGTTCACTGGCTCTGATAAAGGGAGACTCCGGTGTCGAACTGGTCGAGTTTCCCATTCACGGAGGGATGACTTCATCATCTCGCTCTGTGCTGTACATGGATCAGACCAGGAAGGCGGGGAGGGCACACACACGATCGTGGACGGGGCAGGCTGCTATCGATCAGTACCTCGCGGCGGACGATAAGGGCCGATTCATCCAATCTCTCAAATCGCACCTCTCCAGCCGCTACCTCAACGGTACGGAAGTCTTTGGCCGACACTACACGGTTGAGGCCTTGATCTCACGCATTCTGGCCGACCTGCGCCTGCATGCGGAACGGCAGTTCGGCTCGCCCATACGACAGGCCATGGTGGGCCGTCCCGTGCGCTTCGTCGGGGCGGACAGTGAAGACGATGATACTTACGCCGTAGCACGCTTGCGTAGGGCACTCGAGACGGCGGGTTATGAAAAGGTTGAGTTCGAGATGGAGCCCGTTGCTGCTGCCTACGCTTACGAGTCCACCCTCGACCATGATGAACTCATCCTGATCGGCGACTTCGGGGGAGGCACCAGCGATTTCTCGCTGCTCAACGTCGGACCGGGCGTACGCCGCCGTGGCCGCGCCCCGAAGGATCTACTCGGCAGCAGCGGTGTGGGCTTGGCGGGGGATGCCTTCGACTCGAAGATCATCCGCAAACTTGTCTCCCCCGCCCTGGGATCCGACTCCTTCGCACGCTCGCTTAACAAGATTCTGCCAGCGGTGCCAGCCTGGATTTATGCAAATCTCGAACGCTGGCATTACCTTTCGTTTTTGCGTACTCGCAGCGTAATGGAAATTCTCAAGAGTGCTCGCGTTCGTGCCTTGCAGCCGGAGATGATTGAAGCGCTTCTTACACTGATCGACGAAGATCTAGGCTACCAGCTTCACCAGGCCGTTCAGCGCGTCAAGATGGAGTTGTCGCGCGCGAGTGCTGCCGAGTTCTGCTTCCGCGACGGCAGCATGGACCTTCGCATCGCCGTCACCCGTGCCGAGTTTGAAGGATGGATCGCAGACGATCTGCGGACACTTGAGCATTGCGTCGACTCCCTTTTCCACGCCTCGGGCGTAGACGTGCGCGAAGTGGACCGCGTCTTTCTCACCGGCGGAAGTTCGTTCGTCCCGTCTGTCCGTGGTATTTTCGAGACGCGATTCAGCGAGGCTCGCATCCGAACAGGAGAAGAGTTCACCTCCGTTGCGCGTGGCCTTGCCCTGCGGGCCGCCGAGTCTTTCTCAATCAAAGATTCCGAGTAACTATTGGTTGCTGAACATAAGCACTTCTCACCTCCTGCGGTATCGCAGAGATTTGCATTGGCGAAATGCTGCAACCTGAGTAGACTGCGCGCAACTCTTTGGAGGTCTCATGCTTGGTCTCAGGAGTTCTCCGTCACCGCGCAAAAGTTCGTGGGTCGCAGCAGCCATGCTGGCCATGGTCGTGGTGCCAGCCGCCATCACACTGCATACGGTCCGCGCTCCCGGAACGCTGCAGCTTACGAGCCCGAATCCAACACCGCATGGCTACACGTTGAGCCTGCTGCTATTCATCGTCCCTATTATGGTGATTGGCTTCTGGTTTCTCCCGCGCGAGGGAGTGAAAGTACCTAAGAAGGCATTCTGGTGGACTATCGGAATTCTGGTGCCGGTTGGTTGGGGACTTGACTTCTTTTTCGCGCGACGCTTTTTTCTGTTCAGTAATGCTGGAGCGACCCTGGGTGTGGGTGCACCAGCCCTCGGCGGCCCCGTACCCGTCGAGGAATATGTGTTCTACCTGACCGGGTTTCTCTGCGTGCTTCTGACCTATATCTGGCTGGATGAATATTGGATGGCTGCATATAACGTGGTCGATTATTCGTCCGCGGCCAGATTGATTCCCCGGATAATGCGATTTCATCCTGAGTCGATGATCGTCGGAGTTCTGCTCATCGCGGTCGCAGTGGTGTACAAAAAAATGTTCTCGATGTATCCCGCGGGCTACCCGGGTTACTTCACATTTCTGGTGGCCGTTGCGCTGGTACCCTCCGCAAGCTTTTTGCCCACGGTGAGGCCATTCATCAACTGGCGTGCATTCAGCCTTACTGTCTTTATCGTCGTGTTGATCAGTCTTCTGTGGGAGGCAACGCTGGCCCTGCCCTATGGCTGGTGGAATTTTCAGGATCGCCAGATGATCGGATTGCGCATCGGTGCGTGGTCGCGTCTTCCCATTGAGGAAGTGTGCCTGTGGATCGCCGTCACATACGCGACCACAATTCTGTTTGAAGTGGTGAAGCTATGGCAGGCATCGGGCAGGCCAGCCAAGCATGCATTCCTGGGACACTAGAGCAGAAGCAGGGATAGTGTGATGTATCCAGCGTTAGCGATGTAGGCATTTTCTTGATGTAAATGCCTGCAGAGAGCTGTGGCTCACCTTAGAGTAACCCCGCTTCTGCTCTAGCCAACACAGCCGTACCATGGGGTGCGGAGTTGGTTGCGAAATTCGCAAGTAGCGA
The DNA here is from genome assembly GCA_025355385.1 of Acidobacteriaceae bacterium. Lineage (GTDB taxonomy): Bacteria > Acidobacteriota > Terriglobia > Terriglobales > Acidobacteriaceae > JANXZS01. Next base: position 15,733 of record JANXZS010000083.1, on the reverse strand, counting down.
AGCGCGACTCTTGTAAATGCAAAGCTGCTCCGACAGTCCTGCTTCAACCTACCTGACTAAAGTCCCTTAATCCGAGACAAAGGGCGAAGCCGGCAGCCCCGCTGCGTTATACAGGTTTCCATCAGGTACGTCGCTCCACGAGTACCGCACATATAAGGGCTCCGCAACCGCTTCGCTTGAAACGATGACCGCTTGCCCATCGATCCGGGCCTTCGCGCTGACGAACTTTCTGTCGGCAGCCGCAATCTCAAATCCCCTCGCCGCACCGCCTTTCGCCATCAGACCCGCGCTGTGGTCAAACCACACTCGCAGCCCGCCTTCGTCAGGAGAGACCATCCGATACAGCGGCCCCGAATACTGCAGCGTCTCTCCGTACGCAATGGCGCGCGCCGCCAAGGCCAGTCGAGCACCCACATCTTGCTTGTTGGTTGGATGTACATCGTCGGGATTGCCAATATCGATCGTTACCACCATCCCCGTATTCTTCAGCGCCAGCGCTCGCCGTTGTGCGTCCCGAGCCTCGGGCCAGTTCTCCTCCGGAGAATGGAAGCTGGAGATCTGGACGAAGAGGAACGGGAAATCGCCCACGCCCCAGCTATGCCGCCAGTCCCGGATCATGGCTTGAAACAGGTTGCTATAGATGCTTGATCGCCCCACCCCGGAATTCGTTTCGCCCTGGTACCAGATCACGCCGCGAATAGGGAAATGGGTGAGCGGTGCTATCATCGCGTTCCATAACTCGCCCGGAGCGTACGAGCGAATGTCCGGGTGCCAGTTAAACTTCGGATCCGGCTTGCCTTCCGCCTTCGCAGCCTCCCGCGCATGCTTCTCATAGTCCAATTCCAGTATGCGGTGTGACTGTGCGTCGGTCATCTTCCCCCAAACTGAGAAGACCGGCATCAGCGATGCATCCGCGGAAAGCGCCCGAACACTCGTCCACGCTTCCGCTGGAGTTCCTCCCCAATCCGCCTCAATCAACCCTAACGGCACTTTCTGATCGTCTTGAATATGCTTGGCGAAGAAGAAGGCCACCGCAGAGAAATCCACAATTGTCTCCGGCGTGCATGCCACCCAAGCCTTCGCCGCTACATCGTCCAGCGCATATTGCGATGCAGCCTTATCGACGTGAAACAGCCGGATATTGGGACGGTCCGCGGTCTTCAACTCCTCCGCAGCATGGATCACCTTGCTCATCGGGAACTCCATGTTGGATTGTCCCGAAGCCACCCATACATCGCCCACCAGGACGTCGGAAAAGGTAACCGTGTTGCTGGCGGTCACCTCCATGGTGAATGGACCCCCGGCGACACCCGACGGCAACCCCACTTCCCACAATCCAAACCGGTCAGCAACAGCCTTCCGTGTAGCCCCGCGAAACGTCACAGAGACAGCTTCCGCCGGGTTCGCACTCCCGCGCACAACTACCGCCACGTCCCGCTGCACCACCATGTGATCGGCGTATATCGACGGCAGCTTCGCTTCGGACAGAGCAGCGGTCGCTGAAAGCGACACCAGCACTGCGACGACCAGCAGGCACTTCCCATTCTTCAGACACTGCATGGGTATCTTTTCCATTCTTGAGCCGCCGGTCAACCAGGGACAAAAAGTCGCGAGAGCGGCATGATTGAGTTTATGATGACCAACCATCATAGAGGAGTTTCGCTACCGTACGGCAGCCTCGCCATCGGAAATGATCTAGAAGCGAAACAGGTAATTCATCTTTAGATAGAGAGTGCGGCTGTCGTTGAGCATCGAGGTGTTGGTGCGCGGCAGGATTGCGCCGCTGGGATTGCACCTCCCATCGGATTCGCGATCGCAGAGGGCCGAGTCCAGGTTCTGGAAGTTGGTGGTGTAGCCAAGATAAACCGCCGTGCCGGGGTGCGGCTCATACTTCAACAAGGCATTAGCGAAAATGTCTCTCGTATTCGGCAGATCGGTGAACTTATCGTTCGGGATCGTTGAAAGATACTCGCCGATCACGCGGAAAGATAAAGCCTTGTTCATCTGCAGGTTCCATCGTGTCACCAGCAGATGGCTGTCATAAGCAAGGGCGCCGGAAGATGGGTCGGTAAAGTGATCGAATTCATAACGACTCTGCAGGTCGAGACCCACGGTTGGCTTCAGTTCAACACTAAGGTCGGTTGAATCCACATCCACCGGCGACGGCCCTTGGTTGACCGCCGGATAATAGTTCACCGCCTTTCCGGTATAGCCGGTGAAGCCCACCGCAAGCTGCTGGACTGGCGAGGTATAAAAGCTCAACCCAACTGCATCTTCGTGGTATTGCACGTCGGCGGGCAAAGCCGCGTAATCCGACGGGCGAAGTCGTTCCTCCCCTACCTCCACGAACGGGGAGAGGGAGGTGCGGTGAGTCATTTGAAAGTTGTAGGTGAAATCCGAATACTGATCGAGGGGGAGTCCACTGTGATCCCATGTTCGCTCGGAGAAAAGCGACGGTCCATGCGACAGAATGCCCTTCTTATTGGGTCGGAAGTTATAGAACAATTCGCCACTCACTTCGCGTATATCCGGGCGCCGGAAGAAGCCGGTTTTTGTCAGGAATCCGGGGCTGGTGTCGTTGTATGAAGTCCAGTAATTGACGTGCGCGTCGGAGTAGCTCACCGACTGCACGTAGGACTGGCCGCTCTGGGTGCTGGTATCGGAGTTTTTCGTGCCGCTAGCAATCGCTTGTCCGGTCATCGTCCAGCGTTCCTTGAATCGATAGCGGTAGTCCACTCCGCCTGCCCGGTTGTACGTGTTCAGGTACTCGTGGTCGGCATAGATGATGCCAGCGCTGGACTGCTGGCCGAGGTCGCGACTTAGGCGCGCCACGTCGAAGCGGGCGCGCGTGCCGCGTTCCGGGCTGCCCGCGGGAGCGTCCTGACCTGGTTTGCGATCATCGACATCCAGAATTCCCGCGGCCCACGGACCTAACTTCCCTGTGAGCCGCTCGCCAAACTCCGGCGCCACTATGTGATTGGTGTAGTACAGATTGATGGGCGAAGAGAAGTAACTGCTGTTTTCGAGGAAGAAAGGCCGCTGCTCGTGGAAAAACGGCTGGAAGCGCTGATTGGGAGGTGCCGGATCATTAACATCCACCTGGCTGAAGTCAGGATTGTATGTCGTGTCGAGGACGAGGCTGTCGCGCAACACGATTTTGGTATCCAGCCCGGTGAAGCCTTGCAGGTGCTTATTGCTGAAGTAGGGGTTCTGGCTATCTGCCGTGTTGAGCGTGCGAGCGCTGCGCGCCAGGAAATACGGCTCAATCTGCATGTTGTGCCCACGCTGGACGTCGGCAAATCCGCTGATCGGCGCATCCTGCGTCAATCGACCAGCGATCTCACGTTTGATCTGGGGCCAGAAAGCATTTTCGTTTTCGTGTGAAATCGCGCGCTGCAGAACGATTCCCCAGATGCGCGGTTGACCCAACATCGCAGTCTGGCTGAAGCGCAGGCTGGCAAACGGGATCCTCATCAACACCACGTACCCCGAGGGTGTCAGCCTGCCCCAGGAATCCCAGACGGTATCGAACGAGTAGTCCGCGCCGGTCTGCTCGCTGTAGAGTGCATCGGCTTGGGTACCGAGCGCGTTGGATTGAAAAACAAATGCACGCCGTCGATCCCGGAAAGTGTCGAGCGTGACTTCAACGAAGTCATCGTCGCCGATGGAGTCGTGCCGCTTCAGGTGCGCGCGGATTAGCTTGGGGTTGCGATCCTTGCAGACGAAAGCAATATACAGATAGCGCGGCGTTGATCCTACATAAGCAGTCGTCTCCTCGGATACGGGCCTTCCATCCAAGGGATAGCGCTGCACGAATCCGCTGATGTTCAGCATGTTGCGAGACACGGGAGAATGGACGTCCGTGTCAAGAAAGTCCTCAAGGCGGGGAGCGGATGAGAGGACCGGCACACTCATCGTGGGAGCCTCCGGGACGGCATTGGGCATCACCGGCGGAGCGGTGGACAGGTCAGCCGGAAGACTTGTCTCCAGTTTGCCCGGCGCTCGATTTGCAGCGCTGGTTGTTGTGCAACTGCAGAACGCAGCAATCGAACAGGCGACACCCAAGAGGAGCGATCGATACCGCAAAGCAAACTCCAATGAAAGGCCTTTCATTCATGGTACTGGAAAGCTGCAAACTTCGCGCTCAGTCAAGCCCACTCACCGGCAGCGCAGCACGCCTAAACAGCCCATTATCAACACCATAGAGATCCTGTAACGTGGTTATAAAATAGATTAGATAAATCGATTTAGATCCATGGCTTGTGGGGTTTCGGGCGGCAGAAAGGCCACCCGATCTTAAGAATGGCTTTCGCCCACTTTTAGATGCTCGGGCAGTCCCGGAGCGGCATCTTCTGTTAGAAAATGCCCACTTCCCTATTCCCAACCTAATCACGTCCAAGCAAGCGCTCTAATTATCGCGGCGTTGCAGGGTCGGCCTGTCGTCGCCTTGCTGTGCGGGATCTGAATTTGTGCTGTCCGGAGTGGAACTGGCGCGGCGCAAAGTCGGCTTCTTTCCATCCTTGGTATCGTTCAGCTTGCGCTTGTTTTCAATGCGCGCCAGCCTAGCCTTCACCTCATCGAATTCTGAAGTTGTCACCACGTACTCGTCACGCGATGGCAGAATTTTAGAGATCTCCTCCTGCGAGTGCGCTATGCGGTCGGGAGTCTGCGGGTGGGTGGAAAATGCCTTGGAAACCGCGCCAGGCTTCTGCTTCTCCAAATTCTGGATCTTCTCAAAGAAAGAGATGAAGGCCTGAGGATCGTAGCCTGCGCGGTATAGATATTCGACTCCCAGATAGTCCGCTTGCGACTCAAACTCGCGGGAGAAGTGAAGGAAGGTCAGCGGCACGCCGACCGAGGCCGCCTCGTACAGTCCGTAGCCCAGCCATCCACCCACAAAGATCAGGGGGATCGACCCTAGTTGCGCGTAGTTGGAGCGAGTCTGTTCGCGGGCAGCATGATGCGCCGCGACGTGGGCGATCTCGTGCGCCATCACACCTGCCAACTCCGCCTCTTCATCGGCGGCAAGAACCAGACCGGAATTAACGTAGAAGAAGCCGCCGGGCAGCGCCATGGCGTTGATCTCGTCGGAATCGATGACCTTGATCGTGAAAGGCACCTTCGCGTCGGAGTTTTTTACCAGGTTCTGCCCAATACGATTGATGTATTCAGTCACGACAGGATCGGTAATCAGGCGAGTGCTCTTTTCGAGCTCCATCGCGTATCCCTTGCCCATCTTGATTTCGCTTTCGGTCGAATACCAGTTACCCATACCGCGGCCGCCGATGTCCCGATTGCCCACGGAATTGACGTCGTGAATGCTCCCGGATTTCACCTTTGAGGAAGCCTGCCCCGCTGCGGATGAACTCGGCGCAGAACTCGTAGCCGGTGGATCGGATGCTGCTGGTTGGCTGGGTGCCTGCGGAGGCTTCGTGGTGGCTCCCGGAGCCGTGGTGGTTCCCGGTGCGGGATCGTTCGAAGTCCCCGGGAGGGGTACACCCTGTGGCGCGTTGGGCGGAGTTGCTGAAGGCGAGGGTGTACTCTGCGGAGCATCCGTAGTAGCTGATGGGCTTGCCGTTGCCTGCGGAGAAGTCTGGGGAGATGCCGAGCCAATGCCTGCTGACCAACCCGCCAGCGGAGCCAATACCAAGCCCGCCACTACCGCCATGCGTAAGGGAATCTGACTCCAGCTTATGCGTCGACTCATCTGCGTCACCTCGACCGCCACCCTGGCCTCTGATGGAATAGCCTACCCATTGGACGTTCATATCGAGCTTTTAGGTTCACCGGAGCGTACGATTTGCTGCTCCTAAAAAACGAAGGTCGCCCACCGATCGTCTGTCTCCGCCGCCTTGATTCTGGATGGCACACTAAAGCAGCGCGGAATCTGGAACTTTTTCGGAGCTGGTCAGCCCACCCCCGAACCGAGCCGAAGGGCGAAAGGAATACGGCAAGCTGTTCGACTAGCCGCCTGCTGTAAATGTCAACCGTTGTGGATCTTGCCCTTCCTGGCAAGCGTCAATCGTAGTATTCCAGCCCCAGGTGGGTGATCAACTGCTCACCCTTGATGTACCGGAGCGTATTCTTCAGCTTCATCGACTGGATAAACAGATCGTGTTCGGGATAAAGACCGGGCACCGTCATCGGAGACTTGAAGAAGAAGCTCAACCACTCCTGGATACCCAGATCCTTCAGCTCGGGCGTGCGCTTCGCCATATCCATAAATAGGATCAGATCAAGCGCAATCGGCGCAGCGAGAATGGAGTCGCGACAGAGAAAATCGACCTTGATCTGCATCGGATAGCCGAGCCATCCGAAGATATCAATGTTGTCCCAACCCTCTTTGTTATCACCACGTGGCGGGTAATAGTTAATGCGCACTTTGTGATAAATATTGCCGTAGAGGTCAGGATATAAATCGGGTTGAAGAATGAAGTCCAATACGCCCAGCTTCGACTCTTCCTTGGTTTTAAATGACTCGGGATCGTCCAGAACCTCTCCGTCGCGATTGCCGAGGATGTTGGTTGAGTACCATCCGCTGACGCCCAGCATACGTGCCTTGAAGGCAGGCGACAGCACGGTCTTGATCAGGGTCTGACCAGTTTTGAAGTCCTTGCCACAGATTGGCGCCGAATTCTTCCTGGATAGCTCTAGCATTACTGGGAGGTCGACGGTGAGATTGGGGGCTCCATTCGCGAAAGGAATTCCCTCGGAAAGCGCCGCGTATGCGTAGATCATCGAGGGCGCAATGTTGATATCGCTCTCGTCCAGCCCCTTCTCGAAGGCCGCGACAGAGGCGTGCACATCCTGCGGCTGAAGATAGATTTCAGTAGACCCGCACCAGATCATGACGACGCGATCGACCGTCTTCTTGAATTCGCGAATGTCGGCGCGAACCTGCTCGGCCAGATCACGCTTGTTCTTGCCCTTCTTGACATTGGTGCCCTGCAGGCGCTTGACGTAGTACTGGTCAAAAACCGCAGGCAGGGGTTTGATGGTTTCGAGGAAGGGCTTAATCTGCTGCAGCAGGTCCTTGTCGAGGACCTTGGCGTTGCTGGCTGCCTCGTACACATTGTCTTCGAAGATGTCCCATCCGGTGAAGATTACATCCTCAAGCTTGGCTAAAGGCACGAAGTCATGGATCAGCGGGGTGCACGAATCGGTACGCTTGCCGAGGCGAATCGTGCCCATCTGGGTGATGGATCCAATTGGCTTGGCGATGCCTCTGCGAACGGCTTCAACGCCGGCGATCAGTGTGGTCGCGACGGCTCCCAGACCGACGACCATAACTCCTAGCTTTCCCGTGGCGGGCAGAATCCTCGAACCGGGAGCGGTATCTTGACCACCATCCTTAACTATCGACATTTCTTACTGATCCTTCCTGTTGCTGACAAAATCTATAAAGTGAAGACGGATTAGATTCAACCCTGCAGTGGAACTATGGCAAATCGCGGATAGAGAAGGGCAATGGTGTCGGTTAAAGCGCCTATGCTTCGGCCGATCGCGAACGTCCCTTCAGGTGAGACCAAAGGAACCACGCAATGCCGGCCAGCAGGAAGACGACTACCACCGCGTGAAATTGATGAAAAATCAGTTTGAACCGAGGATCCGTCTCCCAGCCCTGACCAAGCTTCATTCCGGCATAGGCGAGGGCGAAGCACCATGGCCACGATCCTAGAAACGTGTAGATGTGAAAGCGGAGCTGAGGCATTTTCGCAATCCCGGCAGGCAAAGCGATGAAAGTCCGCACGACGGGTAGCAACCGGGCAACAAAAACTGTGACAGAGCCATATTTTGAAAAGAAACGCGTGGTGCGATCCAGATCGTGTTTGTCCAGCAGAACAAACCGACCAAACCGCTCGACCATCGGCCTTCCACCATAAGCCCCGATCCAGTACGCAACAGCGGAACCCAGGTTGCAGCCAATCGCGCCAGCTGTGGCTACCCAAACCAGATTGAAGCGCCCCATGAAGACGAGATAGCCGGAAAAAGGCATGATGATCTCCGAGGGCAGCGGCACGCACGCGGACTCGATGGCCATTAGCAGGGCAATACCGGCATATCCACCAGCCGAGATCACCGCAATGATGAAGTGGGCCAGAACGGCTAAGATCTTTTCTGTCATCCTCGTTGAGTATAGCCGAGCATGTATGCCCTGAAAGGCATGTCCAGGTTTACCCACGCCCGCGTGGCTCGGAAAGATAGGCTGGATCGATGAGGGAAAGGCGCATGCCAACCGACAAGACAGCACCGACTGAAATCACAGGCGCGAAGAAAAGCCGCGCTGCAACTCTGACCAGAAAAACTGCCGACCGGGCTCCGGCGAAAGCTGTGTCCGCAAAGGCGCGATCGAAATCCTCTCTCAAAGCGGACCTGGCGCCTGAGAGGATTGCGGCAATTCTCAAGATACTGGCGAAGGCATATCCGCATGCGAAGTGCGCGCTGCAACATCACAGCGCATGGGAATTACTGGTGGCAACAATCCTCTCAGCCCAGTGCACCGATGCCCGCGTCAACATCGTCACTCCCTCGCTCTTTCGCAAGTTCCCGACACCCGCGGATTTTGCCGCTGCTGCCCTGCCGGAGATCGAGGCCGAGGTTCGCTCGACGGGGTTTTTCCGCAACAAGGCAAAGTCCATCTCGGGAGCAGCCAAGCTACTGCTGAGTGCATTTCATGGAGAGGTGCCGCGCAAGATGGAAGACCTGTTGACACTTCCCGGTGTAGCTCGCAAAACGGCCAACGTAGTGCTCGGCGTCGCGTACAAAGAGGCCGTCGGAGTTGTCGTCGATACCCACGTGCTGCGCTTGTCGAGGCGCCTGGGACTGACGCGCAATACCGCTCCCGAAAAAGTCGAGCAGGACCTGATGAAGACCATCCCGCAGGATCATTGGATCGCCTTCTCCCACGAGATGATCCACCATGGACGGGAGAACTGCATTGCCCGCAAGCCGCGCTGCGCTGACTGCCCTCTGGAACCTCTCTGCAACTCCCCAGACAAGACCTGGAGCACGCACTGAAGGAGTGAGTTAGAGCGGATTTCCTATTGCTATGCATTACCCGACAACGGCCCGGCGTGGCTTTTCCGAGCCCTACACTAGGACGGAGGCAAAGCCCTCTTTGCAGCCTCAACCAGCCCGGCAACGTCGAATTGCCCGGCTTCTATCGAAGGCTCCCAGCCGCGCTCGCGCAGCGTCGCGCTGGTGACGGGACCGATGGACAGAGCCTTCACTCCGGCGGGTGGCACCCTCATCCCTGCTTTTTCAAGCAAAGCCACGAAATTCTTTACCGTGGAGGAACTGGTAAACGTAACAGCGTCTGGCACACACGCAGGATCACCGAAAAGCTCGCGAACCCGCGTATCCGATCCGGTAGGAACTACTGTCTGATAGGCTTCCACGATATCAACCTGGGCGCCAAGACTCGCCAGTTCTTCGGGAATCACATCGCGGGCAACCCTTGCCCGCGCTAGCAGAATTCTGGCACCGGGCGCTGCCTGCGTCAGGGCCTCGACAACCGATTCCGCCACGTACTTTTCAGGAACCAGATCGACCGCAATTCCCTGCTCGCGCATGGCTTCAGCCGTAGCCGATCCGATGGCAACCGTCTTGAGGTGCCTCAGATGAGACAGGTCGATTGGGATTGCTTTCGCCCGTTCGCCAAGCACGCGAACCGTATTTGCGCTGGTAACGATCAGCCACTGATACAAATCCAGATGTCTTAAGGCATCATCGAGGGGTTTGTAGGAAGAGGGTGGCACGATTTCAATGACCGGCAGCTCGATGACGTCTGCACCTAGCTCCCGCAATGCCTCGGCCAGCCGTCCCGCCTGTTGCTGCGCACGGGTAACAACGATGCGTCTACCTGCGAGCTGACCGGGTACCGGATTCATTGCGTTCCGCTCACGCTGGCCAAGATCTCGGCGGCGCCCTTGGCCAGCAAGTCTTTTGCAAGCCTCGCACCAAGATCGTCGGCCTGCGTACCCTTCGCCTCCGCGCGTAGCACCAGGCTGCCATCGGGCTGCGCCACTGCCCCGCGCAGACGGAAGGCGGTTCCCTCTCGCGTGCAATAGACGCCAATTGGCACCTGGCAACCACCGCCAAGGGCGTTCAATGCGGCTCGCTCGGCAGTCACCGCGAAGCGCGTTTCCGCGTCATCAAGAGACCGAACAAAACTGTGCGTCGTGGCATCGGCGCTGCGGCACTCGATAGCCAGGGCGCCCTGCCCGGCCGCGGGGCAGACGATATCGGGGTCAAAACGTTCGCGTATCCATTCGGTTTTGCCCAGTCGCTCCAGGCCCGCCGACGCCAGGACGATAGCCTGCACCTGGCCATCACCCAACTTGCGCAGACGCGTATCCACGTTGCCGCGAAACTCAACATACCGCAGATCAGGCCGCGCCGCCCGCAGTTGAGCCTGGCGGCGAAGGCTGCTGGTGCCTACCAGCGCCCCCGGCGGAAGATCGGCAAAGCGAGCGTAGTCTGCCGAGACAAGGGCATCGCGCGCATCCACTCGCGGGGGAATGGCGGCAATAAAAAAGTCTGTGTGCAACTCAGTTGGCAGGTCCTTGAGACTATGCACCGCCAGATCGATCCTGTCCTCGGCGAGCGCTTCCTCGATCTCTTTAGTAAACATCCCCTTGGAGCCGACCTCGGCAAAGGCGACGTTCTGCATACGATCGCCCGTGGTGCGGATGACCTCAATCGAAACATCATATCCTGCCGCGCGCAAAGCATCCGCAATGTGGTTCGATTGCCACAAAGCCAGCTGGGAGCCCCGCGATCCGATGCGGATCACGCCCGCCCCTTTGCCGGCGACACAACTCGGCCCGCCGCAACATGCTGTTGTTCGCTGACTACGTTAGACTCTGCGGTCGCCGCAGTCTCAGAGACCGCTTCAGTGGAAGCCTCTGGCTGTTTCTGCAACGTGGATGGCAGGGGCTCGCCAGCGTGTGTCGCTGTCCCCTCGAACAGTCCACAAATGGTTTCTACGGTAGCCACGTCGCCGGCACGGGCAGCGGTTTTCAAGGCCTGCAACGGAAGGTGAAGCACCTTGTTCATCATGCCCCTGGTAAGCGCCTCCACCGCCGCCAATTGCTCAGCAGTGAGCGACTGAAGCCGCGCGTGAGCGCGACGCAATTCCATCTGTCGAATCTCCTCAGCGGACTGCTGAATGCCGACAATGGCGGGCACCACGTTCAGTGTTTGCAGCTTCTCATGATAGCGTTCCACCTCCCCAGCCACGATGCTCTCGGCGCTTTCCGCCTCACGGGTGCGTTCGGCCAAATGCGAAGCCGCCACCGATTGCAGATCATCGATGTCGTATACAAAGATGCCTTCAATCCGGTTCATCTCGGGGTCGACATCCCGGGGCACGGCAATATCGATGAAGAACATAGGCCGGTTGCGCCGCTTCTGCATGAAGAGCTGCCCATGCTCGCGGCGGAAGATGGGGTGGGCCGCGCCCGTGGACGTGATGATAATGTCCGCTTGATCTGCCGTCTTATGCAGGTCTTCGAAGCGGATCGCCCGCCCATGAAATGTATCCGCAATGCGCACTGCTCGCTCGTGCGTGCGGTTCGCGACGAAGATCGCTCCGGCGCCCTGCTGGAGGAGGTGCCGTGCCGCCAATTCGCCCATCTTGCCAGCACCGACGAGGAAGACTGTTTTGCCTTCGAGCGAGCCAAAAATCTTTTGGGCCAGGTCGACGGCTACGGATGCGATGGAAATTGAGGAGCTGCCAATCTGCGTCTCTGTCCGCACCTTCTTCGCTACCGCGAAGGCACACTGCAAAAGCTTCTCGAGGTTTGCATGCACTGCACCCACCGAGCGCGCAACGGTATAAGACTCCTTCACCTGGCCGAGGATCTGCGGTTCGCCTACAACCATTGAATCCAGGCTGGCGGCTACGCGAAAGAGATGGCGGACCGCTTCCCGCTCGCGGTACTCGTAAAGATGAGGGCGCAACATGCTCGGATCGATGCCTAGAAACTGATCCAGAAAATGCAGCAGGTCGGCGGCGAATTCCTGGCAGGTGATGATTTCCACGCGATTACAGGTGGAGAGGATCATGGCTTCGCAAACGCCCGCCGTGTCCAACAACTGCCGGGTCGCTTCGGCCAGGCGGTGGACAGGGATGGCAAGTCGCTCGCGCAATTCGATCGGGGCCGTCTTGTGGTTCACCCCGAGCAAAACAAGGTGGGTGCCTGTGCTCATGGGGCAGTAAACCTGTGAAAGGAGCTGACTTGGTTGGCAGCCCAAACGCTGAGCATCACCAGAAAGACCAGGCTGGAAAGATAGACGGCGCGACGGCCGCGCAAGCCCTTGCTCTTGCGAATAAACAGAAGCACCACGAACAGAAGCCACATGCCGAATGACAAAAGCACCTTGGGATCGCGAAAGTAGGCCGACCCTACACTCGATTGAGCAATCAGCGACCCAGCCAACAGGCCCACCGTCATTGCGTGGAATCCCACGAGCAGTGTGCGATGGGCAATCTGGTCGATAGTTTCGAGAGGTGGAAGCCAGGGCAGGAATTCGGCTTTCTGCTTGCTCTTGATGCGACGCTCCTGCAACAGGTAGAGCAGGCTGGCAAGCAGGCTGAAGATCAGCGCCGCATACGCGGCGAGAATCGCGGCAATGTGTACAAAGACCCACCCATTGCGGATCAGCGGCGAGGTAAAGGTGTATTTGTCCGGCCCGATTGCCGGGATGAGGACCAGCAAAAACGCCAGCGGCAGAGCGAACATCCCGAAGGAGACCGTGCGATACCGCAGGGCGATTAAGAGGAAGGCGGAGGCAATCAAGAGAGCCAGCAGCGACTGAACCTCGTGCATGCCGACCGGCGTCCAGTGATGCGCCGCATTTAACATTTCCGCCAGAGAAACGAAGTGAAAGAAAAATCCGCCGATGGTAGCGCCCAGACAGACTCTGTTCCACCTGGGTCGGCCGTACAGCACTGCTGGCAGGGCAGCTAGACTTGCCAGTCCATATAGCGCCGCAGCGACCCTGAGCCAAAGCAGAAACATTTAATCAACCTTAGAAGAGTACTCACCAGTATACGGTGATCTAGATCACGTTCAGCATGCCCGTTCGCCGACGGCTGGTTTCATCCTACCGAACTAAAGCGCCCTCCTGTTCACCTAATTGTTGTTGCCCCCATCAATACGTGCATCTATCCCAAATAGTAAATTTATTAGCCTGCTCGTACGGTCCTGAGGGTTCATGCGGGATACGGCAATGATTTTCTAACGTTCAATTGACAGGAGATACACATATGGACCATCGCGTTCGTTCCGGTGAAATCGCGGAAGATCAGGTTACCGCTCTGATGGAGAGCTATACCGCGCAGTTGCCCAGCAGCTTCTTTCTTGGCGCAGCATTTGCGTCCGTGATTGCTTCGCTTGCCCTTAAGGCTCAAGGCAAAGACCATATGGCGCTTTTCGTTGGTCAGTGGGTTGCTCCATTCCTGATTATTGGAACCTACAACAAGATGGTCAAACAGCACGGCTCCGACGCCCGGGTTGCCGAGCCCTCAGGACACGGCCAAGGAATCTAGCAGCAACCCAATATTGCAATCAAGCAGTTGGACTACACGCCAGCATGCCGTTCGCGGTATGCTGGCATCTCCGTGCCTGAAGAAAATTTACCCCCGGCTTCAAGTGAGCCTTCCACCTCCGCCGAGCCCCCATCTCCCCCCGTACTCACGCCGTTTATGCGACAGTATATGGGCGCCAAGGGGCTGAATCCCGATGCCCTGCTCTTTTTCCGCATGGGCGACTTCTACGAGCTTTTTTTCGACGACGCACAAACTGCTTCCCGGGAATTACAGATCACTTTGACTGCTCGCGACCGCGAGCGATCCGTGCCCATGTGCGGAGTTCCCTACCACGCTGCGGAAGCCTACATTTCCCGTCTCCTCCGCAAGGGCTACCGCGTCGCAATTTGCGAGCAGATGGAAGATCCGAAGCTGACTAAGAAGATCGTCCGGCGCGAAGTGACGCGCGTCCTTACTCCGGGCACGGCCATCGATCCTGCTCTAGGGGCGGACCTCAATAATTTCCTAGGCGCGCTGCACTCCGATGGACAGACCGCTGCCGTTGCTCTACTGGACCTATCGACCGGCGACTTCCGCGCGGCTGAGTTTACCGGGGCAAACGCGATGGCTCTGGCGATAGATGAGCTGACCAAGGTGCAGCCCAGCGAGCTCTTGCTTAGTTCAAACCAGCCGCTGCTCGACCCCATGGACCGCGAGGAGACGCGAGGGCTGGAGCGCATCCCCACCAAGACGAAGCTCGACGACTGGGTTTTTTCCGCAGAGTACGCCATTCCTCTGCTAGAACGGCAGCTGGGAACGCATTCGCTCGATGGATTTGGACTGACAGGGCACGCAACTGCAGCAGCTGCTGCTGGAGCCGTGCTGCACTACGTGCGCAGCACACAGCAACTTGACGCTGGGCACATTGACAGCATCCGGTTCTACGAACGATCGGAGTTTCTGCAACTAGATCAGGTAACCGCGCGCAATTTGGAGTTGATCGACACGCTCTTCTCCGACTCCTCGCCAGAGACGACGCTGTTTCACACCCTCGACTGTTGCCAGACGCCGATGGGAAAGCGGCTTCTGCGAGCCTCCATTCTGCGACCACTGCTGGACCGCCACCAGATCGAGCGCAGGTATGAAGCAGTAGGCGAAATACATCCGGATCTGGTGCGCCGCGAAGAGGTGCGGCGTACGCTGGCCGGCATTCTCGATCTGGAGCGGCTGCTGGCGCGCATCTCGCTGGATAGTGCAGGCCCGCGTGATCTGCTGGCGTTGGCACACTCCCTGGCTCGCCTTCCGCTAGTAAAACTGGCCCTCATGCCCCTGACCGCCACCAAGTGGCGCGACTGCCTCGATCGGCTGGACACACTAGAAGATCTCTGCGCAAAAATTGCAGGCACCCTGTTGCCGGAACCGCCACTGACGCTCGTGGAGGGCGGCGTGATCGCGGAGGGAGTGGACGCCGAGCTTGATTCGCTGCGGACTGTCAGCAAAAGCGGCAGGCAATCCATCGCAGCCATTGAAGAGCGCGAGCGCAAGCGAACCGGGATACATTCCTTGAAAGTTCGCTTCAACTCTGTCTTCGGCTACTACATCGAAATCACCAAATCGAATCTCTCCAGCGTCCCCGCTGACTATGAGAGGAAACAGACGCTGGTGAACGCCGAGCGATTCACCACGCCTGAGTTAAAGGACTACGAGGTACGCGTCCTCACCGCCCACGAACGTGCCATCGAGATTGAAAAGCGTCTCTTCGCTGACCTTCGGGCCACCGTCCTTGTGGCAGCCAGCCGCATCCGCCGCGCGAGCGCGATTGTGGCCGAGGTGGATCTACTAGCCAATTTCGCGCACCTGGCTGCTCTGCATCACTACGTTCGCCCGAAGATTGAAGAGGACTTGATCTTCGAAGCAATTGGCGTACGGCATCCGGTCGTGGAGCGACTGATGGAGACGGGCGGCGAAGGCCGCTTCATCCCCAACGATTTATATCTCGACACAAACGGTCCCAGCCTGCTGCTGATTACGGGGCCGAACATGGGCGGCAAATCGACATATCTAAGACAGGCCGCGCTACTGGTGATCATGGCGCAAATGGGCTGCTTCGTTCCGGCGGAGCGAGTGCGCCTGGGGCTGGTGGACCGCATCTACACGCGCATCGGGGCAAGCGACAACGTGGCCCGTGGACGATCGACC